>NZ_CALNWT010000009.1:0-249010 GCF_940789645.1 Pseudomonas sp. Marseille-Q0931 | reverse complement strand
CATCTGTCGCATCGGGCTCGGTCGGGGTCTCGGGGCGGCGAGCATAACAACAGCAAGCTTAAAAATGCCTGAACGGTCCCGCGCCAGACCTGACCCCGTGCGGTCCGTTGCTATCGCCCCGGCCAAGGCTGCTGTGTGTCCGGCCTTCGCCCTGAACGGACGCGCTGGTTACCGCTTGCCAGACGCCGCTGGGCGCGGCCTTGCGAGCCGGCTATAATCAGCCCCTTTTTCCAACTGCCAGACCTCCGCCGCCATGACCGAGTCCGTGCACGCATACATGACCCGCCTGGGCCAGGCCGCCCGCCAGGCTTCGCGGGTGCTCGCCCGCGCCAGCACCGCGCAGAAGAATCGCGCGCTGCACGCTGCCGCCAATGCCCTCGACGCCGCTCGCGCCGAGCTGACTGCCGCCAATGAACTGGACCTGGCCGCTGCTCGAGCCAGCGGCCTGGAGCCGGCCATGGTCGACCGCCTGGCGCTGACGCCGAAGGTCATCGACAGCATGATCGAAGGGTTGCGCCAGGTCGCGACCCTGCCCGATCCGATCGGCGAGATTCAGGGCATGCGCTACCTGCCGTCCGGCATCCAGGTCGGCAAGATGCGTGTGCCGCTGGGGGTGATCGGCATCATCTACGAGTCGCGTCCGAACGTGACCATCGATGCCGCCAGCCTGTGCCTGAAGTCCGGCAACGCCACCATCCTGCGTGGCGGCTCCGAGGCCATTCACTCCAACCAGGCGATTGCCCGCTGCATCCAGCAGGGCCTGGCGAAGGCCGACCTGCCGGCAGCTGCCGTGCAGGTGGTGGAAACCATCGACCGCGCTGCCGTCGGTGAGCTGATCACCATGCCGGAGTACGTCGACGTGATCGTCCCGCGCGGCGGCAAGGGCCTGATCGAACGCATCAGTCGCGATGCCAAGGTGCCTGTGATCAAGCATCTGGACGGCGTCTGCCACGTCTATGTCGACGTCGCCGCCGACCTCGACAAGGCCATCCGCGTCTGTGACAACGCCAAGACCCAGCGCTACTCGCCGTGCAATGCAATGGAAACCCTGCTGGTGCATCAGGCTGTCGCTGCACGCGTGCTGCCGCCGCTGGCCGCCATCTACCGTGACAAGGGCGTTGAACTGCGTGGCGATGCCGCCACCTGCGAGCTGCTCGGCGGCGATGTGCTGGAAGCGAGCGAGGACGACTGGTTCGCCGAGTACAACGCGCCGATCCTGGCGATTCGCATTGTCGACTCGCTGGATGCGGCCATCGAGCACATCAATCATTACGGCTCGCAGCACACCGACTCGATCATCACCGAGAACTTCAGCGATGCGCGGCGTTTCCTCACCGAGGTGGATTCTTCCTCGGTGATGGTCAACGCCTCGACCCGCTTCGCCGATGGTTTCGAGTACGGCCTGGGGGCGGAGATCGGCATTTCCACCGACAAGCTGCACGCACGTGGCCCGGTCGGCCTGGAAGGCCTGACCAGCGAGAAATACGTGGTCTTCGGCGACGGACACATTCGTACATAAATGAAACGGATCGGCGCCCGACGCATCGGCCTGCTCGGCGGTACCTTCAACCCGGTACACATCGGGCATCTGCGTGCCGCGCTGGAGGTGGCCGAATTCATGGCGCTGGACGAGCTGCGGCTGATCCCCAGCGCCAGACCGCCGCATCGCGACACGCCGCAGGCGACGGCGGAACAGCGTCTGGCCATGGTCGAACTGGCGGTGTCAGGCGAGACGCGGCTGACGGTCGATGACCGCGAGCTGCGCCGCGACAAACCGTCGTACACCCTGGACACGCTGGAGTCGGTGCGTGCCGAGCTGGCAGCGGACGATCAGCTGTTCCTGCTGCTGGGCTGGGATGCCTTCTGCGGTTTGCCGAGCTGGCATCGTTGGCAGGAGCTGCTCGAGCACTGTCACCTGCTGGTGTTGCAACGGCCGGATGCCGACAGTGAAGCGCCGGAGGCGCTGCGCGATCTGCTGGCCGCGCGCAGTGTCAGCGACCCGTTGAGCCTGGTGGGTGCAGGCGGGCAAATCAGTTTCATCTGGCAGACTCCGTTGGCGATTTCCGCCACGCAGATTCGCCACTTGTTGGCAACTGGCCGCTCGGCGCGTTATCTGCTGCCGGATGCGGTACTGGCCTATATCCAGGCGCACGATCTGTACCGTGCGCCCAATGCTTGAAACGCCATGCATGTGCGCTGGCGTCCATTACACGAGGCAAATGAGTTTTTATGAGTAAGCAGAACATGCCCAGCGACGAGCTGGTCAAGATCGCCGTGGCGGCGCTGGAAGAGATCAAGGCGACCGACATCACCGTGATCGACGTCAAGGACAAGACCAGCATCACCGATTTCATGGTGATCGCCAGCGGTAGCTCCAGCCGTCAGGTCAAGTCACTGGTGGAAAACGTACTGGAAAAGGTCAAGGAACAGGGTGTACGCCCGATCGGTAGCGAAGGTCTGGACAGCGGCGAATGGGCGCTGCTCGACCTCGGGGACATCGTCGTGCACGTGATGCTGCCGACCGCGCGCCAGTTCTACGACCTCGAGCGCCTGTGGCAGGGCGCCGAGCAGAGCCGCGCCCAGCACAGCGCAGAGTAAGCGCAAGCCGTGCGGATCAAACTGATCGCCGTCGGTTCGCGCATGCCGCGTTGGGTCGAGGAGGGCTGGCAGGAGTACGTCAAGCGCCTGCCTGCCGAGTTGCCGCTGGAACTGGTGGAAATTCCCCTCAACACCCGTGGCAAGAACGCCGACGTCGCCCGCCTGATCCGTCAGGAGGGCGAGGCCATGCTGAGCAAGGTGCAACCCGGCGAACGTATCGTCACGCTGGAGGTCCATGGCAAGCCATGGAGCACCGAGCAACTGGCGGCGGAGCTGGACCGCTGGCGTCTCGATGCACGCAACGTCAACCTCATGGTCGGCGGCCCGGAAGGGCTGGCGCCTGAGGTTTGCGCGCGCAGCGAGCAGCGCTGGTCGCTGTCGCCGCTGACCCTGCCGCATCCGCTGGTGCGCATCCTGCTTGGCGAGCAGATCTACCGAGCCTGGACCGTATTGTCCGGCCACCCGTACCACAAGTGATCAAGTAGTCATGCCGCAGCCGATTCGCCTCAAGGATCACGAAAAGGACGCTCGCCTGGTCAAGCGCCGCGTGCTCGTCGGCGGCGTGGTGATCATCCTGCTGACCTGCGTACTGATCATGCGCATGTACTACCTGCAGGTGATCCAGTACGAGCATCACAGCACGCTGGCAGAAAACAACCGCATCCACGTGCAGCCTCTGCCGCCAACCCGTGGGCTGATCTACGATCGCAACGGCGTGATCATCGCCGACAACCGTCCCAGCTTCAGCCTGACCGTGACCCGTGAGCGTGCCGGTGACTGGCTCAGCGTGCTCGACACCGTGGTCGAGGTGCTGGAGCTTAGCGAGGATGAGCGTGCGCTGTTCGAACGCCGCGTGCGCCAGGGGCGGCGCCCGTTCGAGCCGGTACCGATCCTGTTCGAGCTGAGCGAGGAGCAGATCGCCCGCATCGCGGTCAACCAGTTCCGTCTGCCGGGCGTCGAGGTGGCTGCGCAGCTGGTGCGGCATTACCCGCAGCAGGAGCATTTCGCTCATTCGGTCGGCTATGTTGGGCGTATCAACGAGCAGGAGCTCAAGCGCCTCGACCCGACCGACTATGCCGGTACGCACCATATCGGCAAGACCGGTATCGAGCGCTTCTACGAGGACGAACTGCACGGCGAGGTCGGCTATGAAGAGGTCGAGACCAACGCCCGTGGCCGCGTATTGCGCGTACTCAACCGCGTCGATCCGAAACCGGGCAAGGACATCGTCCTCAGCCTCGACGTGAACCTGCAGGAAGCCGCGGAAAAAGCCCTGGGTGGTCGTCGTGGCGCGGTGGTGGCTATCGACCCGAACAATGGCGAAGTGCTGGCGATGGTCAGCCAGCCCAGCTTCGATCCCAACCCCTTCGTCACCGGCATCAGCTTCAAGGCCTATGGCGAGTTGCGCGACTCCATCGATCAGCCGCTGTACAACCGGGTACTGCGCGGCCTTTACCCGCCTGGCTCGACCATCAAGCCGATGGTGGCCGTGGCTGGCCTCGATGCCGGGGTGGTCACGCCCACCTCGCGGGTGTTCGACCCTGGCTTCTATCAGTTGCCCAACCACAGCCACAAATACCGCAACTGGAACCGTAGCGGTGACGGCTGGGTCGACCTCAACCTGGCCATCGCCCGTTCCAACGACACCTATTTCTACGATCTGGCGCACAAGATGGGCGTCGATCGCATGCACGACTACATGAGCCGCTTCGGCCTCGGCCAGCGCGTGGCGCTGGACATGTTCGAGGAAACCGCCGGCCTGATGCCGTCGCGCGACTGGAAACGGGCACGCTATCGCCAGCCCTGGTATCCCGGCGAGACGCTGATTCTCGGTATCGGCCAGGGCTACATGCAGACCACGCCGCTGCAACTGGCGCAGGCCACCGCATTGATGGCCACGCGTGGCAAGTGGATTCGCCCGCACCTGGCCAAGAGCGTCGATGGTCGTCTGCCCGTGGACCCCAATCCGATGCCCGACATCGTCCTGCGTGACCCGAAGTTCTGGGATTACGGCATCCATGGCATGGAAGAGGTGTTGCATGGCCCACGCGGAACCGCGCGCAAGGTCGGCGACAGTTCGGTCTATCGCATCGCCGGCAAGAGCGGCACGGCGCAGGTGGTGGCGATCAAGCAGGGTGAGAAGTACGACCGCAACAAGGTGCAGGAGCGCCACCGCGACCACGCGCTGTTCATCGGTTTTGCGCCTGCGAACAACCCGCAGATCGCCGTCGCGGTGATGGTGGAGAACGGGGAATCCGGCTCAGGTGTTGCCGCGCCCGTGGTCAAGCAGGTCATGGACGCCTGGCTGCTGGACAAGGAAACCGGTCAGCTCAAGGCCGAGTTCGCGATGCCCAAGCCTGCCGAGGTCAGTCAACGATGATGAGCAATTTTGACCGTACCCTGTCCGACGAGGACGTACTGCGTCGTCGCGCCAGCCTGTTGCAGCGCATGCATATCGATGGCTGGCTGCTGTTACTGCTGCTGATTCTCGGCACTGGCAGCCTGTTCATCCTTTATTCGGCCAGTGGCAAGAACATCGACCTGTTGCTCAAGCAGGCGTCCTCGTTCGGCATCGGCATGCTCGCGGTGGTGGTGATCGCCCAGTTCGACCCGCGCTTCATGGCGCGCTGGGTACCTCTTGCCTACGTGATAGGCGTCGCGCTGCTGATGGTGGTGGAGGTCATGGGCCATACCGCGATGGGCGCCACACGCTGGATCAATATCCCCGGGGTGATCCGCTTCCAGCCGTCGGAGCTGATGAAAATCATCATGCCGATGACCATCGCCTGGTACCTGTCGCGGCACAACCTGCCGCCGCGCTTCAAGCACATCGTCATCAGCCTGGCGATGATCGGTGTGCCTTTCGTACTGATCGTCAAGCAGCCGGACCTGGGCACCTCGTTGCTGATCCTCGCCTCGGGCGCATTCGTGGTGTTCATGGCCGGCCTGCAATGGCGCTGGATCATCGGCGCCGCCGCTGCCGTGGTGCCGGTCGCGGTGGGCATGTGGTACTTCGTCATGCATGACTACCAGAAACGCCGCGTGCTGACCTTCCTCAATCCCGAGAGCGATCCGCTGGGGTCGGGCTGGAACATCATCCAGTCCAAGGCGGCGATCGGTTCCGGCGGCGTGCTGGGCAAGGGCTGGCTACTGGGTACTCAGTCGCACCTGGATTTTTTGCCGGAAAGCCATACGGACTTTATCATTGCCGTGCTCGCGGAGGAGTTCGGCCTGGTTGGCGTCTGTCTGTTGTTGCTGCTCTATCTGCTGCTGCTGGCGCGCGGCCTGGTGATCACCGCCCAGGCGCAGACGCTGTTCGGCAAGCTGCTGGCCGGGGCGCTGACCATGACCTTCTTCGTCTACGTATTCGTCAACATCGGCATGGTCAGCGGGCTGCTGCCGGTGGTTGGGGTGCCGCTGCCCTTCATTAGTTATGGCGGAACCCATCTGGTCACGCTGTTGTCAGGCTTCGGGATATTGATGGCGATCCACACCCACAGAAAGTGGATCGCCCAGGTTTGATTTGGGGGTTTTGAGTTAATGCATTCTCTGCGCAGTTGGGCTGCTCGTACGTTCATCGGAGTCGGCATCGCCGGCATGCTCGGCACCGGCGCCCAGGCGTTGGCGGCGGATTACCAGGACTCGCCGCAGGTGACCGAGTTCGTCGAGGAAATGACCCGTGACTACGGTTTCGCCAGCGAGCAACTGTATGCCCTGTTCGCCGATGTCGAGCGCAAGCAGGCGATTCTCGACGCTATCTCGCGTCCGGCTGAGAAGGTCAAACCCTGGAAGGAATACCGGCCTATCTTCATCACCGACAAGCGTATCGCCCAGGGTGTTGAGTTCTGGAGCAAGAACCAGGCTGCTCTAGAGAAAGCCGAGGCCGAGTACGGCGTACCGCCGCAATTCATCGTCGCCATCATTGGCGTGGAAACCTTCTACGGTGGCAACACCGGCAGCTGGCGGGTCATGGACGCATTGTCGACCCTGGCCTTCGATTATCCGCCGCGCGCGCCGTTCTTCCGCAAGGAGCTGCGCGAGTTCCTCATGCTGACTCGTGAGGAACAGGTCGATCCGCTTTCGCTCAAGGGCTCCTATGCCGGTGCCATGGGGTTGCCGCAGTTCATGCCGAGCAGCTTCCGCGCCTACGCCGTGGACTTCGACGGCGACGGCCACATCAACATCTGGAGCAATCCGACCGATGCCATCGGTAGTGTTGCCAGCTATTTCAAACGTCACGGCTGGCAGGCCGGTGGCCAGGTGGCCAGCCGCGTCGAGGTCAGCGGAGCTCGTGTCGACGAAGGCCTGACCCAGGGCCTGGACCCGGTGAAGAACGTCGCCGAGCTGCGCGAGCTGGGCTGGAAAAGCCAGGACGAGCTGGCCGAAGACGTTCCGGTGACGGCGTTTCGTCTGGAGGGTGCCGAAGGCGACGAATACTGGTTCGGTTTGCCCAACTTCTACACCATCACCCGCTACAATCGCAGCGTGATGTATGCCATGGCGGTCAATCAACTGGCCGAGCTACTGGTCGAAGCACGGGGTAATCGATGAGTGCGTCCAAACTGCTGCCGCTGGCAGCCTGCGTAACGGCAGCGCTGTTGCTGGCGAGCTGCTCCTCCAATCGGGCACCGCAGTCTGCGGTGACGCCTGGTCAGTCGGCCGGTATCTCCGGCCCGGATGATTTCAACCGCCCGCATCGCGATGGCGCGCCCTGGTGGGACGTTGACGTCTCGAAGATTCAGGACGCCATTCCCATGCCGCATTACGGGCCGGTCAAGGCCAGCCCCTATGTGGTGTTCGGTAAGCAGTACTACCCGATTCAGGATGCCCGTCGCTATCAGGCGGTCGGTCCTGCCTCCTGGTATGGCACCAAGTTCCACGGCCAGGCCACGGCCAACGGCGAGACCTACGACCTGTACGGCATGACCGCGGCACACAAGACTCTGCCGCTGCCCAGCTACGTGCGCGTCACCAACCTGGAGAACGGCAAGGTCGTGATCCTGCGGGTCAACGACCGAGGTCCGTTCTACTCCGACCGCATCATCGACCTGTCCTTCGCTGCGGCGAAGAAACTCGGCTATGCCGAGAAGGGCACTGCACGGGTCAAGGTCGAGGGTATCGATCCGCACGAGTGGTGGGCGCAACAGGGCCGTCCGGTGCCGCTGGTGCTGGCCAACAATCAGCCGGCCAAGGCTGCCGTTGCCAAGCCCGTCGCACAGCCTGTACCGCAGGTCGTCGAGCAGTACGCGCCGCCGCCTACACAGCACGCCGCTGCGGTGGTGCCGGTGCAGATCGACGCAAAAAAAAACGATTCACTCGCAGCCTCTGGCCTGTATCTCCAGGTGGGAGCCTTCGCCAATCCGGACGCTGCGGAGCTGCTCAAGTCCAAGCTGACCCAGACCAGCAGTGTGCCGGTGTTCATCAGCTCAGTGGTACGCGACCAGCAGATTCTGCATCGGGTCCGAATGGGGCCGATCAGCAATCAGGGCGAGGCTGAGCAGCTACAGAGCAGCGTGCGCCTGGCCAACCTTGGCCAGCCCACGCTGGTCCGCGCCGACTGATGGCAACTTAACCGGCTTTTGCCGGACTAATCCGAGGCTTGCCTGCTGGCGAGTCGAAAGATGGCCCCTTGGGGCCGTACAACCCATGCAACGATTTTCGAGAGACGGATGAACATCACCAGCTTCGTGCAACGTGCTTCACTGGTTCTTACCCTTCTGGCCGCGCCACTCGCCATGGCCAACCAGCAGGTGGTGCCTGCGGCGCCGCAACTGGCCGCCAAATCCTATGTGCTGATGGACGCCGCCAGCGGCAACGTCCTGGTCGAGAACAACGCTGACCAGCGCCTGCCGCCGGCCAGTCTGACCAAGCTGATGACCGCCTACATCGCCACCCTGGAAATCCGCAACGGCAAGATCGGCGAGCAGGATCTGGTGACCATCAGCGAGCACGCGTGGCGCACCGGCGGTGCGGCTTCCGGTGGCTCGACCATGTTCCTGCCGCTGAACAGCCAGGCCACGGTCGACGACCTGCTGCACGGCATCATCATCCAGTCCGGCAACGACGCCAGCATCGCCATCGCCGAATACATCGCCGGCAGCGAAGATGCCTTCGCCGACATGATGAATGCCACTGCCGAGCGCCTGGGCATGAAGAACAGCCACTTCATGAACGCCACCGGCTTGCCGCATCCTGAGCACTACTCCAGCGCCCATGACATGGCAATTCTGGCCCGCGCGATCATCAACGAGGACGCCGAGCACTATGCGATCTACTCGCAGAAGGAGTTCCTCTGGAACAACATCAAGCAGCCCAACCGCAACCTGCTGCTGTGGCGTGACCGTACCGTCGACGGCCTGAAGACCGGCCACACCTCCGAGGCCGGCTACTGCCTGGTGGCGTCGGCCGTGCGCGATGGTGCGCGCATGATCACCTCGGTATTCGGTACCGACAGCGAGCAGGCCCGTGCAGCGGAAACCCAGAAGCTGCTGACCTACGGTTTCCGCTTCTTCGAAAGCCGCACCTTCTATCAGAAAGGTACCGAGCTGGCCCAGGCCACCGTGTGGAAAGGCGCCACGAATCAGGTCAAGGCCGGCCTGGCCGAAGACCTGACCATGACCATGCCCAAGGGCCAACTGGAAAAATTGCAGGCGAGCATGACGCTCAATCCGCAACTTATAGCACCGATCCAGCAGGGTGACGTGATCGGCAAGGTCGAAGTCAAACTGGGTGACGAAGTGGTGCGCAGCACCGATCTGGTGGCGCTGCAGTCGGTAGAAGAGGGCGGCCTGCTGCGTCGTCTGTGGGACAGCATCCGCCTGTTCTTCTTCGGTCTGTTCAACTGACCGGAGACGCCAGCAGCGACCGACATTGTCGCTGAGCATTGAAAACGGCGGAGCAGGGCCCATTTACGTATTGTAAAGGGTGCTGCTCCGCCGTTTCATTTAGCCACCTTGTATTGACCGCCTCGTCGAGGCGCCTGACTTATCCAGTCCGCTCCAATTCGTGGCGGACCTTTCTGGACGGGCCATGAGCCCGGTGATGACATGACCGATACCGACGTTCAGCCACCCAAAATCGAGTTCCCCTGCGAGCGTTACCCGATCAAGGTAATAGGCACTGCCGGCGATGGTTTCTCTGACCTGGTGATCGAAGTGATCCAGCGTCACGCCCCGGACCTGGACGCCTCGACCCTGGTGATGCGGGATAGCCGCAATGGCAACTTCCTCTCCGTTCAGGTGCTAATCACCGCGACCAGCGTCGAGCAACTGCAGGCGATTCACGTCGACCTGCGGGCGACCGGTCGCGTGCACATGGTGCTGTGATCCTCATGCCCGAGCTAGTCGTTCGTCACCTCGGGTTGGTCGACTACCAGCCCACGCTGGAGGCCATGCGCCGTCTTACCACCGAACGCGACGCGCAGACCCCGGATGAAATCTGGTTACTGCAGCATCCCAAGGTGTTCACCCAGGGCCAGGCTGGGAAGGCGGAGCACCTGCTGGCGCCCGGTGATATCCCGGTGATTCAGGTCGAGCGTGGCGGCCAGGTAACCTATCACGGCCCGGGCCAACTGGTGGCCTATCTAATGCTCGATCTGCGTCGCCTCGATCTCGGCGTGCGTGAGCTGGTCACGGCCATGGAGCAAAGCCTGGTCGATCTGCTGGCTGGCTATGGCATCGAGGCGGCGCCCAAGGCGGATGCGCCAGGTGTATATGTGGCAGGCGACAAGATCGCATCCCTGGGCCTGCGAGTCAGCCGTGGCTGCTCGTTCCACGGCCTGGCGCTGAACGTCGATATGGACATGACGCCCTTCCAGCGCATCAACCCCTGTGGCTATGCCGGGCTGAAGATGGTGCAGATGCGTGATTTGTTGCAAGCGCCGCCTGCGCTCGACGAGGTGGCGCAACGGCTGGAGAAGACGCTGCGCGACAGGTTGGGATATCGCTAAGCAGTAGAAACACAAAGGGGCGCCATGGGCGCCCCTTGCGTTTATCCCGCGAGAGCTGTCATCTCGTAGGGCGTACTCAGGAGCGAAGCGAACAGTCCGCCAGGGTCTGGCAGCACGACGATCACCTGAAGCTCCAATGGCGTACTGCTTCCGAGCGGCCGACGTCCCGGTACGCCCTACGGCCCTGTCAGCAACGAAAAGGGACGCCGAGGCGTCCCTTTCGTCTGTCGTGAAGAGGTCAGTTCAGATTCAGCGCCGGAATGAGGCTGGCGTTGACTTCCTGGCCCGGCACTGGAACCGGTGCAGCGAGGCCCAGGTTGTTCTTCTCGAACACGCGGTCAGCGCGGTAGCTGGAGCGCACCAGCGGGCCGGCGGCGACTTCCATGAAGCCTTTCTCCAGGCCGATGTCACGGAAGCGATTGAACTCTTCAGGGCTGACCCAGCGCTGCACCTTGAGGTGGTTGCGCGTCGGCTGCAGGTACTGGCCGAGGGTGAGGATGTCCACGCCGATGGCGCGCAGGTCATCCATGGTCTCGATGATCTCTTCGTCGGTTTCGCCCAGGCCCAGCATCAGGCTGGTCTTGGTCAGCACGTCGGGGCGGTGCTTCTTGGCGTGCTCGAGCACCTTGAGGGTTTTCTCGTAGCCGGCACGAGGGTCGCGGACCACGTGAGTGAGGCGTTTGACCGTCTCGACGTTCTGCGCGAAGACTTCCAGGCCGGAGTCGACCACGCGTTCGATGGCCTGGTGATCGCCATCGAAATCCGGGGTCAGGGCCTCGACCACCACCTGCGGGGTGTTTTCCTTGATCGCTCGCACGCAGGCTGCATAGTGGCCGGCGCCGCCGTCTTCGAGGTCGTCACGATCCACTGAGGTCAGCACGATATAACGCAGGGCCATCAGCTCCACCGACTTGGCGGTGTTCTGCGGCTCTTCCAGATCCAGCCAGCCATTGGGGTTGCCGGTGTCCACGGCGCAGAAGCGGCAGGCGCGGGTGCACACCGAGCCCATGAGCATGATGGTAGCGGTGCCGTTGGACCAGCACTCACCCATGTTCGGGCAGTGCGACTCCTGGCAAACGGTGCTCAGGCGATGTTCGCCGACGTTGCGCTTGACCGCCTCGAAACGGCTACCGCCAGGAGCCTTGACCCGCAGCCACTTGGGCTTGGGTTCAAAAACCTGGGGTTCTGCCGCAGCACGGCGCTTCTGACCATCCTTGATCGCGGTGATGCCTTGGGCGGTGCGGAATTTTTCGCCACTGGCGACGGATTTGGGCGAGGAGGTGTCGGACATCGGAAATCTGGGCTCCGGTAGAGGCTCCGTGGGCAGGTGGCTTTTGGCCGCCCGCCAGTCTACCACAGAAGGTGTATGCAGACGCTGAGGCCGTCTGTCGACAAACGCGGCGGGTGTCAGCCCCGCATGGCCTCAGCGAGCGCGCAGCTGTTGCAGGAGTTCGCCGTTCGGATAACCGTCGGCCGGCCAGTTCAATTGCAGCTGCAGGGCGCGGATGGCCTTGCGCGTATTGGCGCCGATGATGCCGTCCGCCGGGCCGGGATCGAATCCTGCCTTGGTCAGCAGTTCCTGCAATTCGACGCGTTCGCTACGACCCAGCTGGCGTTCGCCGCGCGGCCACTGCCCTTTGACTTCGCTTGGACGCAGCAGGTTGTCGGCAAGCAGGCCGATGGCCAGCGCGTAGGACGTGGAGTTGTTGTACTTGAGGATGCTGCGGAAGTTATCCAGCAAGAGGAAGGCCGGGCCTTTGTGGCCGGCAGGCAGCTGCAGGCTGGCGCGGGCACTGGCGGCTGCGCCGGTCGGCGCCATCGGGCGTACGCCGAGCTCCGCCCATTCTGCCAGCGTGCGGCGCTGATCGGGGTCGGCCAGGGCGTAGTCGAAGCCATTGGGCAGATTCACCTCGAAGCCCCAAGGCTGGCCGCGCTGCCAGCCGGAGGCCTGCAGGTAGTGCGCGGCCGAGGCCAGTGCATCGGTCGAGGAGCCCCACAGGTCACGTTTGCCGTCACCGTCGAAGTCCACTGCATGCTGGTTGTAGGTGGTTGGCATGAACTGGGTCTGGCCCATGGCGCCGGCCCAGGAGCCGATCATGCGCTCGCTGGACACGTCGCCGTTCTGCAGTATCTGCAGCGCGGCCAGCAACTGCACACGCCAGAAGCCCTGGCGGCGACCGTCGTAGGCCAGGGTGGCGAGAGAGCGAATCACGCTGTGGCTGCCGATGTTGTTGCCGAAATTGCTTTCCAGGCCCCAGATGGCCACCAGGATCGGGGCTTCGACACCGTATTGCTGCTCGATGCGTTCCAGCACCAGGCTGTGCTGCGCCAGCAACACACGGCCGCGACCAATACGGCTGGAGGATACGGCGCCGTCGAGATATTCCCAGACCGGGCGGGTGAACTCGGGCTGGCTGCTGTCGGCCTTGAGCACAGCCGGGTCGGGCGTGACGCCGGCGAGTACACGATCGAACAGCGCCGCGTCGATGCCTGCGGCAATCGCTTCGCCGCGCAGTGCCTGACGCCAGTCGGCGAAACTGGTCAGCGGTTCTTCGGTTGTGGTCTGGGCCGCAGCCGGGGACGTTGCTGCGGGCAGGTTCTCCGCCGGGGCCTGGGCGCAGGCCGCCAGCAGCAGGAGAGGAAGCAGGGCCAGGGCGCGACGCGGAAGCTGGTGTGGCATGTCTATCTCAAGGCGTTTAAGCAGGCTGCTACCTTAGCATGCTCGCACTGAATTCTGGGCTACCAGCGTAGCGAAGAACCCCATAAAGCAAGAAGCCTCCCAATTGTGGGAGGCTTCACGGCGATAGCTGCCTTTGCCTTTCTGTGGTCGTTCCTGGCGGGAACGAAACAGGGGCTGGGCGACGATGGATTTGGCCTTGTTCGGCCGTTTGCCGGTTTTCTTGCTCATGGCGTTTCCTCGTGCAGATGTGCCTGCGCCAATGCAGACGGCGCGGACTATGCGCCGCTGTACAGAAAATGTCCAGATGGAAGTGTGGGAGCGGCCTTGGCCGCGAGTTCCTTGCTCGAAAACACTCGCGGACAAGTCCGCTCCCACGGTTACAGGCGCAGCTCGTAGGCTGGGCTTTAGCCTACCAACGGCGGTAGGCTGAAGCGGATCGCCACCCGGCCCACCCTACAAGGAAGTAGGCAGCAACAATTACAGGCGCAGGCGCTGTCCGGCCAGTTGCAGGGTCAGCATGGCCAGGTCGCTCCAGGGATCGCCGGGCGCCTGGCCCTTGATCTGTGCGTCGATCAACTGTGCCTGCTGCAACAGCTGGCCCCAGCGCTTGCTGCTATGGCGCTGCAGGGCCTTGGAGACCAGCGGCCGGCGTTTGTCCCAGACCGGCGGGCGGGCGCTAGCAAAGGCCTTCTCCAAGGGGATGCCCTGGCTTTGCTGATGGGCGATGCCGGCCAGCAGGCGAATTTCGCGAGCCAGCGCCCAGAGGATCACCGGAGTTTCCACGCCTTCGCCGCGCAGGCCTTCGAGCACGCGTAGCGCGTGTGCGGCATCGCCGCCGAGTGCGCAGTCGATCAGACCGAACACGTCGAAGCGGGCGCTGTCAGCCACGGCAGCCTGGACGGTCTCGGCGTCGACCTGGTTGCCGTCGGCAAGCAGCTTGAGTTTTTCCACTTCCTGGGCGGCGGCCAACAGGTTGCCTTCAACCCGCGCAGCGATCATTTCCACCGCATCGGCGCTTGCACTGAGGCCGGCCTGCGCCAGGCGCTGGCGAATCCACTGCGGCAACTGGTTGGCGTCCACCGGCCAGATCTGGATGAACTGGCTCGCCTGGCCGTCGATCAGTGCCTTGGCCCACTTGGATTTCTGCGTGCTGCCGTCGAGCTTGGGCAGGCTCAGCAGCAGGACGGTGTCTTCCGGCGGGCGGGCCAGGTATTCCAGCAGCGCCGCGGCACCTTTGTCTCCCGGCTTGCCGGACGGCAGGCGCAGCTCCAGCAGGCGTTTATCGGCGAACAGCGAGAGGCTGGCGCCGGCCTGCAGCAGGTTGCCCCAGTCGAAGTTGGCCTCGGCATTGAACACCTGGCGCTCGCCGAACCCCTGCTGGCGGCAGGCGTTGCGGATGGCGTCAGCGGTTTCCTGGCAGAGCAGCGGTTCGTCACCGCTGATCGCATAGACAGGTGCGAGCGAGCCTTGCAGGTGTTTGCCGAGCTGGGCGGGGGCAAGCTTCATCGAGGTGATGTCATGAGGCGTGAGGGCGAGGGGCCGCAAGCGCGGCCCCGCTGCCTTACTGGATCGGCAGTTCGATCGGCGACTGCTGCGGGGCGACCTGGCTCTCGCGAGCGCGACGAGCTGCTTCCAGCGCTTCGGCTTCGGCCCTGGCGCGGGCTTCGGCAGTCTGCTGCAGCTGTTCGAGCTGGGCCGGGGTGATTTGCTGCAGGTTCTGCGTGAGCTGCTGGATCATCTCGCGACGCAGTTCGCTGCGCAGCTGGGCGGCCTCCTGGTCGGAGCCGGCCAGGTTGTTGTCGTCCTGCTGGTAGTAGTTCTGCACTTCCACCTTGTTGCCGGTCAGCAGCAGGTTCTGTGCGCCGCGGATCTCATACTCCAGACCCATGGTCAGTTCGTACTCGGCGGTACGTGCGCCGCTGCTGTAGCTGGCCGTGCGACGGTTCTCGGTTTCGCGGCTGATCACCAGCTTATAGGGGGCGCCGGCGTAAACGCGAACATCGTTGTTCTCCAGCACTTCACGCACCTGCTGCACGGTATCGCCGTAGGCGTCGCGTGCGCTGACGTCGAGTTCCTTGAGGGCGAACTGCACGTCGCCGGTGCCGCGCAGCTGGAAACCACAGGCGCTGAGCAGACCGGCCAGGCCGATGACCAGCAGATTCCGTTTCATCATTCTCATATCCCCTTGGCGGATCACGGCGCCACTCTCTGTGGCGCCGAGCTTAATCAGTTGGCGACTATGTTGACCAGCTTGCCCGGCACCACGATGACCTTGCGGATGCTCAGGCCTTCGGTGAAGCGCAGCACGTTCTCGTTGGCGCGGGCGGCGGCTTCGACTTCCTCGTGGGAGGCCGAGGCCGGTACTTCGATCTGCCCGCGCAGCTTGCCGTTGACCTGCACCACGAGGGTCAGGCTGTCCTGCACCAGGGCGGATTCGTCGACCTGCGGCCACTGCGCGTCGATGACCGCATCGGCGTGACCCAGGCGCTGCCACAGCTCATGGCTGATGTGCGGGGTGATCGGCGCCAGCAGCAGGGTGACGATTTCCAGGCCTTCGTGCACCAGCGCGCGATCCTGTTCGGTCGCGGTGGCGGCCTTTTCCAGTACGTTCATCAGCGTCATCACCTGGGCGACGGCGGTGTTGAATTTGTGGTGCTGACCGATATCGTTGCTGGCCTGCTTGATCGCCAGGTGAATGGCACGGCGCACGGCCTTCTGCTCATCATTCAGGCCGGCGACATCCAGCTTGCCCGGCAGACCGGCGCTGACATGGCTATGAGCCAGGCGCCAGACGCGGCGCAGGAAGCGGTTGGCACCCTCGACGCCGGCATCCGACCATTCGCAGCTCTGATCGGGCGGCGAGGCGAACATCATGAACAGGCGGCAGGTGTCGGCGCCGTAGGCGTCGATCATGTCCTGCGGGTCGACGCCGTTGTTCTTCGACTTGGACATCTTCTCGGTGCCGCCGATTTCCACCGGCAGGCCGTCGCTCTTCAGCTTGGCGCCGATGACCTTGGCCTTGGCGTCACGCTCGACGATGACGTCGGCCGGGTTGAACCAGTCCTTGCCGCCGTTTTCCAGGGTGCGGTAATAGGTCTCGGCGACCACCATGCCCTGGGTCAGCAGGTTCTTGAACGGCTCGTTGGAGGACACCAGGCCCTCGTCTCGCATCAGCTTGTGGAAGAAGCGTGCGTACAAGAGGTGCAGGATGGCGTGCTCGATGCCGCCGATGTACTGATCCACCGGCAGCCAGTGGTTGGCAGCGGCCGGGTCGACCATGCCGCCCTCGTAGTTCGGGCTGGCGTAGCGGGCGAAGTACCAGGACGACTCCACGAAGGTGTCCATGGTGTCGGTTTCGCGCTTGGCCGGGGCGCCGCATTTCGGGCAGTTGCACTCGTAGAACTCGGGCATCTTCGCCAGCGGGCTGCCTGCGCCATCCGGCACCACGTCTTCGGGCAGCACCACCGGCAGCTGGTCTTCCGGCACCGGTACGTCGCCGCAGGCGTCGCAATGGATGATCGGGATCGGGCAGCCCCAGTAGCGCTGGCGGCTGATGCCCCAGTCGCGCAGACGGAACTGGGTCTTGCGCGCGCCGTGCGCAATGGCTTCCAGATCACCGACGATGGCGTCGAACGCGGCGCTGAAATCCAGGCCGTCGTACTTGCCGGAGTTGATGGTGGTCAGGCCGGCCTTGTCGCCGTACCAGTCCTGCCAGGTGCTGGCGTCGTAGTCCTTGCCTTCGCCGGTGTAGACCTGGGTGATCGGCAGGTCGTACTTGCCCGCGAATTCGAAGTCGCGCTCGTCATGCGCCGGCACGGCCATCACCGCGCCTTCGCCGTAGCCCCAGAGCACGTAGTTGGCGACGAATACCGGCAGCTTGTCGCCGGTCAGCGGATGAATGACGAACTGGCCGGTGGCCAGGCCCTTCTTCTCCATGGTGGCCATGTCGGCCTCGGCCACGGAGCCAGCCTTGCACTCGGCGATGAAGGCTTGCAGCTCGGCGTTGCTTTCGGCAGCGCGCTGGGCCAGCGGGTGTTCGGCGGCCACGGCAACGTAGGTCGCGCCCATCAGGGTGTCGGGGCGAGTGGAGTAGACCTTGAGCTGGCCGTCGATGCCGATGCTGGCGACGTCGTAGTCGAACACGATGTCGGCACCGAAGCTCTTGCCGATCCAGTTGCGCTGCATGGTCTTGACCTGCTCGGGCCAGCCATCGAGCTCATCCAGGCTGCTCAGCAGCTCTTCGGCATAGGCGGTGATCTTGAAGTAGTACATCGGGATTTCGCGCTTCTCGATCAGCGCGCCCGAACGCCAGCCACGGCCGTCGATGACCTGCTCGTTGGCCAGTACGGTCTGGTCCACCGGGTCCCAGTTGACGGTGCCGTTCTTGCGGTAGATCACGCCCTTCTCGAACAGGCGGGTGAACAGCCACTGCTCCCAGCGGTAGTAATCCGGCTTGCAGGTGGTGACTTCGCGCGTCCAGTCGATGGCCAGGCCCAGCGATTTGAGCTGGGACTTCATGTAGGCGATGTTCTCGTAGGTCCACTTGGCCGGCGCTACCTGGTTTTTCATCGCCGCGTTTTCCGCCGGCATGCCGAAGGCGTCCCAGCCCATCGGCTGCAGCACGTTCTTGCCCTGCATGCGCTGATAGCGGGCGATCACGTCACCGATGGTGTAGTTGCGCACGTGCCCCATGTGTAGCTTGCCGCTGGGGTAGGGGAACATCGACAGGCAGTAGAAGGTGTCCTTGCCCGGCTGTTCGCTGACGACGAAGGATTTCTGCGCGTCCCAGTGGGACTGCGCGGCGGCTTCTATTTCACGGGGCGAGTACTGTTCGTGCATGGCTCTGGCGCTGAAGGAATGGGGCTTTTCGGAAAACGTCGTAGCATACATGAGCGCCGTCTATCGAGGGAAACCCAGTTTGCGCTGCGTCCGCCGTTTGTCGCGGCGCCGGGCTGCACGCACGGCCTTCGCTAAGCTTGATTCAAGGCCCGCAGTTTTCAGGGCTTGCGAGGTGTCTGATGGTCGATGCACGGCAGGCGGAACGGAGTGGTGGCCTTTACGAGCGGCTACTGCACAGGCTTGCCCTGGCGCTGGAGGAAGCCGACACCGCCAGTCGCCTGCACGCAGAGCCGTTACGCGAACTTGAGCTCGATGGGCTGAGCCCGGCGGAGCTGGAGCTGATTCGCGCCTATCTCAACCGCGATCTGCACTGGCTGCGTGGTTGGCACGCGGCTGCCGAGGAGCTGGCGCTGATCCAGCGCCAGCCGTTACGCAGTGCCAAGTCCGCGGGCGGCAAACCACTGGGCAAGCTCAAACCCCTGATGAAGCGCCGCCAGGCGCTATGTTGCGCACTCTGCGGTGCGCCAGTCAACTGGCATCGCGGGCAAGATGCGCGAGCCTGCCAGGCCTGTGGTTCGAAGCTGTTTCGCAGCGGCAGTTCGCGCTAGAGCGCATTGACCGCAACTGCGGCTGGGCTTGGTGTCTCGCCTGATTTTCTGATCAGCTGTTAGGCTTGGGCGCCCGGGAGGTGCCTGATGCCGATTCGCTACATCCTCAAACAACTGCTGATGCCACCAGGCATTCTGCTTCTGCTGATGCTGCTGGGTTGGTGGTTGCGCCGCCGCTTTCCGCGGTTGGCAGGCGTCTGTTTCGTCACGGGTTTTGGAGGGCTCTGGCTGATGAGCCTACCGGCGGTGATGCAGTGGAGCGCGGGTTTGCTTGAACGTGAGCCGGCGCTGGAAGAAGCGCGATGGGCGACCCTGGCGCAGCGCGCCGACGCCATCGTGATTCTCGGCGCCGGGCGTGAGCAGAACGACCCGGGCTGGGGTGGAGCCGATCAGCCTGGGCTGATGGCTTTGGAGCGCCTGCGCTATGCCGCTCGCCTGGCGCGCGCATCCGGCCTGCCAATGGCCGCCACCGGTGGCCTGCATTATGGCCAGCCGCCTAGTGAGGCGGCACTGATGGCCGATGCGATGAAGCGCGATTACGGCCTGGAGATTCGTTGGCTGGAGGAGCAGAGCCGCACGACCTGGGAGAACGCGGTGTTGAGCGCCGATTTGCTGCAGCCGCAGGGCGTGCGTCGTGTGGTGCTGGTTACGCAGGCCTGGCACATGCCGCGTTCCCGCTGGAGTTTCGAGCAGGCCGGCTTCGAGGTGATCAGTGCGCCGATGGGCTATCTCAGCGCCGGCTATGCACGCCCACTGGGCGGCTGGCTGCCGGAATCGCGGGTGATCTGGCAGAGCAGTCAACTGCTCAACGAGGCCATCGGGCTGTTGGCGTATCCCATTGTCTACGGTAAGCAGTAGGGTGTACTCGCCGCAGGCAGTCCGCCTGCGGATTCTGCGTTCCGAGGGGTGGCGGGCTGCTCGCTTCGCTCGCGAGACCGCCCTACACCGTCTTGGCCATGCGGCTGGCCAGCAAGGCCCAGCCCAACAGCATTGCGCAGAGGATCGCCAGTGGCCAGGTGCGCCATTGCAGGTAGGGCGTGAGCCCCTGCATCGGCTCCACCTCGCCATACAATACGCCGCGTTCGAACTGCGGCAAGGCGGACTGGATGCGCCCTTGTGGATCGATGATCACCGTCATACCGTTGTTGGTGGCGCGGATCATCCAGCGCCCGGCTTCCAGTGCGCGCATCTGCGCCATCTGCAGGTGCTGCAGCGGGCCGATGGAGGTGCCGAACCAGGCATCGTTGCTCACCGTCAGCAGGATGTCGCTGTCCGCCGCCAGTGCCGCCGCGAACTCCGGGTAGACCACTTCGTAGCAGATGAACGGCGCGATACGATGCCCCTTGGCCAGCAGCGGTGATTGGTCACTCGGGCCGCGGGCGAAGTCGGACATGGGCAGGTCGAAGAAAGCGATCAAGCCGCGCAGCAGGTCTTGCAGCGGCACGTATTCACCGAACGGCACCAGCTTCTGCTTGAGGTAGGTACCCTGGCCTTCGCCAAAACTGGTGATCGCATTGTAATAGCGAATCTCCCCGCGTTCGTTGGACTGACGCACCGGTACGCCGGTGATCAGCGCGCTATTGCGGTCACGGGCGAAGCGATCCATCACGCCGATATAACCCTGGGCCATGTCCTTGAGCACCGGGATCGCCGTTTCCGGCCAGACCAGTATGTCGACCTGCTTGGCGCTGAAACTGAGGTCGCGGTATAGCGCGAGCTGCGCGTTGAGCTGGGCCGGGTCCCATTTCATGTTCTGTTCGACATTGCCCTGCACCAGGGCGACGGTCAGGCTGTCGCCTGCTGCGCGGGTCCACTCGTGCCCCTTCAGGGCCAGGCCGGTGAGCCAAGGGGTCAGCAGCAGAAGCAGGGCGCAGACGTAGCGTGGCTTGTGCGCACGCAGGCGCTCCAGGTTGATGATCAGCGCCGCTGACAGGGCGATGAGGAAGGATGCCAGCCAGACGCCACCGACCGGTACCAGACCACTCAACGGCCCCTCGAGCTGGCTGTAGCCGGCGTAGAGCCAAGGGAAGCCGGTGAGGAACCAGCCGCGAAACACCTCCTGAGCGACCCACAGCGCGGCGAACGCCAGGGCGTCGGCCAGCGGCGCTTCGCTGCGGCGTATCCAGCGTGCCCAGAGTGCGGCAGTCAGGGCGAAGAACAAGCCCAGCCCGGCGACGAAGCCCAGGGTGAGAATGCCGGCCAGCGCTGGCGAGGCGGCGCCGTAGTCATGGATGCTGACATACACCCAGCTGGTGCCAGCGGCGAACAGGCCGAAACCGTAGCTCCAGCCGCGCAGCGCTGCCTGGCTGGGGCGTAGATGGCGCAGGCCGAGATAGAACAGGGCAATGGACAACACGGCCAGTGGCCAGAGATCGAAAGGGGTGAGCGCCAGAGTGGTCAAGGCGCCTGCGCCGCAGGCGAGCAGGTGGCCGGGCCAGCCCGGACGAGTGATCCATTGCAGCATGGGGTGATCCTTGGAGTCGGGGTGGCGCAAGGGTAGAGCGGAAATGGCGCGGGGGGAAGCGGCCGCCCTCGCTGGGCAAGGGCGGCTGAGACTCAGCGGCTGACCGGAGTCAGGCGCAGCAGATGGATACGGCGGCTGTCGGCATTGAGTACGCGGAAACGGAATTCGCCGATCTCGGTGACTTCGTTGCGCTTGGGCAGGTGGCCGAAGGCGTTCATCACCAGGCCGCCGACGGTGTCGTACTCGTCGTCGGAGAACTGGCTGTCGAAGGTCTCGTTGAAGCTGTCGATGGGGGTCAGTGCCTTGATCAGGTAGTCGCCGGAGGGTAGCGGCTTGATGTAGCCGTCTTCCTCGACGTCGTGCTCGTCCTCGATGTCGCCAACGATCTGCTCCAGCACGTCTTCGATGGTCACCAGGCCGGCGACGCCGCCGTATTCGTCGATGACCACGGCCATGTGGTTGTGGTTGGCGCGGAACTCGCGCAGCAGCACATTCAGGCGCTTGGACTCGGGCACGAAAGTGGCCGGTCGCAGCAGGTCCTTGATGTTGAAGTTGGGCTGCTCGCCCTGCAGGATCAGCGGCAGCAGATCCTTGGCCAGGAGGATGCCAATGACGTCGTCGAGGCTTTCACCGATCACCGGGTAGCGCGAGTGCGCGGCGTCGATGATGGCGGGAAGGAATTCACGCGGGGTCTGGCTGGCCTTGATGCTGATCATCTGCGAGCGCGGCACCATGATGTCGCGTACCTGCAGGTCGGCGACCTGGATGGCGCCTTCGACGATGGCCAGCGCTTCGCTGTCGAGCAGCTTGTTCTGGTGGGCTTCGCGCAGGACTTCCAGCAGTTCCTGGCGGTTTCTCGGCTCATGAGCAAAAGCCTGGGTCAGCTTGTTGAACCAGGACTTCTGCTCGTTGCTCGATCGGTCTTCGCTCATGGCGTTTTACTCGGGGTCCTTGTCAGGAGAAGTTGTTGGCTGCGTGCGCGTTAGCTTTTGCAGGCGCGAATTCATTCGCGATTTTTCTACAGGACGTGCCATGCTTAACGCGAACATAGCCAAGTCATGCGTCGCCGGCATACGGGTCGGGATGACCCAGTTCGGCGAGCAATTGTCGTTCCAGTTCTTCCATCTCGAGGGCTTCGTCTTCCTCGATATGGTCATAGCCCAGCAGATGCAGGCAGCCGTGGATCACCAGGTGCGCCCAGTGTGCTTCCAGCGTTTTGCCCTGCTCGGCGGCTTCGCGTTCGACCACCGGCACGCAGATCACCAAGTCGCCCAGCAGCGGGATGTCGAGGATGCCCTCGGGAATCTCGGCGGGAAACGACAGCACGTTGGTGGCGTAGTCCTTGTGCCGCCAGGTGTGATTCAGCTCGCGGCCTTCGGCCTCGTCGACCAGGCGGATGGTCAGCTCCGAATCGGCCGTGCGTTGGCGCAGGGCCAGTTCGCACCAGCGGCGCAGTTGCGCCTCGTCCGGGTGCTGGCCGTCAGTGGCCGGTTGCAGGTCGAGCTCAAGCATCGTGGCTGTCGCCCTTGCCGTTCAGGCGTGCATCGTGGCGCTCGTAGGCTTCGACGATGCGCTGCACCAGCGGGTGGCGCACCACGTCCTTGGGCTTGAAGTGAGTGAAGCTGATGCCGGGCACATCACGCAGCACTTCGATGACGTGCGCCAGGCCGCTCTTGGTGCCGCGTGGCAGGTCGACCTGGGTGATGTCGCCGGTGATCACCGCGGTGGAGCCGAAACCGATACGGGTGAGGAACATCTTCATCTGCTCGACGGTGGTGTTCTGACTTTCGTCGAGAATGATGAAGCTGTTGTTAAGCGTACGGCCGCGCATATAGGCCAGCGGCGCGATCTCGATCACCTGCTTCTCGATCAGCTTGGCCACATGGTCGAAGCCGAGCATCTCGTAGAGTGCGTCGTACAGCGGGCGCAAGTAGGGATCGATCTTCTGTGCCAGGTCACCGGGCAGGAAGCCGAGCTTCTCGCCCGCTTCGACCGCAGGGCGTACCAGCAGGATGCGGCGCACCTGCTCGCGCTCCAGCGCGTCCACCGCGCAGGCCACGGCCAGGTAGGTCTTGCCGGTACCGGCCGGGCCGATGCCGAAGTTGATGTCGTTGTCGAGGATCGCCTTGACGTAGCGCTGCTGGTTGGCACCACGCGGCTTGATCACGCCCTTCTTGGTGCGCAAGGTCACCTGCGGCAGGTTGCTCGGGTTGACCAGTTCCTCGACGCCGGATTCCTGCAGATACAGGTGCACCAGGTCGGGCGACAGCTCGGTGGCTTTGGTTTCGCGATACAGCTTGCGCAGCAGCTGCTCGGCGGCCTGAGTCTTGTCGGCGCTGCCGAGCATCTCGAACTGGTTGCCACGGTTGCGGATTTCCAGGCCGAGGCGCTCTTCGATCAGGCGCAGGTGCTCGTCGAACTGGCCGCAGAGGTTGGCGAAACGGCGGGCCTCGAAGGGTTCGAGGGTGAAACGATGAGGTTCTAGAGAGGCGTTCAAGGTGATGGTGTGATCGTCACTTGTCTGAGTAGTGAAAGGCAGCATAACGCCGGTCGCTCGTGGCGCAAAGCCCGGTTGGCGAATGCCGTGGAAAGAGCCCCCTGCATGGCATCTCGCAACTATTTTGGGAAGCGGGCTTGTCCGCGAGTGTTATCCGGAAACATTCGCGGACAAGTCCGCTCCCACCGCGATGGAGTCGCCCGGTGGGAGCGCGTATGCCTCAGTGCAGCGTCTGTTCATCGAGCAAAGTACCGCGCAGCGAATGCGGCAGGGCGTCGTCGATGAACACGTCGACGAACTGGCCGATCAGGCGCGGGTTATCGCAGCGGAAATTGACGATGCGGTTCTGCTCGGTACGGCCCTGGAGCATGCCCGGGTCTTTCTTCGAGTAGTCGCTGACCAGGATGCGCTGCACCGTGCCGACCATGCGACGGCTGTTCTCGAAACCGTTCTGGCTGATGCGGTGCTGCAGCAGAGCCAGGCGCTGTTTCTTAACCTCGTCCGGAGTGTCGTCGACCAAGTCGGCAGCCGGGGTGCCTGGGCGTGAGCTGTAGATGAAGGAGAAGGAGAAGTCGAAGCCGACGTCCTCGATCAACTTCATGGTCTGCTCGAAATCCTTCTCGGTCTCGCCGGGGAAGCCGACGATGAAGTCCGAGCTGATCAGGATGTCCGGCACGGCAGCGCGCAGCTTGCGGATGCGCGACTTGTACTCCAGCGCGGTGTGGTTGCGCTTCATCGCCGCGAGGATGCGGTCGGAGCCGGACTGTACCGGCAGGTGCAGGTATTTCACCAACTGCGGAATCTCGGCGTGGGCCTGGATGATCGCATCGGAGAACTCCAGCGGGTGGCTGGTGGTGTAGCGGATGCGTTCGATACCGTCGAGGGCCGCCACGGCATGCAGCAGCTCGGCGAAGTCGGCGATATGGCCATCCGGGGCTTCGCCGCGATAGCCGTTGACGTTCTGCCCCAGCAGGGTAACTTCCTTGACGCCTTTCTCGGTCAGCGAGGTGATTTCCATCAGCACGTCGACCAGCGGGCGGCTGACTTCCTCGCCGCGGGTGTAGGGCACCACGCAGAAGGTGCAGTATTTGCTGCAGCCTTCCATCACCGAGACGAAGGCGCTGGGGCCGTCGACGCGCGGTTCGGGCAGGCGGTCGAATTTCTCGATCTCGGGGAAGCTGATGTCCACCTGGGCGGTCTTGGTCACGCGTGCGGCGTCGATCATTTCCGGCAGGCGGTGCAGGGTCTGCGGGCCGAATACCACGTCGACATAAGGGGCGCGGTCGCGGATCGCCGCGCCTTCCTGGCTGGCCACGCAACCGCCGACGCCGATCACCAGGTCCGGGTTAGCCTGTTTCAGCTCGCGCCAGCGGCCGAGCTGGGAGAACACCTTGTCCTGCGCCTTCTCGCGGATCGAGCAGGTATTGAGCAGGATCACGTCGGCTTCTTCGGGTTTTTCCGTGACCTCCAGGGCCTGATGCTCACCCAACAGGTCGACCATGCGCGAGCTGTCGTACTCGTTCATCTGGCAACCGTGGGTTTCGATATAGAGCTTCTTGGTCATGGCACTGTCTGAGGTGGTTAAAAAATGACCGCGCATTATAGGGGAGAGGTGCGCGGCAGGCTACAAGCTTGCGGCTACAGGCAGGCGCGTGGTCGTCCATCCCCGCGTTGCATCCGGGCTACGCGTGCGGCGCTGTGCTATCCTGCGCGCCCCGTTTTTCCTGCCTTCGAGTCTCCATGAGCAAGCGCGACCCCATCTACAAGGTGATTTTCCAGAACCAGGGCCAGGTGTACGAGATGTATGCCAAGCAGATCTTTCAAAGCGATCTGTGGGGCTTTCTGGAGGTGGAGGAGTTCGTCTTCGGCGAGCGCAGCCAGCTGGTGGTCGACCCCAGCGAGGAGAAGCTCAAGGCGCAGTTCGAGGGTGTGGTGCGCAGCTTCGTGCCGATGCACGCGATCATCCGCATCGACGAGGTGGAGCGCCTGGGCACGGCGAAGATCAGCGAGGCCAAGGGCGGCGGCAACGTGATGCCATTCCCCATGCCGATGCCGGACAAATAAGCGACAAGTTGCAGTCAGGTAGGGTGGGCCGGGCGGCGTTCCGCTTCAGCCCACCAGTCTACTTGGTGGGCTGAAGCCCACCCTACAGATGAAGCGGATCGCCGCCCGTTTTAAGGCAGCGGCGCGAAAGGTGAGCGACCTTCAGCTGTCTGCAGTTCGAGCAGGTAGCTGCGGAAGATCTGCCCCAGTACCTGGCTGGCGATTTCCAATTCATCGCGACGCATCTGTGCCGATACCACATCAGCGCTGTCCATGGCTTCGTCCGAGCCATTGACCGATGCCATCTTCAATACGATGTAGGCCTGCACGTTGTTGGCCGGTACGCCTTCGCCACGGAAGAACATGGTGCCCAGGCGCAGTTGCGCTTCGGCGTGTCCTTGCAACGAAGCGCGCTCGAACCAGGTCAGGGCCTGCTTGAGATCGCGCGGGGTGCGTTTGCCGTCGTAGTAATACTCGCCCAGCTCGAAGGCGGCCTGCATGTTGCCGGCGCGCGCCATTTCCTGGCAACTGGCCAGGGCATCGGGCATTTCTTCGGGAGAGGCGTTCAGCGCACAGCTGCCGCTGGCGGGGATCAGCAGGGAGTTGCCGCCTGCGAACGCAAACAGCGGGAGGAAAAGCAACAGGCAGCCCAGGGACAGGGTGCGGCCGGTGCGGTTCATCTGGATAACGGGACCTCGGCAGTTCAGGGCGGGTGTCGTGCCCGGTCGGCGCAAAACGTGCCGACCGTCGCATTATGAATAAACCGCGCGCTTGTTACAAAGGCTGTTTGTTCGCGTTTCCTGGCAGGCTTAACAGCAGCCATGCCAGCAACAGATAGGCCGGTATCAGCAGCACGTGGAAAAGGTCGATACGGCGCAGCGGTCCGATCACGCCCTCGGTGCCGACCGCCAGGCCGGCCAGTAAGAACAGGCCCACCACAACAACTGCGCTGATCGCTGGCGCCCGGCGCGGCCATTGGACTGCGCCGGCATAGAGAATCAGCACCAGCGTGGCCAGGTTCAGCGCCAGGCGGTAGTCCTCCAGGTAGCCCATCTGGCGGAACAGCTCGAAGAAGGCGCACAGGCCGAGGACGATGCGCCCCCAGTTCGGCCGACTCCAGGCCCAGCCGCGCCCCAGCGCCAGTGCCGCGGCGCCGAGCAAAGGCAGCCCGAGAAAGCTGCTGGCCTGCGAAAGCCACAGATGCGCAGCCTGCCAGCTTGGATCGAAGCCGTAACGAATCATGCCGACGCAGGCCGCCGCAGCCGGCAGCAGGAAGCCAAGCAGGGCGCAGAACAGCGCCGGCTGATCGCCCTCGCCGTAGCGCCCGCGTGCCCGGCCGATCCATACGACGCAGGCGGCGCAGGCCAGGGCCAGCAATGCATCACTGAAGGCAGTGCTGTATTGCATCAGGCTTTTTTCAGCTCGGCGAAGGCGCGCTCGGCGGCGGCGAAGGTAATTTCCAGCTCCTTGTCGCCATGGGCGATGGAAGTGAAGCCCGCTTCGAAAGCGCTCGGCGCCAGGTACACGCCACCTTCCAGCATCAGGTGGAAGAAGCGGTTGAAGCGCGCGCTGTCGCTGGCCATCACGTCGGCGAAGGTGACGATGTCGTCGGCGCCGCTGAAGTACAGGCCGAACATCGCACCAGCCTGAGTGGTGACGAAGGGAATGCCGGCGGTATCGGCACGCTGTTGCAGGCCGTCGAGCATGCGCGTGGTGTAGTCGGTCAGCTCGGCGTGGAAGCCGGGACGGCTGATCAGCTTCAGCGTGGTCAGACCGGCGGCCATGGCCAGCGGGTTACCCGACAGGGTGCCGGCCTGGTAGACCGGGCCGAGCGGGGCGATGCATTCCATGATCGCGCGCTTGCCGCCGAAGCAGCCGACCGGCATGCCGCCACCGATGATCTTGCCGAAGGTGGTCAGGTCCGGGGTGACGCCGTAGTGCGCCTGTGCGCCGCCAAGGGCGACGCGAAAACCGGTCATCACCTCGTCGAAGATCAGTACCACGCCGTGCTTGTCGCACTGCTCGCGCAGGCCTTCGAGGAAACCCGGTGCCGGCGGTACGCAGTTCATGTTGCCGGCCACCGGCTCGACGATGATGCAGGCGACTTCATTACCTACCTGCGCCAGGCACTCGGCCACGGCGTCGATGTCGTTGAACGGCAGGGTCAGGGTGTGCTTGGCGAAGGCTGCCGGTACGCCCGCGGAGTTCGGCACGCCCTGGGTCAGGGCGCCGGAGCCGGCCTTGACCAGCAGGCTGTCGGAGTGACCGTGGTAGCAGCCTTCGAACTTGATGATGCTGTCGCGGCCGGTGTAGCCGCGGGCCAGGCGGATGGCGCTCATGGTCGCCTCGGTGCCGGAGCTGACCATGCGGACCATCTCCATCGACGGCACCAGCGAGCAGACCAGCTCGGCCATTTCGGTTTCCAGCGCGGTCGGCGCGCCGTAGGACAGGCCGTGCTCCAGCTGACGACGCACGGAATCGAGCACGTCCGGGTGGCTGTGGCCGAGAATCATCGGGCCCCAGGAGCCGACGTAATCGACATAGCGCTTGTCATCCTCGTCCGTCACATAGGCGCCTTCGGCGTGCTTGAAGAACAGCGGCGTGCCGCCGACGCTGCGGAAGGCGCGCACCGGCGAGTTGACGCCGCCGGGGATGTGCTTCTGGGCGTTGGCGAAGAGGATTTCGGAGCGGGACATGGCAGGTTCTCTCTGAAAGGGGATCAATCGAACAGCGCGGCGAAGGCGCGGGCGCGGTCTTGCACCTCGAGGGCGGAGTCCGCGGCGAACAGGGCGTGGATCACGGCGATCATGCTGGCGCCACGGGCGATCAGGCCGGGTGCGGTTTCCAGGGCCACGCCACCGATGGCGACGATGGGCTGGGCAAAGCGCGTGCGTGCCTGATCCAGCAACTCCAGGGTGGCCGCCGGAGCACCGGGCTTGGTGTTGGAATTGAAGAAACGGCCAAAGGCGATATAGCTGGCGCCTTCGGCGACGGCACGCTCGGCCAGTTCCAGCTGGGCATGGCAGGTGCCGCCGATCACGGCATCTGCGCCGAGGCGGGCGCGGGCGGCGGCCAGCGAACCGTCGGTCTGGCCCAGATGCAGGCCGACACCCAGGCGCGCAGCCAGTTCCAGGTCATCGTTGATGATCAGCGTAGCACCATGGCGTTGGCACAGCTCGGCCAGGGCCTGCGCTTCATCGAAACGGCGCAGCGCATCGGCGGATTTGTCGCGATACTGCAGCAGGCGCGCGCCGCCTGCCAGCGCCGCTTCGGCGTAGGGCAGCAGCTTGCCACCGGCCAGCAGCGGTGTGTCGGTGATGGCGTAGAGGCCGCGAAGATTCACGAGCAGAAATCCAGCGGCAGGCGGCGCGGCACGTACTGGCCGTGGCCGGGTTCTTCGGCGTCGCGCAGGGTGCGCCAGGTGTAGTCCAGGGCACTCTTCACAGCGCTGACCAGCTCTTCGCCCAGCGCCAGGCGGCCGGCCAGGGTGCTGGCCAGGGTGCAGCCGGAGCCATGGTAGCTGCCCGGCAGGCGTGCGCAAGTAAAGGTGTGGCGGCTGCCATCGCGGCTATAAAGGCGGTTGTGCACCTCGACCTCGTCGCCATGACCGCCGGTGATCAGCAGGTGCTCGATGAAGGGCAGCAGCTTCTCGGCGCATTCGTCGGCACTGCCCTCCGGCAGATCGGCGAGGATGCGCGCCTCCGGCAGGTTCGGCGTGGCGATGGTGGACACGGCGAACAGCCGTTCACGCATGGCGTAGCCGACGTCGTTCTTGCCCAGCGAACCGCCGCCGCCGGCACGTAGCACCGGATCGCAGACCAGCGGTACGCCCGGCAGCTGGCTCATCACTTCGAGCACGTTCTCGACCATTTCCACCGAGCCGAGCATGCCCAGCTTGACGGCGGCCACGGGCATGTCGGCGATCACGGCGCGGGCCTGGGCCAGCACCCAGTCACGGTCGAGCACACGGAAGTCGGTGACGTTGACGGTATCCTGCACGGTCAGGGCGGTCACCGTCGGGGCGGCGTGGCAGCCTTGAGCCAGCAGGGCTTCGATATCGGCCTGCAGGCCGGCACCACCGCTGGGGTCGTGACCGGACATGCACAGCACTACGGGGCGGGAGTTTGGCGTTTTCATGGTGCGCGAGCTTATCACTAACCACCCGTCAGACGCTGCATGGCATGGCGCTGGGTTTGTCGTCCGGATTGGCCTTGGCCAGCCGGTAAATGGCATCATGCGCGCCCTGCCGCCTTGCCCGACTGCCTCCGATGACGTTGCGTACCTGCCTGATCATGATGACCGCCCTGGCGGTGATCACCGATAACCTGATCATTCCTTTCTATCCCCAGTACTTCGCCGAGCGCTTCGGCAACCCGCCTGAGCAGCATGTCGGCCTTTACCTGGCGGTCGTCAGCCTGGTGGTGATGTCGGTGTTCCCGCTTTGGGCGCGTCTGGCCAAGCGCGTGCATCCGGTGCGCATCCTGATCAGCGCGCAGCTGATGGCCGGCAGCCTGACCGCTGCCTGCTATTTCATCGACTCGCTGCCGCTGTTCTGGGTGGTTTCGCTGCTGATGGTGGTGTTCAAGGGCAGCTACCTGCTGATGTACCCCTACGTGATGAGCCTGCAGCAGCAGGACAACCACACCCAGACCATCGGCACGCTGTCGGTGGTGGTGCACTTCGGTGCCATCCTCGGCGCCGCGCTGGGCGGGCTGATCCTGCAGGTCATGAACATCGGCGACGTGTTTCTGGTGATGGCGGCCGGCGATTTCATCCAGATGGCCATCTGCATGCATCTGGTGCGCGGCTATCTGCCGGCGCCGGGCGAGCAGCCGGCGAGCGAAGAGGCGCCGGTAAAGAACGAGGCGCGCAGCCTGCCGGCCATCTATCGCTTGTGCCTGGTTATGTTGCTGTTCTACTTCGTCGGCTACGTCACGCGGCCTTTCTTCGCCGTCTACTGGCAACAGGTGGCGCAGTGGAACAGCGAGATGGCGGCCGGCTTCGTCTATGCGCTGCCTGGCGCGGTCGCCGTGGCGGCGCTGTGGTGGGGGCGTCGTGCGACCAAGCAGGGCAACACCCGTGACGGCATCCTTGCCGGTTTGCTGCTCGGCGCGGCGGCGACCTTCATTCAGGGTTTCGGCGACCAGTGGCTGATCCTGCTCGGGCGTGTGCTGTTCGGCTGGGCGCTGTATCAGGTCACGGTGCGCCTCGATGCGCTGCTGTTCGAGCTCAGCTCGCCTGAGCACTACGCCGTGGACTTCAGCAAGATCAACATTTTCCAGTGCCTGGGCAACATGGGCTCGGCCTATGGCGCGGGGCTGCTGGTCAGCCATTACGGCCAGGCCATGCCGTTCTGGGTCGGCGCTGCCGGCCTGCTGCTGACTGCGGCGCTGTTCCCGTTGCTGGTGCGCAAACCCAGGGCGGCGTAAGACTTTTAGTGGCGAATGATAATTTGATGCAGGTGTGTATCGATGATTAAATTCGCCCTTCGCCGCTGCCGTCGTCCGGGTTCACCGCGATGCAATATCCCCCACGTCCATTGATTCGCCGTCGCCTGTTGTGGCCTGCCGCTTTCGGCCGGGCGCGGATTGGTCTGTCCAGGGAGCTGGTGCGAGCATGCTGACGTTGCGCGATATCGAGGTGCGCCGTGGCGAGCGGGTGACGCTGGCGCTGGACGAGTTGCACCTGGAGGGTGATCGCTTCACCGTGATCCTCGGCCACAACGGTTCGGGCAAGTCGACCCTGATGAACCTGCTGGCGCGGCAGTTGCAGCCGACCCAGGGTTCGCTGCAGCTCGACGACAAGCCCTTGCAGCGCTTCTCCGATCGCGATTTCGCCCGGCGCGTGGCCTTCCTGCCGCAGCATCTGCCCGATGTCGCCGGCCTGACCGTGCGTGAGCTGGTGCGCCTGGGGCGCTTTCCCTGGCGCGGGCTGCTCGGGCGCTGGCGCGCCGAGGATCATGCCGCCATCGACCAGGCGCTGGCGCAGACCGATGTCGCCCATTACGCCGACCACCTGGCCGACAGCCTGTCCGGCGGCGAGCGCCAGCGGGCCTGGATCGCCATGCTGCTGGCCCAGCAATCGCCGCTGCTGTTGCTTGACGAGCCGACCTCGGCGCTGGATCTGGCCCACCAGTACGAGCTGATGGGCCTGCTGCGCCAGCTCAACCGTGACAGCGGGCGCGGCGTGGTAGCCATCCTCCATGACATCAACCTGACCGCGCGGCATGCCGACCGGGTGATCGCCCTCAAGCAGGGGCGCATCTTTTTCGACGGCAGCCCGGACGAGTTGCTCAGTGGGCCGCTGCTCAGCCAGCTTTACGAGATCGACATTCAACTGATCGAGCAGCCCGGCAGCGCACGCAAGATCGCCGTGGTGGCCTGAGCATGTCGGCCGTTTCGGCGCCGTCACGCCATCTTCTGACGTTTTTCCTGTTATTGCCTCTGGCGCTGCTGCATCTTTGGCTGGCAGCGGACCTCGACCCGCTCGAACTCTGGGCCATGCTCGGCGCTGCGGGGCAGAGCTTCGAGAGCCTGCAATTGCAGTTGTCAGCATTACCACGGCTGAGTATGGCCGTGCTGGTGGGCGCCGCGTTGGGGCTGTCCGGCAGCCTGTTGCAGCAGATCACGCAGAATCGCCTGGTTTCGCCGATGACCATCGGCGCCTCGTCCGGTGCCTGGCTCGGTCTGGTGCTGGCAACCCTGTTGGTGCCGGCCTTTGCTGCCAGTCATGGCCAGTGGGCGGCACTCGGCGGGGCGCTGGCGGCGGTCGGCCTGGTGCTGCTGATCGCCGGGCGCAGCGGCATTGGCGGCCTGCCGCTGGTGCTTGGCGGCATGGCGATGAACTTGCTGCTCGGCGCACTGGCCGCCGGGCTGGTGCTGATCAACAACCAGTACACCCAGGGGCTGTTCGTCTGGGGCGCGGGAGACCTGGCGCAGATCGACTGGCATTGGGTGCAATGGCTGTGGCCCAAGCTGCTGCTGGCCGTACCGCTGCTGATCCTCGCGCCGCGGCCGCTGAGCCTGTTGCAGCTGGGTGGCGAGGCAGCCCAGGGGCGCGGGCTGGCCCTGTGGCCGGTGATGCTGATGCTGTTTCTGGCCGCGCTGTGGTTGTGCGCGGTGTCGATCACAGCGGTCGGCTTGATCGGCTTCATCGGCCTGCTCACGCCCAATCTGGCGAAGATGCTGGGTGCCCGCACGGCGCGCGACGAGCTGGCCTACAGCTCGCTGCTCGGTGCCGTTTTGCTGTTGACCACAGACGCCCTGGCGCTGCTGGCCAACCAGCTTAGCGGCCAGTTGGTGCCCAGCGGCGCGGCTGCAGCGCTGATCGGCGCCCCGGTGCTGTTGTGGCTGGCGCGTCGGCATCTGGCGGCTGAGGACCCGCATGGCTTGCAGCTGCCCGCCGGCGCCGAGCGCTTTGGCTGGCGTGGTGCGCTGTGGGTCGGGCTGCTGGCTGCAGTGGCGCTGACACTGGCTCTGGGGCTTGCACGCGGCCTCGATGGCTGGCGCCTGGAATGGCCGTCGGCACTGGTCTGGTCGCTGCGCTGGCCGCGCGTGCTCACCGCCGCTTCGGCCGGTGCAGGGTTGGCGATTTCCGGCCTGCTGTTGCAACGCCTGCTGCGTAACCCGCTGGCCAGCCCGGATATCCTCGGCCTGTCGGCCGGTGCCACGCTGGCCGTGATGCTGGCGCTGATTCTGTTCGGTGGTGCGGTCTTCGGCGCGGTCGCACCGCTGGCGGCGTTCATCGGCAGCCTGGTGGTGCTGGCGGTGTTGATGCTGCTGGGCCGACGTCACCATTATTCGCCGGCATTGATGGCGCTGCTGGGTATTTCCCTGGGGGCGCTGCTCAACGCCGCGCTGCAGTTCGTGCTGGCCAAGGGCACTGGAGATTCCTTCGCGCTGCTCGGCTGGCTGGCCGGCTCCACTTACCGTGCCACGCCGGCGCAGGCGCTGTGGCTGACCCTCGGCGTGCTGCTGTTCGGCGCGTCGGCATTGGTGTTCCACCGCGCGCTGACGCTGATCGGCATCGGCGATGGGGTTGCCGCCAGCCGCGGCCTCAATGTGCCGCGGCTGCGCCTGGCGCTGCTGGTGCTGGTGGCGCTGCTCTGCGCGCTGGTCACCAGCCTGCTCGGGCCGGTGGCATTCCTCGGTTTGCTGGCGCCGCATATCGCGGTGATGCTCGGGACGCGCCGCGTGGCGCCGCAGTTGTTGCTCGCCGCTGCGCTGGGCGCTGTGCTGATGCTGCTGGCCGACTGGGTCGGGCGCACGCTGATCTTCCCGTTGCAGATTCCGGTGGGCATCGTCGCCTCGGTGCTGTGCGGCGGGTATTTCGTTTTTCTCCTGATACGCGGGAGGCTGGCATGAGGCAGTGGCTGCTGGGCGCGTTGCTGCTCTGGCTGGCACCGGCCTGGGCTGGCGACGCGCCACGTGTGGCTGCACTGAGCTGGGAGGCCACCGAGCACCTGCTGATGCTCGACGTGACGCCGCTGGCCGTGGCCGATGCTGGCGACTACCGCGCCTGGGTGGTGCGGCCGACGCTGCCTGACCAGGTGCCATCGGTCGGCTCGCGCCTGGAGCCCAACCTCGAGTTGCTGGCCGAACTGCAGCCGCAGCTTATCGTCATTCCGCCCTTGCTCGAAGACATCCGGCCACTGCTCGAACGCATCGCGCCGGTCCAGGTGTATCAGGGCTTCAGCCAGCAGCACGACAACCTGCAGGCGCAGCGCGAAGCCTTTCTCGACCTGGCGCGTGCGCTCGGGCGCGAGGCATTGGCCGAACAGCGCCTGCAGGCCATGGAGGCCGAGCTGGCGCAGTGGCGCAAGCGCTTGCAGGCTCACTATGGCGAGCGCCTGCCGGCGGTCACGGTGATCCGCTTCTCGTCGCCGACGGCGGCCTTCATCAACGGCCCCAACTCCATGCCGCAGCACGCGCTGACGTTGCTCGGCCTGCAGCCGGCGATGCAGCTGGCACCGAGCCCGTGGGGCATCACCCAGGTGCCGATCACCGCACTGGGGCGCATCGAGCAGGGCGTGGTGCTGCATATCGAACCCTTCGCCCAGGAGGCGCAGCTGTTCGCCTCGCCGTTGTGGCAGGCGATGCCCTTCGTGCGCGAGCGGCGCTTCGCCGGGATGCCCTCGACCTGGACCTATGGCGGGGTGTTTTCACTGCAGTACCTGGCCGAGGCCATTGGCCAGGCAATGCTCAAACTGCCGCCTGAATCTGGCAAAGCGCCACGCCAGCCCCTAGAGTAGGGCGATTCGAATACAAGTCTGCCGTGCGTGACGACATCATCGATGGGGTAATGGGGTCCCGATGTCGTTCGACAGGGCTCGTGGGGTCGTATGCACCGGCTGCTCCTGCTCTTCTTGAGCCTCGTTTTCTGCTCGCTCGCGAGCGCCGTTACCTTCGACGAACAGATGCGCATGCTGCCATTGGGGCAGAGCATGTACGTGTTCGAGGACGTGCGCGGCGACGCCAGCATCGACGACGTCGCCTCGCCGGCCGTGCAGGGCAGCTTCCGCCTGCATGACAAGCCCGTACTCAACGCCGGTTATTCGCGTTCGGTGTTCTGGTTGCGCCTGGATTTTGAATATCGCCCCGTGCAGGCGAAGGGTGACCGAAACTGGCTGCTGGAGCTGGCCTACCCGCCGCTCGATCATCTCGAACTCTATCTCCCCGCCAGGGACGGTCGCTTCGCCCTGGCCCAGCGCACTGGCGATGCGTTGCCGTTCGACAGCCGGCAGATCCGCCAGAACAACTACCTGTTCGAACTGAACCTGGAGCCGGGGCAGGTCAAGCGCATCTACCTACGCCTGGAAAGCCAGGGGTCGATCCAGGCGCCGCTGACCTTGTGGGCGCCCAACGCCTATCTGGAAGAGCAGCCCGGGCGCATCTACGTGCTCGGCATCATCTACGGCGTGCTGCTGGTGATGCTGGTGTACAACCTGTTCATCTTCCTCAGCGTGCGCGACACCAGCTACCTCTACTACATCCTCTACATCGCCTCGTTCGGCCTTTATCAGGTATCGGTCAACGGTGCCGGCATCGAGTTCTTCTGGCCCAACAGCCCATGGTGGGCCAACGCCGCCACGCCTTTTTTGATCGGCTCGGCGGCCCTGTTCGGCTGCCAGTTCGCGCGCAGCTTCCTGCACACCGCCGAGCACAGCCCCTGGGTCGATCGCCTGCTGCTGCTGCTCATGGCCTGCGGCGCCGGGGTGATGATCCTGGCGCTGTGCATCAGTTATGCAACGGCGTTGCGCCTGGCCACCTACCTGGCGTTGCTGTTCACCGTGGCGATCTTCGCTGCCGGTATCCTTGCCTGGCTGCGCGGCATGCGCGTGGCGCGCTACTTCATCTTCGCCTGGACCGCCTTTCTTGTCGGCGGCATCGTCAACACGCTGATGGTGCTGGGCTATCTGCCCAACGTCTTTCTCACCATGTACGCCAGCCAGATCGGTTCGGCGCTGGAGGTCAGCCTGCTGTCGCTGGCACTGGCCGATCGCATCAACGCAATGAAGGAAGAGCGCGCGCGCATCCTCCAGGAGGCCGGGCGCAAGCTCGAGGAACTGAACCAGGAGCTGGCCGACAGTAACCGCTTCAAGGACGAGTTCCTCGCCACCGTGACCCATGAGCTGCGCACGCCGATGAACGGCGTGATCGGCTCGCTGGAGCTGATGCAGACGGTGAAGATGGATGTCGAGCTGGAGCAGTACCAAAAGACTGCCGCCACATCGGCGCGCGACATGATGCGCATGGTCAACGACATCCTCGCCCTGACCGAGCTGCAGGCCGGCAAGCTCTATCCGCGGCGCGAGGCGTTCAGCCTGCGCGGCCTGTTCGACGGCCTGCGTGCGCAATACGCGCCGCGCGCCGAGGTTAAGGGGCTGATGTTCACTCTGGAGTTGGACGATAGTTTGCCCGACACCCTGGAAGGCGATGCCACCAAGCTGGCGCAGGCCCTGGGCTACCTGCTGGACAACGCCATCAAGTTCACCAGCGAGGGCGGTGTGACGCTGCAGGTCGGGCGTGCCGGCAGCCAGGGCAGTCATCTGCCGCTCAGCGTGGTGGTCAGCGATAGTGGCATCGGCTTCGTCCAGGGCGAGGGCGACCTGTATCAACGTTTCCACCAACTTGACGGCTCCATGACCCGCAAGTACGGCGGCCTGGGCATCGGCCTGGCGATCTGCCGGCAACTGGTCGATCTGCTTGGCGGTAGCCTCAGCCACGAGTCGCAGCCCGATGTCGGCAGCCGCTTTCGCCTCAACGTGCCGCTGACGCTTCCGGAGCAGCAGGCGATGCCGGTTGCGCGCCCATCGCGCTCGCCGAGTGGCGTGGCGCTGCGTCAGGCGCAGCAGTGCACAGTGCTGATCGTCGAGGACAACGCGATCAACCAGTTGGTGACGCGCGGCATGCTACTCAAGCTGGGCTACCGCGTGCGCACCGCCGACAACGGGGCCGATGCGCTGGAGCTGCTGCGCGGTGAAAGCGTCGATGCCGTGCTGCTGGACTGCCAGATGCCGGTGATGGATGGCTTCGCCACCTGCCGCGCGATTCGCGCGCTTCCCGGTTGTGACGAGCTGCCGGTGCTGGCGATTACCGCGCACAGCCACAGCGGTGACCGCGAGCGCTGCCTGGCCGCGGGCATGAGCGACTATCTGGCCAAGCCGGTCAAGTTCGACGAGCTGCGCGTGCTGCTGCACGATTGGGTGTTGTGCAGGCCGCCCGCCGTCTCCTAGCGCTGCGCCTGCATAGGGCGGGTGCAACCTGCCGTGGAGGCCATGCAGGTCTATTACCGACCCATGTCTGCGGTCGTTGCACCAGGTACTTGTGCTTGGCCGCGACAAGTCCTTCCGCGCTATCGACGGCTTTGGCTCAACCTGTCTAGCGATGTCCGTTCGGCCGCAGATTTGGCCGGATCGTCCCTTTAGCCATGATCTGAATCCTGATTCACTGTTTGGCAATGAATCAGGATTCAGATCATGGCCTACCGCATCACCGAAGCGCGAATCGACCGCGACCAGGCTCAGCGCCAGCGCATTCTCGGCTGTGCGCTGGAGCGGGTCAGTGCCGGTGGTTTCGCCGCCCTGACCATGCAGGCGCTGGCCGACGACGTTGGTATCGCCACCGGCAGCCTCTATCGCCATTTTCGCAGCAAGGGCGAGCTGGCCGCCGAAGTCTTCGCCGCGGCCAGTCAGCGTGAAGTGAATGCCCTGGCTACCGCCTTGCGCGGGCCGGGAAGCGCCAGCGAGCGCCTGCGCATCGGCCTGGAGCAGTTCGCCGCCCGCGCCTGGTATAGCCGCCGCCTGGCCTTTGCGCTGATCGCCGAGCCGGTCGATCCCGAGGTCGACGAGCAGCGCCTGCTCTATCGCGAAGCCTACGCCGAACTGTTCAGCGACCTGCTGGAGGAGGGCGTCGGCGTCGGCGAGTTTCGTGTCGAGCCGATCGGCTTGGTCTCCGCCTGCCTGGTCGGTGCCATTGCCGAGGCCCTGGTCGGGCCGCTGTCTCCGCCTGCCCGCGCCGCGCGCGAAGCGGGTCGACCCACTCTGGAGCTGGCGCAGGTCAGCGCCAGCCTTGTCACCTTCTGCCTGCGCGCCGTGGGCGCCGAGGAGCACACGCGATGAAACCCAGCCTGCACGCCGAAACCCATGAGGTGTTCAACCAGGTGCCGAGCCTGGACGGCGCCAACCTCTATCGGCTCGACTTGCCGCTGCAGGAGTGGGTTCGCCGCTACGATGGCGCCTGGGCCGATGAGCGTTTGAGCGCCTATGGTGCCCTGGCCGGCGGCGCGCTGATGCAGGCGGGCTTTCTCGCCAACGAGAACAAGCCGGTATTCAAGAGCCATGACCGCTACGGCAACCGCATCGACCTGGTGGAATTCCACCCGGCCTATCACGAGCTGATGCGCACGGCCATCGAGCAGGGCCTGCCGTCGCTGCCCTGGACCGACCCACGCGCCGGTGCCCATGTCGCCCGCGCCGGGCTTTCCTATCTACACAGCCAGGCCGAGTCCGCCAGCGGTTGCCCGCTGACCATGACCTTCGCCGCGGTGCCCGCCATTCGCCTGCAGCCCAACGTGGCCGAGCAGTGGCTGCCGAAGATACTTGCCACCGAGTACGACCCGCGCAATCTGCCGATGGAGCAGAAGGCCGGCGTCACCATCGGCATGGCCATGACCGAGAAACAGGGCGGCACCGATGTGCGCGCCAACACCACCCGCGCCTATCCCATCGGTCTCGGCGGGCCGGGGCAGGGCTACGAGCTGGTCGGCCACAAGTGGTTCTGCTCGGCGCCGATGTGCGACGCCTTCCTCACCCTGGCCTACACCGACAAGGGGTTGAGCTGCTTCCTGCTGCCGCGTCACCGCCCGGACGGCACGCGCAACGCGTTCTACATCCAGCGCCTGAAGAACAAGCTGGGCAACTGGGCCAATGCTTCCAGCGAGGTGGAGTACCGCGGCGCCTTTGCCTGGATGCTCGGCGAGGAAGGGCGCGGTGTGCCGACCATCATCGAGATGGTCGCCATGACCCGTTTCGATTGCATGGTCGGTTCCAGCAGCCTGATGCGCCAGGCGCTGACCCAGGCCGCGCACCACTGCGCGCATCGCCAGGTGGGCGGCAAGATCCTCGCCGACCAGCCGTTGATGCAGAACGTGCTGGCCGACCTGGCCCTGGAGAGCGAAGCCGCGCTGGCGCTGTGCATGCGCATGGGCCGCGCGCTCGACCATCTGCATGACGAGCAGGAAGACAAGTTCGCCCGTCTGGTCACCGCCGTGGGCAAGTACTGGATCTGCAAGCGCGCGCCGGAAATGATCTACGAGGCCAGTGAGTGCATGGGCGGCGCCGGCTACGTTGAGGAAACCATCATGCCGCGTCTGTACCGCGAAGCGCCGGTCAACTCGATCTGGGAAGGCTCCGGCAACGTGCAATGCCTAGACGTGCTGCGCGCGTTGTCCAAGGAGCCGGGCGTACTCGATGCGCTGTTCACTGAATTGGGCGACGGTCATGGCGATGCTCGCCTGGAGACGCATATTCAGCGTCTGAAAGCCGATTTTGCCGATACCGCCGACATCCAATACCGCGCCCGCCAGCTCACCGAAGACGTGGCCGTGGCACTGCAGGCCAAGCTGCTGCTGGAGGCGGGCAACAGCGTGGTCAGCGACGCCTTTATCGCCAGCCGCCTGGGAGGCCGCGGCCGGGTCTACGGCACCCTGCCGCGCGGCGTCGACGTCGACGCGCTGCTGGCGCGCAGCACGCCACATCTGCTTTGATGTGGCTGCGATCTTTAACAAGAAAAAGTTGGTGGGTTTTTAGCGGCTGATTTTTCCCTTTTGGAACAATTGGTTACGCTAAGAGTGTTCCCCGCGCCAGCGGGGATGAACCGCGGTGGCAGATGGCGTGCCATACGCGCATTTCGTGTTCCCCGCGCCAGCGGGGATGAACCGTGACCACTACGGCGCGCCATCCACGAGGAAAGGTGTTCCCCGCGCCAGCGGGGATGAACCGCACCGCCACCGTCAGCGAGGTCGCCATGTAGTGTTCCCCGCGCTAGCGGGGATGAGCTAGCGCAGTGGCCGCATATCGCTGATTGACCGTGGTGTTTTCTGCGTGCGCGAAGAGGGCTGAGCGATCAGTCTGGCCGCTGTTTTTTAGCCAGACGGGCGAGTAATCTGGCGGCCGATGGTTCTGCGTACACACCTGTGACGCGGATGAAAAGGGAACAGGATGCGGCGAATTTCGCCAATGCCCTGGCTGCCCCCGCAACTGTAAGCGGCGAACGATGCCCGGATGCCACTGACTTCGGTCGGGAAGGCGGGCGAAGTGCCAAGCCGTGAGCCAGGAGACCTGCCATCGGCAACGGGCGTTTCGCCCATCCTTCATCCGAATCGTCGCGCGGTGGGCGCGGCAAAGGAACTCGCATGCATATCGAACCGGGCGTCGTCGAAGGCGCCAAGATCCTGCTCAGCTACGCAACAGCCGTCACCGCTTTTGGCCTGACCGCCAAACTCGCTCTGGACAGTGTCCGCAACAACGATGGTGCTGCCGCGCTGGCGATGCGCAGCCTGCTGACCACCGCGTTGGTGTTCTGCTTCTTCGAGGTGTTTCCGCATCATCCGGTGGGCGTTTCCGAGGTGCACCTGATCCTCGGCTCGACCCTGCTGCTGCTGTTCGGCGCCGGTGCCACGGCCATCGGCCTGGCTGCGGGCCTGCTGTTGCAAGGCCTGTTGTTCGCCCAGTTCGACTTGCCGCAATACGGCATGAACGTCACCACACTGTTGATCCCGCTGTGGGGCATCAGTCTGTTGGCCAAGCGTATCGTCGCCCCGGGTACCGCCTACGTCGATCTTTCCTACAAGCAGGCACTGGCGCTGTCGACTGCCTATCAGGGCGGCATCGTCGTCTGGGTCGCGTTCTGGGCCTTCTACGGTCACGGCTTTTCCAGTGACAACCTGGCGGCCGTGGGCAGCTTCGGCCTGGCCTACATGAGCGTGATCCTGATCGAGCCGCTGATCGACCTGGGCGTGCTGGCCGCCGCCAAGGCGCTGTCGCGTTTCAGCCAGGGTCCGCTGTTCAACGCGCGCCTGCATCAGGCGGCCGCCTGATCGCAGCGTGGCGACCGATTCCCGGTCGCCACGCTATGTTTTGCCACAAGGATGCAGGCAAGATAGGCGCGTACGTTCAGTCAGGAAGATGCGCCGTGAAAGCCTGCTCAGATGATTTCATCATTGCCCACACTCCCGAAGAGGCGGTCGATCGCCTCGCCGCGCTGCACCAGGAAGCCACTGGTGCCCTGAGCTATGCGCTCAAACGCTACCTCAAGGAGCGCATCCGCCCGGATGCCAGCGAGCACTGCCTGTTCCGCTATCCCGAATTGCGCCTGACCTACTTGTGCCAGGGCGAAGTGCCGACCACCGTACGCGCCTACGCCAAGGTGCAGGTTCCGGGCACCTACGCCATCACCGTGACCCAGCCGGCAGCCTTTCGCAAATACCTGCTGGAGCAGCTGCGCCCTTTGATGAACGATTTCACCCTGCGTGTGGAAGTCGGCCGCAGCCAGCAGAATATTCCCTACCCCTATGTGGTCGAGGGCGGCGATGAGCTGGCCGGCAGTGGCGTGACCGCTGCCGAGCTGGCGCGCGTGTTTCCCAGTACCGATCTGTCTGCCGCCACCGACGGCACCGCCGATGGCCTGTACGACTGGGAGAACATCGACCCGCTGCCGCTGGCACTGTTCGATGCCGCGCGCACCGACTTTTCGCTCAAGCGCATCCAGCACTACACCGGCAGCGACTGGAATCATGTGCAGCCATGGATTCTGCTGACCAACTACCACCGCTACGTCGACCAGTTCATCCGCCATGGCCTGGACATGCTGGTGGGCGACTCGCGCTTCACTCGAATGGTGCTGCCGGGCAACGTGCTGATCGAACGCGGTACGGCCGAAGGCGAGATGCAGGCGATCATCGAGAACGTGGTCTGGCACCGCTATCAGATGCCTGCCTACCATCTGCAGGCTGATGACGGCCACGGCATTACCCTGGTCAATATCGGCGTCGGCCCGTCCAACGCCAAGAACATCACCGACCACCTCGCCGTGCTGCGCCCGCATTGCTGGCTGATGATCGGCCACTGCGGCGGCCTGCGTCAGTCCCAGACCATCGGCGACTACGTGCTGGCCCACGCCTATATGCGCCGCGACGGCATTCTCGATCGCGTGCTGCCGCCGCATATCCCGCTGCCGGCGCTGGCTGAAGTGCAGCAGGCGCTGCAGGAAGCCGCCAAGCTGGTCACCGGCGAGGAGGGTGACGAGCTGAAGAAACGCCTGCGTACCGGCACCGTGCTGACCTACGACGATCGCAACTGGGAGCTGCGCTGGGCGCAGGAGCGTCCGCTGATCAACCTGTCGCGCGCAGTGGCGGTGGACATGGAGAGCGGCACCATCGCTGCTCAGGGTTACCGCCTGCGGGTGCCTTACGGCACGCTGCTGTGTGTGTCAGACAAGCCGCTGCACAGCGAGATCAAGCTGCCCGGTGCGGCGGGTGCCTTCTACGAGCGCGCAGTGACCCAGCACCTGCATATCGGCATCGCGGCGCTGGAGCTGATGCGCAGCCAGCTCGACTCGCTGCACTCGCGCAAGTTGCGCAGCTTCGACGAGCCGCCGTTCCGCTGAGGTTCTGAAAGGGTGGCGTGGCCTGGCGCACAGTCCGGCCACGCCCTGGCAGTGTCGTGCAGCCTCTTTGGTTTACACTCGCGCCGTCATGGACGAACGAGGTAATACGCATGGAACAGGCACGTCTGCTGCTCACGGCGCTGTGGGAACCTTTCAGCTTTTTCAGTCTTTTCCTCTACACCGGCCTGGCCCTGATGCTTGGTGCGGTTGCCGGTCTGTTGCTGGCGCTCAAGCTGCACCGATTGGGTTGGCTGGCACGCAACAACCGCTGGCACCACTGGCTGCTGAAACTCTACTTTTTGCTGTTGCCCCTGGCCGGAGGTTTTCTCGGCGTCCAGGGTGGGCTGTTGTATGGCAGCCAGCAGCAGATCAATCGCCATCTCGATAGCTACGCGCCCCTGGTTCAGGAACTGGCCGACGATATCTGGAGCGACTTCCAGGCCTATGTCGAGGCGCAGGAGCAGCAGGGACTATTGGCCGTGCGTGATATCAGTGTGCAGACGCTGCTCAATCAGTTGGCGCTGGACTATGTGCGTAGTGAGCGGCTGCAAGAAGCTGCCGAGCGCGCCGAGGCCTCGACCGCTGAACGCATCGCCTTCGACCTGCTCGACCGACTGCGTGCCAGTCTGCTGGGCAAGGCGATTGGCGAGATGGCAGTGGAGAAAACCGCCCGTTACAGCGGCCTTAACGAGAAGGTGCTGAATCAGGTACTGGATGCGCGTATCGAGCAGCTCTTCCACGCCGAGTTCCTTCTCGGCCTGCTCAAGCGGCAGATCAGCCATGTATTCAAACCGTTCTATATCGCCTTGCTGATTCAGCTCGGCCTGCTGCTGGCGCTGGTCGCTGCGGAATGGGGCGTTTCGCGCCGGTTGCGGCAGACGCCAGGACGGCTGCCTGCCGAGGCTCTGCCGCTGGCCTAAGTCAGGCTGCGGCTGGCGCCTCGTCACGCAGCAGGTCGGCCAGCGCCAGCCGGTCGATATTGGCGCCGCTGAGCACCACCGCCACGCGCTGGCCGGCATTGAGTTCGCCCTCCTGCATCAACGCGGCCAGGGCGGCGGCGCCGGCGCCTTCGGCGAGGTTGTGAGTGTCCTCGTGATAGGCGCGGATGGCGGTGCGAATTTCCTCGTCGTCGACCCGTAGGATGCGTGCGGCGCCGGCGCTGATCACGTCCAATGCCAATTGCTGCGGTTGGCGGCAGGCCATGCCGTCGGCCAGTGTCTCGGCGCGTTCGGTCTGCACCAGCCGGCCTTGTTCGAAACTCTGCGCGTAGGCATCGGCGCCACTGGCGACCACGCCGACGATTTCGGTGTCGAGGCCGAGCAGATCGCGGGTGCGGATCATGCCGCAGATGCCCGAACCGAGGCCGATGGGCACATAGACCCGACGCAGATTCGGTACCGCCTCCAGCAGTTCCAGAGCATAGGTGGCTATGCCGCGCACCAGATCCTCGTGCAGTGACGGCACCCAGTGCAGGCCATCACGTTCGGCCAGGCGCGCGGCTTCGGCGCGGGCTTCGTCGAAGTCGCGGCCATGCTCGATCACTTCGGCGCCAAGTGCACGCATCGCCGCGTTTTTCTCGCGTGCGTTGCCATGCGGCACCAGGATGCGGATGGTCAGGCCCGCCTGGCGCGCAGCCAGCGCCAGGCTCTGGCCATGGTTGCCGCGGGTGGCGGTGACCAGCCCGCGCACCTTCGGCTCGCGGCGCAGCAGGGCGTCGATATAGACCAGCCCGCCGCGCACCTTGAAGGCGGCAGTCGGGGCGTGATTCTCGTGCTTGACCCAGACCTCGCAGCCGGTGCGCTGCGCCAGCAATGGCCAGCTCAGTTGCGGCGTGGGCGCCATATGGCGGTGAACCAGTGCGGCGCTCTGGCGCAGTTGGGCGAGGTCGAACATGACGGGTACTCCGAGTGGCGTTGACCTCGATGCTAGTGCGGCGCATTGTATGGGTAAATCTTTATATTGCATGGCAAACAATGTGGTTCCCTGACCTGTCCAGCAGCGCTTTGCCCACCTACCTCGCTCTGGTCGAGGCCATCGCCGCTGCCATCGGCCGCGGTGAACTCAAGCCCGGCGAACGCCTGCCGCCGCAGCGGCGCCTGGCCTGGACGCTGGGCATCAACCCGAGCACGGTGATGCTCGCCTACCGCGAGGCGGCGCGTCGGCATCTGGTTTCCGGCGAGGTCGGGCGTGGCACCTACGTGCTCGCCGGCAGCCGCGAGGCGAGCCTGTTCCGTCTCAAGCAGCCGGCCGCGCAGGGTGAGTTGATCGACCTGTCGACCAACGTGCCGGTGCACGACCCGGACAACCGCGACCTGTCCGTCAGCATCGCCTCGCTGGCTGCACGCGGCGAGCTGGATGGGCTGCAGGCCTATCCCTCGGCGGCGCTGGTCGAACGCGCGCACCTGGCCGGCGTAACCTGGCTGCGCCGCCGCGGCCTGGAACTGGCGCCGAACGGCCTGCTGCTCTGCGCCGGCGCCCAGCAGGGTGTGTCAGCGGCCCTGTTGGCACTGTGCGAGGCGGGCGAGCCGATTCTGGTGGAGCGCTTCACCGCGCCGGGGATCAAGGCCGCCGCGCGCCAGCTGCGCCTGCCGCTGCATGGTGTGGCGATGGACGAGCACGGCATCCTGCCCGACGACCTCGACCGCCAGGCGCGTGCAACTGGCGCTCGTGTCGCGGTGCTTACGCCCTGTTTGCAGAACCCCACCGGCGCCAACCTGGATGCCGAGCGCCGCGCCGCCATCGCAACGGTGGCGCGCCGACGCGGCCTGTGGATCATCGAGGATGATGTCTACGGCGTGCTCGGCAGCGCGGCGCCGCTGGCGGTGCAGGTGCCGGAGCGCTGCCTGCTGATCAGCAGCCTGTCGAAGAGCGTCGCGCCAGGACTGCGCCTGGGCTTTATCGCCGGCGCCCCCGAGCTGCTCGAGCGTATCGACCCCGAGGCCCAGGCCACCCGCTGGGCGGTGACGCCGCTGAGCCTGGCGCTGGCCTGCGAATGGGTCGAAAGCGGCGTTGCCGAACGGCGTCTGGCCTGGCAGATCGGGGAGCTGCAGCAGCGCTGGCGCCTGGCCGCGCGCGTGCTCGGGCCGCGCATGCCACAGGGCAGGGCGGTGGCGCCGCACCTGTGGCTGGATGGCGCGCCGCCTGCCGGCCTGGCCGAGGCCTGTCGGCAGCATGGCGTGGAGGTGGTGCCGGCCGAGGTGTTCGCGGTGGAGGCCAATCCGGGGCATGCGGTACGCATCAGCCTCGCTGCAGCAGCCAGCAGAGTCGAACTCAAGCGTGCACTGGAAGGGATAGTCGCAGCCTGGCCTATCGGCTGAGTGTCATATGCAGGATCGGAAAGGGCCTTCCGCCGCCATCCAGTCGTGAGCGATCGGTCACCACGAAACCCAGGTGCTGGTAGAAACCGACGGCCTGCGGATTCTGCTCGTTGACGTCGACCCGCGTGGCGCCCAGCGCGTCGATGGCGTGCTGCATCAGCCGCTTGCCCACGCCCTGGCCGTGGCAGGCCGGGTCGACGAAGAGCATTTCCACCATGCCCTCGGCCGTGCCGAGAAAACCCAGGATTCGCCCCGACTCATCGCGTGCGCAGGTCAGTTGCACGGCTGGGAAATACTGCTCGCGAAGCAGCGGCTTGATCACCTGCAGGTCGCTCTCCGGCAGGAAGTGGTGGGTGGCGCGCACGGCGGCCTCCCAGATTTCCACCAGGGTGGGCAGTTCGGCATCGGTGGGGGTATCGAGAATCAGTGGCATGGCGGCGGGCATCTTGGATGAAACGGGGCGCAGAGCATGCCAGCTCCGCGCCCGTGCTGTCATTTGCTGGCGTCGAGCACGACGCGATAACGCGCCTTGCCGCTGCGCAGATGGTCGATGGCCGCGTTCACCTGGCTCATGGGGAATTGCTCGACCTGCGGCAAAATCTGGTGGCGCGCGCAGAACTCCAGCATGGTCGCCATGGTGCTCGGCGAGCCCACCGGCGAGCCGGACAGGCTCTTCTGCTGCGGAATCAGGTTGAACACGTGCACCGGTATGGCGCTGGGCACGATGCCGACGAAGTGCAGGCGGCCCTTGCCACGCAGGGTGGCGAGCAAGGCGATCCAGTCGAGATCTGCACTGGCGGTGATCAGGAGAAAATCCAGCGTGCCGGCAATCGCCTTCATCGCCGCGCTGTCGGTGGAGGCCACCACCTTGTGCGCACCCAGGCGCTTGGCTTCGTCCTGCTTGTTCAGCGACGAGGTGAAGGCGGTCACCTCGCAGCCCCAGGCATTGAGAAAACGCAGCGCCAGGTGGCCAAGGCCGCCGATGCCGACCACGCCGACGCGGTCGGTGGGCTTGATGTCGAATTCCAGCAGTGGGCTGAACACCGTGGAACCAGCGCAGAACAGCGGGCCGACCAGCGCCGGGTCGAGGCCATCGGGCAGCGGCACGGCCCAGGCCCAGTGCGAGCGCAGGCGGTCGGCGAAGCCGCCGTGACTGCCGACGATGGTGGGTTTGACCGAGCGGCACAGCTGGTGCGAGCCCTCCATGCACGAGCCGCAGTGCATGCAACTGCCCTTGTACCAGCCGATGCCGACGCGCTGGCCAAGCTTGAGGCCGCGCGCCTGCTCGCCGAGGCGGACGATGGTGCCAACCACCTCGTGGCCGGGGATGAAGGGGTAGCGGGCATTGCCCCATTCGTTGTCGATCATCGACTGGTCGGAATGGCAGATGCCGCAATATTCCACCGCCACTTCCACCTCTTCGGCGCCGAGCGGGCCTGGGTCGTAGCTCAGGCGCTCCAATGGCGCCTTGGGCGCGGTGGCGGCCCAGCCGGTGAAGGTGGCGAGTTCGGCGCTGTTGCTCATGGACGGCTCCTCGATGCTGGGGTGAATCAGCAGCTTAGCCTGTCTGGTGGGGCGTGTAAGGACCATCAGCGCCGCTTATCGTGAGTTACACTGCGCAGCCCAGTTCCGCCGAAGCTCTTCGCATGTCTCGCCCTCGTCCTCCCGCCAATCGCCGTCCTGCAGCACCTCGCCGCGTGGCCAAGGCACCGCCTGCGCAGCCACGCCTGCTGCTGCTGAACAAGCCATTCGACGTGCTGACCCAGTTCAACGACGAGCAGGGTCGCGCCACCCTCAAGGATTTCGTCGATGTGCCGGGCGTCTACCCGGCCGGACGTCTGGATCGCGACAGCGAAGGCCTGTTGCTGCTGACCAACGACGGTCGCCTGCAGGCGCGTATCGCCGACCCCAAGCACAGGCTGGCGAAGACCTACTGGGTGCAGGTGGAGGGCGAGCCGAGTGAGGGTCAGCTGCAGCAGCTGCGCGATGGCGTCACGCTCAATGATGGCCCGACCCTGCCGGCCGAGGCGCGGCGCCTGGACGAGCCCGAGCTGTGGGAACGCAACCCGCCGGTGCGCTTTCGCAAGAGCGTGCCGACCGCCTGGCTGGAACTGGTGATCCGCGAGGGGCGCAACCGCCAGGTGCGGCGCATGACCGCCGCGGTTGGCCTGCCCACTTTGCGTCTGGTGCGTGTGGCCATTGGCCCTTGGACATTGGATGGCCTGCAACCCGGCCAGTGGCGTGAGATCCCGGCACAACTGCCGTAGCGGCGCGCGGTCGCTTGGGGAAACACTGAAGAATCCATTTGCCGTCACTCCCGCCAAGGCGGGAGCCCAGTTCTGCGTTCCCGCCTTGGCGGGAATGACGACTCTGCCGGGCGTTTTGTCGCAGGGCCGGGCCCTGGCGAGATGACCTGAATCAATAACCGGCCTTGATCACGGCAATACCTTTGTTCAGCACTTCGCGCCAGGCCTGGCGCACGTCCGCGTCGCACTCCTTGTCGTGGTCGCTGATGGTCAGCAGCAGCGCGTCGAGCCACAGGTCGTAGAGTTCGGGGGAAATGTCCAGGTGCTGGCGCGAGTGCGATTCGCCTAGGGCGCGCAGCTTGGTATCGGGCATGCCGCGCGCGTGCATCACCAGGTTCATGATGCCCTGGCGCAGCAGTTGCTTCTGCGCGGTCATGTCGGTGTTGACGAATTTCCCGCGGATCAGCGGCGAGCTGGCGAGAAAGTGTCGGTAGAAATCATCGAAAAAGGTGAGGCTGGCGCAGCAGCGTCCATAGCTCTGCATCACCAGATTGGCGGCGCTCATGTGCAACTCCTTGAATGGGCAGCCGGCCGCATCGAGGCGGCGGCCTGGAGAGGATCAGACGTGTCGCGCGGGCTTGGCGATACTGCGACCGCTCAACCGTGAATGCCGCGCGTGGTCTCGATGATGTAGGTGATGATCGGCTTGGCCAGGAAGGCGAACAGGCACAGGCCCAGGCCGAGGAACAGGATGGCAGTACCCAGGCGGCCGGCCTTGGACTTCTTCGCCAGGTCCCAGATGATGAAGAACATGAACAGCATCAGGCCGCCCACCAGGACGTACATCATCAGCGCTTCGAATTGTTCGGTTTCCATGGTGCCTCGTGATTCGGACGGAAAACGCAGGGCGAGAATTATACGCGCCCAGGCTTGGACCGCGGCATGATCCGTTTGACCCTGCGACTTTCAGTCGCGCAGGTGCTGCAACGGCAGCTGCGTGCTGGAGAGAATCTGTTGCAGCACGAAGCTCGAACGCACGCTGGAGACACCGTCGATTCGAGTCAGGGTGCCCAGTAGCAGCTTCTGGTAATGATCCATGTCCGGCACCACCACCTTGAGCTGGTAGTCGGCGTCCATCCCGGTGACCAGGCAGCACTCGAGCACCTCGGGGCACTTGCGTATCTCGTCTTGGAAATGCTCGAAGCGCTCCGGCGTATGTCGGTCCATACCGATCAGCACATAGGCGGTCAGGCTAAGACCGAGCTTCTTGCGGTCGAGCAGGGCGACCTGGCCAGTGATGTAGCCGTCGTCTTCCAGCTGCTTGACCCGGCGCGAGCAGGGCGAGGGCGACAGGCCGATGCGCTCGGCCAGCTCCTGGTTGGACAACGCCGCGTTGCGCTGCAATTCGGCGAGGATGTTCAGGTCGTAGCGATCGAGTTTGTCCATTTTTTCATCAGCCTGTTATTGCATTGCGCTAAATAGTGCTCCTTTAGTCATTAATTGCGCAATGGGCTGGCTGATAAGCAATCTTCGCAATCTTATTTCGGTGCGGCAGGCGTAAGCTTTACCTCAGTTTCACGGCCCGGACGAGAAGTCCTACCGGCCTCGCCCAACCAGGTGAGCCGGCGCCGACGGTCCTACCGGATCGTACCGGCACCCGGGTCCGCACTGCCCAACCAGGCAGGCGATGAAAGCGGCGACAACATCGCCAGCACCGGACAGATTTCCCGAGGGGGCCGCGAGGCCCCTTTTTTATTGCCCGCTGTAGTGGGGTAGCAGGCGACCCTGGTCAGTGCCTGACCACTTCCTGCGGGTCGGCATGCACCAGCACTTCGGCGCGGGGGTAGCGTTCGTGGATGGCCTTTTCCACCGCTTCGCAATGCTCATGAGCTTGCGACAGACTCATTTCGCCCGGCAGCTCCAGGTGCAGCTGGACGAACCAGCGTGTGCCGGAAACCCGCGTGCGCAGATCGTGTGCGCCGAGCACGCCAGGGACGGCGCACGCCAGCTCGTGCATCTGCGTGCTGACGTCGGCGGGCAGTTCCTCGTCCATCAGTACGGCAATCGCGCCACGGACGATGCTGATGGCGCTCCAGAAGATGTAGAAGGCGATGCCGATGGCGAAGATCGCGTCCATCTGCTGCCAGCCGAGGCGGGTCAGCAGCAGGGCGGCGAGGATGCTGGCGTTGAGCAGGATATCGGAGCGGTAGTGCAGCGAATCGGCGTGGATGGCAGTAGAGCCGGTTTCACGCACCACCTTGTGCTGGAACAGCAGCAGGGCCACGGTCAGTGCCAGCGATAGCAGCATCACGGCAATGCCGACACCTTCGGCAGCCAGCGGCTGCGGCGATTGCAGGCGCTCGACGCCCTGCAGGCCGATGAGGATGGCGCTGACACCGATGAACAGCGCCTGCCCCAAACCTGCCAGCGCTTCGGCCTTGCCATGGCCGTAGCGGTGATCTTCGTCGGCCGGGCGCAGGGCGAAGTGCACGGCGATCAGGTTGATCAGCGAGGCCGCGCTATCGAGCAGCGAATCGGTGAGGCCGGCCAGCAAGCTGACCGAGCCGCTCAACCACCAGGCAAGCGCCTTGGCCAGCACCAGGGTCAGCGCCACGGTCAGCGCTGCCCGGGTGGCCAGGCGCATCAGCCTGGCGTGCTGCGGGTCGTGCATGGGTCAGGCAGCCGGGCGCAGACCGTAGGCAGCCAGTTGCTCGGCGTTGCCGCTGTGCTGGATCAGGCGCGGATCGTCCAGCGGCAGCTGATGGCCGGTGCTGGTCTCGATCAGCGTCTTGAGCGCGTACTGGTCGACCTTGCCGTCTGCGCCGATCAGTTGCTTGAGCTGTTGCGGGTCGACCTGAGCGGTCTGGCCATCGGGCAGGTAGATGGCGCCGGTGGCGAAATCCACGGCGAAGGCAATCAGGCCGGGAATCACGTAGAACAGCAGGCCGATGGCGTTGGCCCCGGCAATCACAGGGTCGATCCGGCCTTCGATCTGGCCCCGGCGATCCGGGTAGAAAATCGAACCGCAGGCGGTCAGTTGAGCGAACAGGGTAGCGGCGACAAGGCCGGCAATAACGCGGGATTTCGTGCGCATGAGCACCTCCAGAAAAAAGTGGCGCAACTATAGCAAGGCGTTGATTGTAAAACTGCTGTGCGCTGTTTATGACTCGCGGGGCGTCTGGCAGTTCGCCGTTATAATCGCCGGCCTGTTGTGGAGATACCATGAACGACCTGCCGATCGACGCCCTGTTACCCGCCCTGCGCGATGCCCTGAGCGCCCGCCACGAAGCCGTGCTGGAGGCGCCGCCCGGTGCGGGCAAGACCACTCGCGTGCCGCTGGCGTTGCTCGACGCGCCCTGGTTGCGCGGGCAGAAGATCCTCATGCTCGAACCGCGCCGGCTGGCCGCCCGCGCGGCCGCCGAGCGCCTGGCCAGCGAGCTGGGCGAGCGCGTCGGCGAGACGGTCGGCTATCGCATCCGTTTGGATAGCAAGGTGGGACCGAACACCCGAATCGAGGTGGTCACCGAGGGCATCCTCGCGCGCCGTCTGCAGGATGATCCGGTGCTGGACGGCGTTGGCCTGGTGATCTTCGACGAATTCCACGAGCGCAGTCTCGATGCCGATCTGGCCCTGGCGCTGACGCTCAATGGCCGCGCCATGTTCCGTGCCGAGGATAGCGGCGAGGCGCCGCTCAAGGTGCTGCTGATGTCGGCGACCCTCGAAGGCGAGCGCCTGTCCGCGCTGCTGGGCGAGGCGCCGGTGCTGCGCAGCGCGGGGCGCATGTTCCCGGTGGATATCCGCTGGGGCGCGCCGTTTCAGCCGGGCGAGTGGGTCGAGCCGCGCGTATTGCAGACGGTACAGCAGGCGCTGGCCGATGAGCCCGGCAGCCTGCTGGTGTTCCTGCCGGGCCAGGCCGAGATCCGCCGTGTGGCCGAGCAACTGGGCGAGGCGCTGGCCGATCGCGACGATATCCTGCTCTGCCCGCTACATGGCGAGCTGGAACTGTCCGCGCAACGTGCGGCCATCGAACCGGCGCCGGCGGGCAAGCGCAAGGTGGTGCTGGCTACCAACATTGCCGAGACCAGCCTGACCATCGACGGCGTGCGTGTGGTGGTCGATGCCGGCCTGGCGCGGGTGCCGCGTTTCGACCCGGCCAGCGGCATGACCCGCCTAGATACCCAGCGCATTTCCCGCGCTTCGGCCACCCAGCGTGCCGGCCGCGCCGGCCGCCTTGAGCCAGGAGCCTGCTATCGCTTGTGGTCGCAGGCGCAGCACGAACAACTCAGCGCCTATTCCGGCGCGGAAATCCTTGCGGCCGATCTGTCCGGGTTGGCCGTGCAACTGCTGCGTTGGGGCGTCACGCCGCAGGAGCTGAGCTGGCTCGACGTGCCGCCGCCGGCTGCTTATGCCCAGGCGCTGGACTTGCTCGGCCGCCTCGGCGCGCTGGACGAGCGTGGCGCGCTCAACGCTCATGGCCAGGCCATGGCCGAGCTGCCCAGCCATCCGCGCATCGCTCATCTGCTGCTGCGTGGCCAGGCGCTGGGCCTGGGCTCGCTGGCTTGCGATCTGGCGGCGCTGTTGTCGGAGCGCGATATCTTGCGCGGCGGTGGTGCCGATCTGCATAGTCGCCTGGCCCTGCTCAGCGGCGAAACCCGCGGCACGCGCGGCGCTCAAGGCGGCGTGCAGCGCGCGCGGCAGTTGGCCAAGCAATTTCAGGGACTGCTCCGGGGCCGGCCGGCAAGCCAGACCGTGAGCGACCCCGAGCACCCGCGCTGGCTCGGCTGTCTGCTGGCTTTCGCCTACCCCGACCGCATCGCCCAGCAGCGCCGCGCCGGTGGCGCCGACTACCGCCTGGCCAACGGTCGCGCCGCGCAGTTCGCTGAAGCCGATGCGCTGATGAAGCACGAATGGCTGGTAGTAGCAGACCTGGGCAGTCGCCAGGGCCAGCGCGAGGAGCGTATCTATCTGGCGGCCGATCTTGATCCGGCGCTGTTCGAGCATGAACTGGCCGAGCAGGTACAGACGCTGGAGGTGCTCGACTGGGACGAGCGCGAAGGCGCGCTGCGCGCCGAGCGTCAGCGCAAGGTGGGCGAACTGGTGCTGGAGCGTCAGGCACTGGCCACACTGGACGAGGACACGCGCAGCCGCGCCCTGGTTGGCCTGGTGCGGCGCAAGGGTCTGGAACTGCTGCCCTGGACGCCGGAGCTGCGCCAGTGGCAGGCGCGCGTTGCGCTGCTGCGCGAGCTCGATTTGCAGCAACAGGGACAGAGCGAATGGCCGGATCTGTCCGATGCTGCGCTGCTGGCCAGCCTCGAGCATTGGCTGACGCCGTTCCTAGGCAAGGTCAACCGCCTTAGCCACTTCGCCAATCTCGACCTGCCATCGATCCTGCAAACGCTGCTGCCCTGGCCGTTGCCGCAACGCCTTGACGAGCTGGCGCCGCGAGCGCTGGGCGTTCCGTCCGGCTCGCGCATCGCCATCGACTACACGGAAAACCCGCCGGTGCTCGCCGTGCGCCTACAGGAGCTGTTCGGCCTGGCCGCCACGCCGCGCATCGCTGGCGGTCGCCTCGGCCTCAAGCTGCACCTGTTGTCGCCGGCGCGTCGGCCCGTGCAGGTAACCCAGGATCTGGCCAGCTTCTGGGCCAATACCTATATCGATGTGAAGAAGGATCTGAAGGGTCGTTATCCCAAGCACTACTGGCCTGATGACCCGTTGATCGCCGAGCCCACTGCGCGGGCCAAACCGAGGAAGTGAGAAGCCGATGCTGACCCTGAATGTCGGGCCGCTGGCCCTGGGTGTCACCCATGTGCTGCTGTTCGGCAGCCTGCTGGTGGCGACGCTGGTCGGCTGGCTGACCGGTCGCCGTCAAGGTTGCAACCCCGAGCGCCAGCTGTTTCGCTCGCTGCTGGTCGGGTTGCTGGTGGCGCGGCTGGCCTTCGTGCTGGTGTATGCCGAGTTCTACCGCGATGCGCCGTGGCGGGTGGTGGATATTCGCGATGGCGGTTTCATCGCCTGGCCGGGTGTGCTCGCCGGCCTGACGCTGGGCGCCTGGTACTGCTGGCGTCAGATGCATTTGCGGCGCCCGCTGGGGGTGGCGATGGGCGTAGGTCTGGCGCTATGGCTCGTTGGCAACCTGATGCTGCACGCGTTGGAGCAGGGCACGCGGCTGCCTGATCTTCAAGTGTGGGACTTGCAGGGCAATCCGGTGAACCTGCGCGATTACGCCGGGCAGCCGTTGGTGGTCAATCTATGGGCCACCTGGTGCCCGCCATGTCGGCGCGAGATGCCGGTGTTGATGCAGGCGCAGCAGCGCGAGTCCGCGATCACCTTCCTGTTCGTCAACCAGGGGGAAAGCGCCGTGCTGGTAAGCGAGTTCCTTGCCGCCCAGCAACTGAGCCTGGACCACCTGCTGCTCGACGAGCAGGTCAAATTGGGGCAACTGGTGGGTTCGCGCGCACTGCCCACCACGCTGTTCTACGACGCCGAGGGGCGGCAGATCGGCAGCCATCTGGGCGAGCTGTCGCACGCCAGCCTGGAGCGAGCGCTGGCCAGGTTGCGTGGTGAGTGAGGGATCAATACAGCCACAGATCCTCGCCGGCATCCTGCAACTGCTGGTAGGCCCGATCCAGGTCGTCGCGCAGGCGCTCGGCACCCGGCGCACGGCGCGAGTAGATCATCCTCAGCGGCAGGCGTTGCACTTCGACGAACGGCAGGTCGCCCATGCCCAGCTCTCGCATGGCCTGCTCGATGGGGGCGCGATAGTCCAGCAGGTAGTCGGCGCGTCGACGCAGGAGCATTTCCAGAGCCGAGGTATGGCTGCGGGTACGGTGATGGATGATGTTGCGCGCTGGATCTTCCAGCCATTGATTGACGTCCTGCCAGTAGCTGTAGCCGGTGATCAGGATCACCCCACGGTCGTGCAACTCGTCCGGAATGATTGGCGCCGGCGTATCCTGGCGAAAGTACAGGTTGAGAGTGATCTCTCCCAGCAGATGCCTGCCCTCGAAGGTGTGCTCGGCCAGTTCCGGCTTGCCTGATGCGCCGGCCCAGAGCTGGATACTGCCGTCGAGCAGGCCACTGTAAAGGCGGGCGCCGGGGTAGGAGCGAAAGTCGGCCTCATAGCCCGCCGCATCGAGCAGGCGCGCGGTGAGCTCCAGCCCCGAGCCGCTTGGTTGGCCCTGGGCGTCGGTATAGGAGTAGGGCGGAAACTCGTAGTAACCCACATGAATGCGCTGCCTGGTCTCGGCAGCGTGGGCAGCCGACAGCCAGAACAGGGCGATGAACATCAGGCAGAAGCGTCTTGGCATTTGGCTCGCGGCTCTTCGCCGTCTTTTCATTCGATGGTGCCCGCTGAGGATGGACAAGACCGGGCTGGCTTGTCCAGCCCGGTCTAGTGCTGACTGGGCAGAAAGAAGCGGCCGATTACCGGCAGGTGGTCGGAGATCGTCAGGGTATCGTGCTGGCGAACCAGGCTGGCGAGCGGGGTCAGGCGCGGGCTATGGAACAGGTAGTCGAGGGTGCGGTCGGGGCCGCGGGCGGCCGGGTCGTTGGGGAAGTGCGTGTACCACTGCGCCTGCTCCGCGCCGCTGGCCTGTTGCAGGCTGGGGATCATCGGGTAGCGGCGGGCCAGGTCCTGCAGTTCGCTGTCGGCGGCGTACCAGCTGCGCTGATCCTCCGGCAGGCGCTGGAACTGACCGGGTGGCAGCAGGTTGAGGTCGCCGCCCAGTACCCAGGTCTTACCTGCACCTTGCAGTTGCTGGAGCAGGTCGTCGGTCATCTGCACCTGGCGTTGCATGGTGTTCTGGCCCTGGGCGAAGGCATCGAAATGGGTGTTGATCGCCACCAGTTCTTCGCCGCCGCGAATGGGCAGGTAGCTGACCAGCAGGGCGCGCTTGAGCTGGAACTGGCCGCTCAGCAGATCGGCCTCGAGCATGGGCAGTTGCAGGCGTTCGGCGCGGGTGATCTGGAAGCGGCTGAGGGTGCCCAGCTTCATGCCGACGCTGCCGAGAATGCGCGGGTGCGGTACGAAGGCAGCCTTCCAGTACAACGCCTGGGCGCTGCATGGATAGAGGTCGCCCAGGCGCGCCTGCAGCAGGGCCAGCTGGTCCTGATGGTCGCTGGCCTTGGCGTTGTCATGCAGCTCCTGCAACAGCACCACGTCCGGCTGCTCATCGCGCAGCACGCGCACCACTTCATCGAGCGTCAGCGCCAGGTCCTCGCTGCTCGGGCGCTCGTCCGGGCCATCGCCGCCAGGCAGGTCGTACCAGAACACGTAGCGCTTGCCGGCCATGTACTGCACGTTCCAGGTCATCACCTTGAGCGCCTGGCCCGGTTGCAGCTGGGGCACCTGACCATGGCAGATCACGGGCGCGTTCTCACGTGGCAGCGGGCGCCAGGTCAGGCTGTAGACCAGGGCGATCAGTAGAATGAGTAACGGCAGGGCAATGAACAGCAGCAGGCGAAGCGGGCGGTGCAAAGACATGGCGAAGCGAGCGACTATGCTGGAAGCAGGCGAGCATAACCCAGTGCGCAACTTCGTCCCAAGCTGTGAACTGCGCATTTCACTGGCCGCTTCGCCCTGTCATGCGCCTGCAGTACCATGCCGAAAGGTTTGACAGGCCGGGCGATGGTTCCCAATGCTGTTCACTCAGGAAACGGTCAAGCACGATCAGTTCCTTCGCCCCTTTTGGGCGAGGGGCAGGCAGAGGGAAACCGGCGGTTTGCGGTGTTTTCGGCCCTCTCCCCAGCCCCGCTCCCACAAATAGGAGAGGGGAGCAAAAACGTGTGCAGCCCTAAGTGAACAGCGTTGAGGCTATGGTTCGAGCTTGTCGCTGACACTGGGCCTCCGGGAGTCACCCATGTATCGCAAGGTATTTGCCAACAAGGTATTCGACCGCAAGGTGGTGCTGATTACTGGCGGTTGCGCCGGTATCGGTCGGGCGCTGGCCATGCGTCTGGCGCAGGCCGGGGCACGGCTGGTGATTCTCGATCTGCAGCAGGCAGCGCTGGATAGCCTGGTGCAGCACCTGGCCGATCACCACAACGCCGAGGCCCTGGGCCTGCTCTGTGACGTCGCCGATGCCGAGGCGGTGCAGCGCGCCGTGGCTTTAGCGGTTGAGCGTTTCGGCGGGATCGACGTGTTGATCAACAATGCCGGCATCACCCACCGCAGCACGTTCGCCGAGACCAGCCTGGAGGTCTTCCAGCGGGTCATGGCGGTCAACTATTTCGGTGCGCTGCACTGCACTCAGGCGGCGCTCCCCAGTCTTATCGCCCGGCGCGGGCAGATCATCGTGCTCAGTTCGCTGTCGGGTATCGCGCCCTTGCTCTACCGCAGCGCCTACAACGCCAGCAAACACGCGCTGCATGGCCTGTTCGAAACGCTGCGCTACGAGCTCAAGGGCTCGGGTGTGAACGTGATGCTGGTGTGCCCTGGCTTCACCGCCACCGACCTGCGCAAGAACGCTCTGGTCGGCGATGGCTCGGTGGCCGCACAGGCGACGCTGGCGATGGGCAAGGTCGCCTCGCCACAGGACGTCGCCGAGGCCATCTACCACGGCGCGCTCAAACGTCGACGGCTGCTGGTGCTGTCGAATGTCGACTGGCGTGCGCGGGTGCTGGCGCGCTTTTTCCCGAGATTGTTCGAGCGCGTGCTGCTGCCGCGGCTTTCCGGGCTCAAACCGCCGAATCAAGGGCGCGTCTGATGCGTATCTGGCTGCTGCTTCTGCTGGTGCTGGCGCCGTTATGCCGGGCCGAGCAAGTGCAGCCGTTGCGGGTCATGACCGACCTGTGGCCGCCGTTTCGCATGGACCGGGAGGATGGCCGTCTGCACGGGCTGGATATCGATCTGCTCGATGAGTTGTCGCGGCGCACCGGGATGCAGTTCGAGGTACAGCGGGCGCCTTGGGCGCGCGGGCTGGCGGCGCTGGAGCAGGGGACTGCCGACCTGATGACCGGCCTGGCCAGGACGCCGGAACGCGAACGCTACATTCGCTACCTGGATACGCCGTACTACACCTGCTCGCCGCGCTTTTACGCCAATCCAGCGCTGGCGACGCGCTTGAATGACTATGCCTCGCTGCGCGGGCTGCGTATCGGCTATGTGCTGGAGTCGGCTTATTTCCAGCCGTTCGATGCTGATCAGGCGCTGCACAAGGTTGGCGTCAGCAACGAGCATCAGCTTCTGGAGATGCTGGTGCGTGGTCGCATCGACGCCCTGGTCGGTACCGATTGTCAGGTCGACTATTCGCTGCTCGATCCCGGGCTGGCCGGGCGCATCGTCAAGGCCGCCTTCCAGCCCGGGGCGCGCACCGAGCTTTACATCGGCTTCTCGCGCAAGCGCCTGGAGCGCATGCCGGAGCTGGCCGCGGCGCTTGAGAGCCTGCTGCGCGAAGGCTGGATCGCCAATGCCGCGCTGCGCTACCAGCCCGTGTTGGCGGGCCACTAACGGCATTTCAGCCGTGTTCTTTCGGCTCCACGTACAGCTCGTAGATCAGCGCCATGTCCCAGTACGCCGCCTCGATCTTGTGGCCGTCGAGATCCCTGACGAAGCAGCCGTAGTAGGGCTCGCCGTATTCGGGGCGCGGCCCCGGCTGGCCTTCGTCGCGTGCTCCGGCTTCCAGTGCGGCCTGGTGAAAGGCGTGCACCGAATCCTTGTCCGGGGCGACGAAACCGAAGTGACTGCCGTTGCCGAGCGTGGCCGGTTGGCCATTGATCGGCGTCTGCACCCAGAACTCGGGAAATTCGCGGCCGAAGGCCACTGCGCCGGGATGGCGCATGATTTCCTTGCAACCAAGAGTGGCCAGCACCTTGGCGTAGAAGGCGCTGGCTGCCTCGAAGTCGTTGGTGCCGATGGATACGTGGGACAGGATGCTCGGGTTGCTGTCGCTCATGGCAAGCGCTCCAGAAGGGTGGACTGGCAAGCCTAGTCGCTGTTCTCGCCATCTGCCGCCTGCTGCGGTTCGAGCAGCATGAACAGGCGGAATAGCACGACGATGGCGAACAGCTGGAGGAAACCGTTGCCGGTCTGATGCAGCACCCACAGCAGGGTGTCGCTGTGATTCGGCTGCGTCCACCAGTCGAGCAGCCATAGCGGCACCAGCACATTGGCCAGGCAGGCGAACACCGGCCAGAAGCGCCCCTCGGTCAGCGCGAAGCTGGCCTGCAGGGCGCGCATTGGCGGCTCCTGGCGCAGCACCAGGATCAGTTCGGAGAAGGCCAGGCGCATCATGATCCAGATGCCCGGCACGATGAACAACGACAGGCCGAGCATGATCGCCAGGGTGCTCAGGCCGGTCATCAGGGCGAAGGTCGGCCACAGCTGCAGACCGGCCGCGAACAGCTGCGCGCTGCCGGGCGTCTGCCCGATGCTGCGGGCATGCAGGAAGAGAATCAGCGGCGCAGCGTACAGCGGGTAGAAGAGAATGCCGAGCAGCACGCCATAGGCCGGGTTGGCGCCTTCGCCAAGCTGGGCGGCGAGGAGCGTCTGGGCGATGGCTTCGAGCAGCAACAGCGGCAGGGTCAGGCGGGCGATGGCGGCGAGGTTGTGGCTGGAGAAGAACCAGGCGTCGCGCAAAACGGAAAGTGGGCTCATCGACGGGTTACCAAATGTCAGGGCGCCCGCACTGTGGCGGGTTGCCGGGATAGGTTCAAGGGTATTCCAGCTGCGCATTGGGCAGTGCGGCGAGCAGGCGCGGCAGTTCGGGGCCGGGCACTTCCAGAGTCAACTGCGGCGGGCCGGGTGAATACAGCAGAAAGTCGCAGGCCAGCACTGCGCGGTCGATCAGCAGAGTGATGGCGGCGTCATGGCCGAACGGGCAGGCGCACATCGGCACGCAGCCGGTGTGCTCGCTCAGTTCTTCGTCGCTGGCGATGCGCGGACGCTTGCCGAGCAGCGCTTTTAGTTTGGTCCAGTCGGCACGAGCGCCCTCAAGGGTGACCAGCATCGCGTAGCGCTGCGCATCGACGCGCAGGAACAGGCTCTTGCTCTCCACACCGCACAGGCCGAAACGCTGGCGCACGGCGTGGGCGGTGGGGTAGTCCAGCACGGGTTCGTGCTCGACCAGGCGATGGCTGATTTGCAGGCGCTGGAGCAGGTCGAGGTTGCGCTGGCAGAGGCGTTCTAGAGGCGTCATAGCGGCAAGGATAGGGGCTGCGTCGCGCCCCGGCCAGCCCTGGACGCAGGATGCCGCCGGCTCTGGCATACTGGCGCCTTCGTCACCCCCGAGGACTCCCGGTGAAGAAGATCGCCGTATTCGCCGATGTGCAGAACCTCTACTACACGGTGCGCCAGGTGCATGGCTGCCATTTCGACTACAGCGTGCTGTGGGCCGAGGTCAGTCGCCGTGGCGTGATCGTCGAGGCCTACGCCTACGCCATCGACCGTGGTGACGCCAAGCAGCAGCAGTTCCAGCAGATCCTGCGCAAGCTGGGTTTCACCGTGAAGCTCAAACCCTATATCCAGCGCGCCGACGGCTCGGCCAAGGGCGACTGGGACGTGGGCATCACCATTGATGTGCTCGACGCGGTCGAGCGCGTCGACGAGATCGTCCTGGCCTCGGGCGATGGCGACTTCGACCTGTTGCTCGAACGCGTGCGCAGCCGTGGTGTGGAAACCATCGCCTTCGGCGCGCCGGGGCTGACGGCGCAGTCGCTGATCCGCGCCGCCAGCCTGTATGTGCCCATCGAGGGTGATCTTTTGCTCCGCAATCATTGAGACTTACGTGGAATCCATCGCAGTAATCGACTTTGAAACCACCGGCGTGTCGCCGACCCAGGCGCGCGCCACCGAGATCGGCGTGGCGATCATCGAGGACGGGCGCATCGTCGACCGTTACCAGAGCCTGATGAACAGTGGCGCCTGGGTGCCGCCGTTCATCGAGCAACTAACCGGCATCAGCAACGCCATGCTGCGCAAGGCGCCGCCGTCTGAGCAGGTGATGAACGAGGTGGCCGACTTCATCGGCGAGCGCCCGCTGCTGGCGCATAACGCCTCTTTCGACCAGAAGTTCTGGGACGCCGAACTGGGGCGCGTGCGCCGGCGTCGCTTGCAGCCGTTCGCCTGTTCGTTGCTGCTGTCGCGGCGCCTGCTGCCGGAGGCGCCGAGCCACAAGCTGGGCAACCTCAACACCTGGGCCGGCCTGCCGGATACCGGCCGCGCTCACCGCGCCCTGGCCGATGCCGAAATGGCGGCGAACCTGACCCTGCATCTGTTCGGCCTGCTGCGCGAACGCCACGGCCGGCACCAGGCCGATCATGCCTTTCTCTGCCAGTTGCAGAGCCTTTCGGCGGCCAAGGTGCGGGCGTTGCTGGCCACCGCCAGCTGAGTTTGCCTGGTACCTGTAGGAGCGGCTGGGCGGCATTCCGCTTTAGCCGCGAAGCGTTGTGGGTGGTTTCGTAGCCCGGATGCAATCCGGGGAAAGTGGCGCATGGTCCCGGATTGCATCCGGGCTACGTGTTTGCCTCGTTCCTGTAGGAGCGGCTTTAGCCGCGAAGCCTTTGTATTCGAGAGAGAACGCCGCGGATTTCAGGATGCTCTGTGAGAGACGCTTTCCACTCGGTCATCCTGCTTCGTTCTATCTCCTGCATTCATGCAGTCGCAGCGGCGATTTTCGCGACTGAAGCCGCTCCTACGGGTGGGGACAGGTTAAACTGCGCGCCTGTTTCCTTTCCGATTCGGTTGCCCCATGACCTTCGCCTCCCTCGGTTTGATCGAGCCGCTGCTGCGCACTCTCGCTGACCTCGACTACCAGACCCCGACCCCGGTGCAGAGCCAGGCCATACCCGCCGTGCTCAAGGGTCGTGACCTGATGGCGGCGGCGCAGACCGGCACCGGCAAGACCGCGGGTTTCGCCCTGCCGCTGCTGCAGCGTCTGACTTTGGAAGGCCCGCAGGTGGTCAGCAACTCGGTGCGTGCGCTGGTGCTGACGCCGACCCGTGAACTCGCCGAGCAGGTGCTGCAGAGCTTCCAGGCCTACGGCCAGAACCTGCCGCTGACCAGCTATGCGGTGTACGGCGGGGTCAGCATCAACCCGCAGATGATGAAGCTGCGCAAGGGCGTCGACGTGTTGGTGGCCACGCCGGGCCGTTTGCTCGACCTGTACCGGCAGAACGCGGTGAAGTTTTCCCAGCTGCAGACCCTGATACTCGACGAAGCCGATCGCATGCTCGACCTCGGTTTCGCCCGCGAGCTGGACGAGCTGTTCAGCGCGCTGCCAAAAAAGCGCCAGACCCTGCTGTTTTCCGCCACCTTCTCCGATGCCATCCGGCAGATGGCCGGCGAACTGCTACGCGACCCGCTGTCAGTGGAAGTCAGCCCGCGTAACGCTGCCGCCAAGAGCGTCAGGCAGTGGCTGATCCCGGTGGACAAGAAGCGCAAGAGCGAGCTGTTCCTGCATCTGCTGCAGCAAAAGCGCTGGGGCCAGGTGCTGGTGTTCGCCAAGACGCGCAAGGGCGTCGACCAGTTGGAACAGGAACTGCTGGCCATGGGCGTGGCCGCCGACTCGATCCATGGCGACAAGCCGCAGCCGAGCCGCCTGCGCGCGCTGGAGCGCTTCAAGGCCGGCGAGGTGCAGATCCTGGTGGCCACCGACGTGGCCGCGCGTGGCCTGGATATCGACGACCTGCCGCTGGTGGTCAACCTCGACCTGCCGATCAACGCCGAAGACTACGTGCACCGCATCGGCCGTACCGGACGCGCCGGCAGCACGGGCGAGGCGATCTCCCTGGTCTGCGCTGACGAAGTGGATCAACTGGCAGCGATCGAGAACCTGACCCAGCAGTTGATCAAGCGTGTCGACGAGCCGGACTTCATCCCCGATCACCGCGTACCGCTGACGGCGGTCGGTGGCCAGGTGTTGAAGAAACCCAAAAAGCCCAAGCAGAAGGTGATCCCCGGCGCGGGCAAGGCGGGCGGCAAGGGCAATATTCACCTCGGCCGCTGGTTCGAGGAAGAGGACGCCAAGCCCAAGGTCAAGGCAGTACGCAAGGTGCCGAGCTTCGGCAGCAAGCCCAAGGGCGGCAAGAAGTAGTCATCGGAAAAGCTCGCGGCTAAAGCCCCTCCCACAGGCGTAATGTCGCTCTTACAGGAAACGGTCGAACACCACCAGTCCCCTCGCCCTCTGTAAGAGGGTTAGGGAGAGGGGGAAATTGGCAGTTTTGCGGTGTTTTCAGCCCTCTTCCCAACTGCTCTCCACCAGGCGTGCCCCTAATAAATGGGAGAGCGGAGCCAAGCTCATAAAGCTCTAAGTGAATAGCTTCATTCTCACAGGCGCAGCTTGTTCCATGTGGGAGGGGCTTTAGCCGCGACGAGTCAGCTGTTCTGGCCGATGCGCCAGAGCACGCCGCTGGGGTCGAACACCATGAACTCGCGTATGCCCCAGGGCTGATCCTGCGGCGGGATCAGCCGCGTACCGAAACGCTCGTCCAGGCGTGCTTGCTGAATCTGCTGCCACCAGGCATCGACTTCCTCCACCAGCAGGTGCATGACGAAGTTCTCTGCCTGCTCCTTGACGTAGAAGTTCTGCAGCAGGAAGGCGCAATGCTCGCCGTGGCTGAAGTAGGCCATCTGATCGTCCGACCAGCCGCGCCTGAAACCCATGGCTTGGTAGAAATCCATGCTCAGGGTGAAGTCCCGTGCCGGGACAAAAGTTTTCAGTTCGACGCTGCGCAGCATGGATGATCCTTTCGAGGCTGTTAGGCAAGTGGCGCGGGCATTCGCGGGCAAGCCCGCTCCCACAGGATGGAGTTCGCTGAGCTTACTGCGTGCCGCCATTCTGCACGGCGGCAGCGGTCATGTCGTAGATCACCATGCACACATGCTCCACCGGCTGGCCAGCCAGCGGCAGCAGGGTAACGTTCTGGTACATGAAGTCGGCCTGGCCGGTGATCGGCTGGTAACTCTTGAAACGCATCAGGTAGGGGCGCTGCTGCCACAGGCTGAAGGCGCGGGTGCCGAGTTGCACGACGCATTCCACCTTGCGCTCCAGCCAGGAGCGGTCGATGTCGGGGAACAGTTCGAACAGCGAGCGCCCCTGCACCTGATCCGGCCCCAGTCCGGAATGGTTTTCCATAAAGGCATTCCACACCTCGACGCGGTACTGGCGGTCGAGCACCACCACGCCCACATCGATGCATTGCACGATGTCGAGCAGCCAGTGAACTTCCTTGATATCGATCTGCGCGGGCATGGCTTCACTCCATCAGGTAGCCGATCTTGGCGGTCAGGCGCTTGATCGAGTCTTCGGTGAACAACAGCAGCAGGTCGAAATGAATGGCGTGGCCTTCCAGGCTGTAGCTGATCTCCACGGCCAGGGTCTTGCGCCAGCGCTGACGATTGATCTGGATGAGCTGGTCGAGGCTGGCGTGCTGGCCGAGCAGTTGCGGGTGGCCCTGGGAGAAGCGCAGGTCGAGCTGCTCGGCGATGCCGGCCAGGCAGGCGCCGGTGATGATGCTGGCCAGGTCCAGCAGCATTTCCGAGGTTTCGGCCTCGTTCTTCGGCTGCCAGCCGAGCAGGCGCGCCATGTCGTCCACTTCTGAATCGTGGAACAGCAGCAGCGCCTCGCCAGCGATGGCCTCGCCGATGAAACCCTGGCAGATGGCACTGAAGCGCTCGCCGCGTTGGGCGTCGAGCAGGGTCATATGCAGTTCGCTGACCTCGAAGATGTTTACCTGCGGCACCGGCAGCTGCACGAACACCCCGAGCACCTTGGCCAGCAGCGCGGCGGCGCGGCCCATGGCGACGTTGCTCACTTCGCGCAGGGCATCACGAAAACTGACCTTGAGCTCCGACAATGCCGCTGCCTGGGCCTGCGCACCCGGTGTGGCCTGAGGGTCGAACAGTTTCAGCCCGATCAGCGTCTGGCGCAGGATTTCCGGATCGGCGGGTTTCTTGATAAACGCCAGCGCGCCCAGCTCGCGTACGCGACGCACAGCTTCTTCCTGCACATCGCCGGATACCACGATGACCTGGCTCTTGAGCCCTTCATCGCGCAGCGCCGCGAGGGTTTGGTAGCCGTCGAGCACCGGCATGGTCAGGTCGAGCAGCATGACCTGGCCAAGGCCTTGGCGGATCAGGGCCAGCGCCTCCTCGCCGTTGCTCGCCTGACTGAGGGAAACCGGCCATTCAGCCGGCAAGGCGCGGATCAATTGCTTGCGCGCCATATTGGAGTCGTCGCAGACCAGCAGCGGGATCACGGCGGGGGATTACCTGTGTGGGGAAACGCTGAAATTCAGCATAGACGCAGCCCGTGTGGCGTCACAGTGGTTTCAGCGGTTTTTCAGGCGTAGGGCGGGTGAAACCCGCCAGGTCATAGTGGCGGGTTCCAACCCGCCCTACGGGCTGTGTGGCGTCACGGTATTTTCAGTCGTAACCCGGATGCAATCCGGGACATTGCGCCGATAGCCCCCGGATTGCATCCGGGCTACGAGTGTGCGGTGACCTGCAACCACTCCAACAAGCCCTGTGCCGCCACCCGTCCGCTGGCGAAGCAGGCGGTGAGCAGGTAGCCACCGGTGGGCGCTTCCCAGTCGAGCATTTCGCCGGCGCAGAACACGCCGGGCAGCGACTTGAGCATCAGACCGTCATCCAGCGCCGCAAAGGGCACGCCGCCGGCGCTGCTGATGGCCTCGTCCAGCGGGCGGGTGCGCAGCAGGGTGATGGGCAGCGCCTTGATCCATGGAGCAAGCGCGGCCGGAACAGCGAAGGCCTCGGCCGGGGCCAGCTCGCGCAGCAGGGCGGCCTTCACGCCATCGAGGCCGGCCTGGCGGTGCAGGTGCTTGGCCATCGAGTGCTTGCCGCGCGGCCTGGCCAGTGCCTGCTGCAGTCTGGCCAGCGGCATCTGTGGCAGCAGGTCGAGGTGGATCAGCGCCTGGCCATCGGCCTCGATGACGCGGCGTATATCTGCGGAAAAGGCGTACACGAGGCTGCCTTCGATGCCGCCTGCAGTCAGCACGAACTCACCGACGCGAGCGGCTTGGTCGGGCATGCTGAGGGCGACGTTCTTCAGCGGCGCACCGGCGAATTTCTCGCGCAGATATTCGCTCCAGCCAGCCACCTCGAAGCCGCAGTTGCTCGGTTTCAGCGCTGCCACCTCGATGCCGCGCGCCTGCAGCAGCGGTACCCAGGCCCCGTCGGAACCCAGGCGCGCCCAGCTGCCGCCGCCCAGGGCCAGCACGCATGCGTCGGCGGCCAGTGCGCGCTCACCGTCCGCGCTGGCAATCCGCAGGCTGCCGTCCTGGTTCCAGCCCAGCCAGCGGCTGCGGGTATGGATGGTCACGCCCAGCTCGCGCAGGCGGCGCAGCCAGGCGCGCAGCAACGGCGCGGCCTTCATGTCGCTGGGGAATACGCGACCGGAGGTGCCGATGAAGGTGTCGATGCCCAGGCCATGAATCCAGGCGCGCAGGGCATCGGCATCGAACTCGCGTAGCAGCGCCGCGACTTCGGCCTGGCGCTCGCCGTAGCGGCCGATGAAGGCATCCTTGGGCTCGGAATGGGTGATGTTCATGCCGCCGACACCGGCCAGCAGGAACTTGCGCCCCACCGAGGGCATGGCGTCGAACAGCTCCACGCGCACGCCACCCTGCGCCAGCACTTCTGCAGCCATCAGCCCGGCAGGGCCGCCGCCGATGATGGCGACGTGATGAGTGATGGTTTGAGGGGCTGTGGTCATGGCGGCGGAACGGTCTGAGAAAGACTGCGCATTCTACCCGAGTGCCTTGTGGCCTTGTCATTTGCTCGGGGTTGGGGCAGGTTCTGTTCGAACCTTTTTTGGCTGGAGCCTGCCATGTCCCGAATCTGCCCCGACATCGATCCCGATGGCCTGATCGAATATTCGGTGGTCTACACCGACCGCTCGCTGAACCATATGTCGCAGTCGTTCCAGGGCGTGATGCGCGATATTTCCGCCACCCTGAAACAGGTCTACAACGCCCACGCCGTGGCGGTGGTACCGGGCAGCGGCACCTATGGCATGGAAGCGGTGGCGCGGCAGTTGGCGACCGAGCAGAAGTGCCTGGTGATCCGCAACGGCTGGTTCAGCTACCGCTGGACGCAGATCTTCGACATGGGCCGGATTCCTTCCGAAGCGCGCGTGCTCAAGGCACGCCAGGTGGCCGACGGCCCTCAGGCCGCCTTCGCCCCGGCGCCGCTGGACGAGGTGCTGGCCACCATCGCCGAGCAGAAGCCGCAGGTGGTGTTCGCCCCGCATGTGGAAACCTCCTCGGGCATGATCCTGCCGGACGACTACCTGCGCGCGGTGAGCGATGCGGTGCACGCCGTCGGCGGCCTGTTCGTGCTCGATTGCATCGCCTCCGGCACCCTCTGGGTGGACATGCAGGCCTGTGGCATCGACGTGCTGATCAGCGCCCCGCAGAAGGGCTGGAGCGCCTCGCCATGCTGCTCCCTGGTGATGCTCAGCGAAGCGGCCCAGGCACGCGTCGAAGCGACCCAGAGCAGCAGCTTCGCCTGCGACCTGAAGAAGTGGCTGCAGATCATGCAGGCCTACGAGCAGGGCGGCCACGCCTACCACGCCACCATGCCCAGCGATGCCCTGGCGCGTTTCCGCGACGCCATGCTGGAGGCCAAGGCCATCGGTTTTGCCAAGGTGCGCCAGCAACAGCAGGAACTCGGTGACCGGGTGCGTGCGCTGCTGGCGGCGCGCGGCTTCAGGAGCGTTGCCGCCAAGGGCTTCGAGGCGCCTGGCGTCGTGGTCTGCTACACCGACGATGCGCAAATCAAGACTGGTGCCAAGTTCGCTGCCGTCGGCCTGCAGATCGCTGCCGGCGTGCCGCTGCAGTGCGACGAACCGGCGGACTTTCAGACCTTCCGCCTCGGCCTGTTCGGGCTGGACAAGCTGGGCAATATCGAACGCACGGTGAAGACGCTGGAGCAGGCGTTGGACAAGGTGCAGGCCGGCTGATCAGCGCTCTGTCGTAGGGCGGGTGAATTGGCGGGTTTCACCCGCCCTACACGTTGAGCAGGCCCGTAGGGCGGGTGCAACCCGCCATCGCAGGTGCTTAGCTCAAACCTCGAGCCGCCCACACCTTTGCCGCGCTGTGATGCAGGATACCGTGGCGGCGGGCGAGGGCGGCGTGATCCTTCGAATAGCCGCCGCCGATTACCCCGAGTGCTGGGATATCGCGGCCCAGGCAGTGCTGCAGCACGGCTTCGTCGCGGGCGGCCAGGCCGGCGTCGGTGAGCTGCAGATAACCCAGGGCATCGTCCTTGTGCACGTCGACGCCGGCGTCGTAGAGCACCAGGTCCGGCTGGTAGAGCGGCAGCAGGTAATTTAGCGTGTCGTCCACCACCTTCAGGTAATCGGCGTCGCCCATGCCGCGCGGCAGGGGAATGTCCCAGTCGCTTTCGGCCTTGCGCGCCGGGAAGTTCTGCTCGCAGTGCAGCGACACGGTAACGGCGTCCGGTTCGTCTTCCAGCAGCCGTGCGGTGCCGTCGCCCTGGTGCACGTCGCAGTCGAAGATCAGCACGCGATGCACGCGGCCGGCTTCCAGCAGGTAGCGGGCGATCACCGCCAGGTCGTTGAAGATGCAGAAACCCGAGGGAAAATCGTAGTGCGCATGGTGCGTGCCGCCGGCCAGGTGGCAGGCCAGACCGTGGCGCAGGGCCAGTTCGGCAGTCAGCAGCGAGCCGCCCACGGCGCGCACGGTGCGACGCGCCAGCGCTTCGCTCCAGGGCAGGCCGAGGCGGCGCTGGTCCTCGTATGACAGCTCGCCCGCCATGTAGCGGGCGATGTAATCAGGGCAGTGAACCAGGGCGAGAATCTCCGCCGGGCACAGCTCCGGGCGTTGCAGCTCGGCATCCGTGGTCAGGCCGCTATCGACCAGGTGATCGCGCAGCAGGCGGAACTTCTCCATGGGGAAGCGATGCCCGGCCGGGAAGGGCGGGCTGTAATCCTCGTGGTAGACCAGCGGTAGCGGCATACAATGACGACTCAAGCGAATTGACGGCTTATGGTCGCAGCCAATCGAGACAACTGCCATGCCCCTGATCGAAACCTCCACCGAACGGCTGCTGCTGCGCGCCTGGCGCGATACTGATCTGCCGGCGCTGGCCGCGCTGAATGCCGATGCCGAGGTGATGCGCCATTTCCCCGCGCCACTGAACGCCGAACAGACTTCACACCTGCTGGCGCGCTTGCGTGCGCATCATGAGCAACACGGTTTCACCTTCTGGGCATTGGAGCGGCGCGACAATGGCGAGCTGATCGGTTTCACCGGCCTGGCGCAGGTCGGCTTCGAGGCGCCTTTCGTGCCGGCCGTGGAGATCGGCTGGCGACTGGCGCGGGCGCACTGGCGCCAGGGTTATGCCAGCGAAGCGGCGCGCGCCGCGCTGGCTGTGGCCTTCGAGCAGCTTGGGCTGGACGAAGTGGTGAGCTTTACCGTGCCGGCCAACCTGCCGTCGCAGGCGGTGATGCGCAGCATCGGCATGCAGCGTGACCCGGCCGGCGATTTTCTCCACCCGCGACTGCCGGACGGTCATCCGCTGCAACTGCATGTGCTCCACCGCATTCGTCGCGAGCAGTGGGAGGCCGGACGATGAAGGATGTGCTCGCCTATCACCAGCTCAGCAAGCACGCGCCGGAACGCTTCGCGCCGGGGCCGGGGCAGCTGGATTGGGCGACCCAGCCGGCGCCGTTTCGTCGCTATGCGGGGGCGCGGCTGATCGAGCTGTACCACCGCCCGCTGGAAGAGGGGCCGGGCTACGACACGGCCTTTGCCGGGCCGCAGACACCGCCTGCGCCGCTGAATCGCGCCAGCGTCTCGCAACTGCTGTACGACAGCCTGGCCATTTCCGCCTGGAAGGAAGCCGGCGGCAATCGCTGGGCGCTGCGGGTCAACCCGTCATCCGGCAACCTGCACCCGACCGAGGCCTATCTGCTGTTGCCGCCGGGTACCGTGGATGAGGTCGCTTTGCTGGCCCACTATGCCGCGGATGTGCACGGGCTGGAGGTACGCAGCGAACTGCCCGCGCCGCTTGGCCGGCAGCTGGTGAGCAGCCTGCCGCCCGGTGGTTTTCTCCTGGGGCTGAGCAGCATCGCCTGGCGCGAGGCCTGGAAGTACGGCGAGCGCGCCTACCGTTACTGCCAGCACGACCTCGGGCATGCCCTGACGGCGCTGGCCATCGCCGCCAGCGTGCAGGGTTGGCAGGTGCGCATGCTGCACGGCGTGGCCGAGGCTCGTCTGGACGGCCTGCTGGGGCTGGACGGAGACGACTTTCATGAGGCCGAACACGGCGATTGCCTGCTATGGATCGGCCCGGCGCAAGCGATGGAATTCGCGCTACCCGAAACCCTGCTGAACGGGTTGGCGCAGCTCGAGCGGGTTGGGGCGCCCAATCGTCTGTCGCGCGAGTATCGCCACTGGCCGGAGCTGCAGCGGGTGCATGGGCTGTGCCGCGCGCCGGCACGGCCTCGCGTCGACTGGAACCTGGATGCGGCCAACGCACGGGCCGACAACCCCGGCCTGCCACTGCGGCCAATCCTGCATCGCAGACGCAGTGCGCAGGCCATGGATGGCCGCAGCGGCATCCAGGCCGAACTGCTGCTGGCCTGGCTGCGCCGGTTGATGCCGCAGCAGTCGCCGGTGCCCTTCGCCGTGAACGGAGAGCCGAACGAGATCGACCTGCTGCTGTTCGTCCACCGCGTGCAGGGCCTGCAATCTGGCCTGTACTGGCTGGATCGCACGGGCAGCGGCGTGCAGCCACTGCGCGCGGATTACCTGTGGCAGCGGGTGGATGACGAGCTGCCGCTGTACCGCCTGCTCGAAGGCGACGCCCGTGGTCTGGCGGGCTTTCTCAGTTGCGGCCAGGACATCGCCGCCGATGGCTGCGTGGCCTTGGCCATGCTGGCGCGGGTCGAACGCGCTGTGGCGGATGGCGCCTGGCGCTATCCCAGGCTCTACTGGGAGTGTGGCCAGATCGGTCAGTTGCTCTATCTGGAAGCCGAAGCGGCAGGGCTTTCCGGTACGGGCATCGGTTGCTACTTCGACGACGCCTTGCGCGAGTTGCTCGGCGATGCCGACAGCGGGCTGCAAAGTCTTTACCATTTCACCCTTGGCCGCGCCGTGTGGGACGAACGCCTGACGTCGCTGCCGGCCTACCCGCAATTGCGTATACCCCGTGCAAGGAGATGACACCCCATGACTCAGGTTCTCGATGATCTGGTGGCGCTGCTCAGTCTGGAGCAGATCGAGGAAAACCTGTTCCGTGGCCGCAGCCAGGATCTCGGTTTTCGCCAGCTGTTCGGCGGCCAGGTGCTTGGCCAATGCATTTCCGCCGCCAGCCAGACCGTCGAGGAGGCGCGTCACGTGCACTCCATGCACGGCTACTTCCTGCGCCCTGGCGATGCCAGCCTGCCGGTGGTCTATCAGGTCGAGCGCACACGCGATGGCGGCAGCTTCAGCACCCGCCGCGTGGTGGCGGTACAGAAGGGCAAGCCGATCTTCTTCTGCAGTGCCTCGTTCCAGTACGACGAGGACGGTTTCCATCACCAGAGCGAGATGCCGGATGTGCCAGGCCCCGAGGACCTGAAGTCGGAAACCGATCTGGCGCGCATGGTCGCACCGATGATTCCCGAGCGCATGCGCGAGCGTGCGATCAGCGACAAGCCCATCGAGATCCGCCCGGTCACCCTGATCAACCCGTTCGCCCCGCAGCCTTGCGAGCCGGTCAAGTACGTGTGGTTCCGCGCCGCCGGCGATCTGCCGGACGACCCGCAACTGCACAAGTACCTCCTGGCCTACGCCAGCGACTTCAACCTGCTGACCACCTCGATGCAGCCGCACGGCGTGTCGGTGTTCCAGAAGTTCATGCAGGTGGCCAGCCTCGACCATTCGCTGTGGTTCCACCGCAACCTGCGTATGGACGACTGGCTGCTGTACGCCATGGACAGCCCCTGGGCCGGCAATGCCCGCGGCTTCTCCCGCGCCAGCATTTACAACCGTCAGGGCGAACTGGTCGCGTCGGTTGCCCAGGAAGGCCTGACCCGCGTGCGTGAGGATTGGAAGTGAAGACACTGCGCGACGCACGCCACTGGGTGTTCGACATGGACGGCACCCTGACTCTGGCGGTGCATGACTTTCCAGCGATCAAACGGGCGCTGGGCATTCCCGAAGAGGATGACATTCTTCACCACCTGGCGGCGCTGCCGGCAGAGGAAGCCGCGCAGAAGTATGCCTGGCTGCTGGAGCACGAGCGCGAACTGGCCGTGGCCTCGCGCCCGGCGCCGGGCGCCATCGAGCTGGTGCGCGCGCTGTGCGAGCGTGGTTGCCAGCTCGGCATTCTCACGCGCAACGCCCACTCCCTGGCGTTGCTGACGCTGCAGGCCATCGGCCTGGATGACTGCTTCGCCACGGCCGATATCCTTGGCCGCGACGAGGCGCCGCCCAAACCGCATCCGGGCGGGCTGCTGCACCTGGCCGAGCGCTGGGCGGTCAAGCCGCAGGAGCTGGTGATGGTCGGCGACTACCGCTTCGACCTTGAATGCGCCCAGGCTGCGGGTGCGCGCGGCGTACTGGTCAACCTGCCGGACAACCCCTGGCCGGAGCTGACCGAGCTGCATGCGCAGGATTGCGCCCAGCTGCTGGCCGCGTTGGGCTGAGGGGCGGCACGGCACTACAGGATTGCGGCATTTTCAGCTGATCAAGCAGCAGCGGATGGCGCTTGTGAGTCAAAGAACTATCGCGGACAAGTCCGCTCCCACAGCTGTTCAGTGCTCGCAGCGGGTACGCCTATCCTGGTGGGAGCGGACTCGTCCGCGAAGCCTGGTGTTCTGAATGACGACTCGATACAGCGGCATCGTCCTGAAAACCTCGACTGACAGGCATTAGCCGCAGGCCCGTCCTCATACCGACACTCAGCGCTCGCGGCCCCGGATTTCATCCGGGCTACGAAACGTCAGAACTCGCACAAAAAAACGCCCCCGCAAAGCTTGCGGGGGCGGCGCGTTGGATAAGGTCGTCCTTGAAGCGGGGTACGCGCGATCAACCTTGTGGGGCGTTGCTGCCGGTATCGCTCCAGCCACCACCCAGCGCCTTGTACAGTTCCACTTCGCTGCTGAGCTGGGCCAGGCGGTCGGTGATCAGCTGCTGGCGCACGCTGAACAGTTGGCGCTGGGCATCGAGTAGGGTCAGGTAGCTGTCCACACCGGTGCGGTAGCGGCGCTCGGCCAGGTCGTAGTAAGTCTCGGTGGTCTCCAGCAGGGCACGTTGGGCGTCCAGTTGCTGGCGATAGGTGGTGCGCGCGGCGAGGCGGTCGGCGACTTCCTGGAAGGCCACCTGGATGGCTTTCTCGTACTCGGCGACGCGGATATCGCTTTGCAGTTCGGCATAGTCGAGGTTGGCGCGCAGGCGGCCGGCGTTGAAGATCGGCAGGCTGATCTGTGGCTGGAACAGCCAGGTGCCCGAGCCGCTGTCGAACAGGCCGGACAGCTGGCTGCTGGCAGTGCCGGCATTGGCGGTCAGGCTGATGCTGGGGAAGAACGCCGCGCGCGCCGCGCCGATATTGGCATTGGCCGCCTTGAGCTGATACTCGGCCTGCAGCAGGTCGGGGCGACGCTGCAGCAGGTCGCCGGGCAGGCCGGCCGGAACCTGTTCCAGCAGGTCGGCGTTGAGCGCCAGGCTCTGCGGCAGGTCGGCCGGCAGGCCGGTGCCGAGCAGTTGGGTCAGGGCGTTGCGGTCCTGGGCGACCAGGCGCTGGTACTGCGCCAGGCTGACGCGGGCGCTGTCCACCGAGCTGCGCGCCTGGCTCAGGGCCAGGGCGTCGGCGACGCCGACGTCGAAGCTGCGCTGGGTCAGCTGGTAGCTTTCCTCGAAGGTCTTCAGGGTGTCCTGAGTCAGCTCAAGCAGCGCCAGGTCCGCCTGCCATTGCAGGTAGGCATTGGCGACGCTGGCCACCAGGCTGATCTGCGTGCTGCGCTGCGCCTGTTCGGTAGCCAGGTACTGCTGCAGGGCCTGCTCGCTGAGGCTGCGCAGGCGACCGAAGAAGTCCAGCTCCCAGGCATTGACGCCCAGGGTGGCGCTGTACTGGCCGCCAGTGCGGGCTTCGCCGGTCTGGCTCAGGTCTGCCGGCAGGCGCTGGCGGGTGCCGGCGCCGTCAGCGGAAACCGAGGGCAGCAGGTCGGCGCGCTGGATGCGATACAACGCGCGGTAGGCTTCGACGTTCAGCGCGGCGACGCGCAGGTCGCGGTTATTCTCCAGCGCCACCTGCAGCAGTTGCTGCAGCGCCGGGTCACGGAAGAACTCGCGCCATTGCAGGTCGGCGGCGGCGCGGCTGCCCTCGCTGGCGGCGCTGCCATAGGCCTCGCCCTGCGGCCAGTCGGCGGCCACCGGGGCGTCCGGGCGCTCATAGTCGGGGATCAGGCTGCAGCCGCTGAGCAGAGCGGCGGCCACGGCCAGGGACAACAGGGACTGCGTCATTGCAGTACCTCCTTCTCGTTTTCACGGGTCGGCTCGGGGCGCTTCTTCTCGAACAGCGAGCAGACCACTACGTAGAACAGCGGGATCCAGAAGATCGCCAGAACCATCGCGCTGAGCATGCCGCCGATCACCCCGGTGCCGATGGCGTGCTTGCTGCCGGCGCCGGCACCACTGGCGATGGCCAGTGGCAGACAGCCGAGGATAAAGGCCAGCGAGGTCATGATGATCGGGCGCAAGCGCATGCGGCAGGCTTCGATGGCCGCTTCGGCGAAGGTCATGCCCTGTTCGTACTGGGCTTTGGCGAACTCGACGATGAGAATCGCGTTACGCGCCGACAGGCCGATGGTGGTGAGCAGGCCAACCTTGAAGAACACGTCGTTGGACAGCCCACGCAGCTCGGTGAACATCAAGGCGCCGATGATCCCCAGTGGCACCACCAGCATCACCGAGAACGGGATCGACCAGCTCTCGTACAGTGCTGCCAGGCACAGGAACACCACGATGGCGGAGATCACGAACAGTGCAGTGGTCTGCGAGCCTGCCAGGCGCTCCTCGTAGGACAATCCGGTCCAGGAGTAGCCGACGCCCTGTGGCAGCTGCGAGGCGATTTCCTCGACAGCGGCCATGGCATCACCGGTACTGTAGCCAGGCGCCGGAGCACCGAGGATTTCCACCGCCGACACGCCGTTGTAGCGCGCCAGCTTCGGTGCGCCATAGGTCCATTCGCCACTGGCGAAGGCACTGAACGGCACCATGCGGCCCTGGTCGTTGCGCACGTACCATTTGTTCAGGTCTTCCGGGCTCATGCGTGCTTCGGACGTGCCTTGCAGGTAGACCTTCTTCACTCGACCACGGTCGATGAAGTCGTTGACGTAACTGGCGCCCCAGGCAATCGACAGGGTGCTGTTGATGTCCGACAGCGACAGGCCGAGGGCGCGGGCGCGCTCGTCATCGATCAGCAACTGGTACTGCGCCTCGTCGCGCAGGCCGTTGGCACGCACGCTGTCGAGCACCGGGTGCTGGTTGGCCAGTTGCAGGAACTTGTCGCGTGCCTCGTTCATCACCTCGTGGCCAACACCCGCCTGATCCTGCAGGAAGAAGTTGAAGCCGGTGGCGTTACCCATCTCCATGACCGCCGGCGGGGCGAAGGCGAACACCATCGCATCGCGGAAGCTGAAGAAGTGCATCTGCGCACGTTGCGCCAGCGCGGCTACGCCATTCTCGGCGCCGGGACGTTCACCCCAGGGCTTGAGCATGATGAAGGCCATACCGGAGCTCTGGCCGCGGCCGGCGAAGTTGAAGCCGGTGACGGTGAACACCGATTTGACCGTGCTCGCTTCGTCTTCCAGCAGGTACTGGCGCATTTCATCGACCACCACCTGGGTACGCTCGGCACTGGAGCCCGATGGCGTCTGCACCTGGGCGAACAGCACGCCCTGGTCTTCCTCGGGGAGGAAGGCGGTGGGGATGCGGGTGAACATCCACGCCATGATGATGACGATCACCAGATACAGCAGCAGGTAGGGTGTCTTGCGCTTGAGCATGCCGGCGACGCCGCGCTGATAGGCGTTGCTGCCGCGGTCGAAGGTGCGGTTGAACCAGCCGAAGAAGCCGCGTTTGGCCTCGTGGTGGTCGCTGTCGATGGGTTTGAGCAGGGTGGCGCACAAGGCAGGGGTGAAGATCAGCGCCACCAGCACCGACAGGGCCATGGCCGAGACGATGGTGATGGAGAATTGCCGGTAGATGACCCCGGTGGAGCCGCCGAAGAAGGCCATCGGCAGGAACACCGCCGACAGCACCAGGCCGATACCCACCAGCGCGCCCTGAATCTGCCCCATGGATTTCTTGGTCGCTTCCTTGGGTGACAGGCCTTCCTCGCGCATCACCCGCTCGACGTTCTCCACCACGACGATGGCGTCGTCCACCAGCAGGCCGATGGCCAGGACCATGGCGAACATGGTCAGGGTATTGATGGAGAAACCGAACGCGGCAAGTATGCCGAAGGTCCCGAGTAGTACCACCGGCACCGCCATGGTCGGGATGATTGTGGCGCGCAGGTTCTGCAGGAACAGGAACATCACCAGGAACACCAGCACGATGGCCTCGAACAGGGTCTGTACGACCCCTTCGATGGAAGCCGAGATCACCGGTGTGGTGTCGTAGGGGAAGACCACTTCCATGCCGGCCGGGAAGAACGGCTCGAGATTGGCGATGGTTTCACGCACTGCCTTGGCCGTGTCCAGGGCGTTGGCACCGGTGGCCAGGCGAATCGCCAGACCGGAGGCCGGCAGGCCATTGAACTGCGCGTTGATGGCGTAGTTCTCGCCGCCCAGCTCGACCTTGGCGACATCACCCAGGCGCACCTGGGAGCCATCGGCCTGCACCTTGAGCAGAATCTTGCGGAACTCTTCCGGGGTCTGCAGGCGGGTCTTGCCGATGATGGTGGCGTTGAGCTGATTGCCCGGCGACGCCGGCAGCCCGCCGAACTGGCCGGAGGAAATCTGCACGTTCTGCGCCTGGATGGCGCTGCGCACGTCAACCGGGGTCAGCTGGAAGCTGTTGAGCTTGGCCGGGTCGAGCCAGATGCGCATGGCGTACTGCGCGCCGAACACCTGGAAATCACCGACGCCCTTGGTCCGCGAAATCGGGTCCTGCAGGTTGGAGACGATGTAGTCCGACAGGTCTTCACGGGTCATGCTGCCGTCTTTCGACACCACGCCGATGATCATGAGGAAGTTGCTCACCGACTTGGTCACACGGATGCCCTGTTGCTGGACTTCCTGCGGTAGCAACGGTGTCGCCAGTTGCAGCTTGTTCTGCACCTGAACCTGGGCGATATCCGGGTTCACCCCCTGTTCGAAGGTAACGATGATCTCCATGCTGCCGTCGGAGTTGCTGGCCGAGCTGACATAGCGCAGGCCGTCGATACCGTTGAGCTGCTGCTCGATCACCTGCACCACGGTGTCCTGCACCGTCTGCGCGGAGGCGCCCGGGTAGCTGACCTGGATGGAAACGGCGGGCGGCGCGATGCTTGGATACTGGTTGATCGGCAGCTTGAGGATGGACAGGCCACCCGCCAGCATGATCACCAAGGCGATCACCCAGGCGAAGATCGGCCGGTCGATAAAGAATCTGGACATTCAGTACTTCTCCGTTAGTCCTGGCCGCTGGCTTGTTCGGCGTCTTGGGCAGGCTGTTCGGTCTTGACGGTGCCGGCCGGCACGGCCTTGACCTCGGCGCCAGGCTGCACGAACTGTAGGCCTTCGGTGATCAGACGGTCGCCTTCGTTCAGACCTTCCTCCACCAGCCAGGCACTGCCGGCGGTGCGATCGGCCTTGAGCACGCGCAGTTCAACCTTGTTGTCTGCACCCACCACCATCGCCGTCGGCTCGCCGCGCTGGTTGCGGGTCACGCCCTGCTGGGGGGCGAGAATGGCGTTCTGCTTGACCCCGGAGAGCAGCTCGGCATGCACGAACATGCCCGGCAACAGCAGATGATCGGGGTTGGGGAACACCGCGCGCAGGGTGACCGAGCCGGTGCTTTCGTCCACTGCGACTTCGGAGAACTCCAGCGTGCCTTCATGGGCGTAGCGGCTGCCGTCTTCCAGCTTCAGCGCGACCTTGGCGGCGCTGTCGCTGGCCTTCTGCAGGCGGCCCTCGGCCAGGTCACGGCGCAGGCGCAGCAGCTCCTTGCTCGACTGGGTGACATCGACGTAGATCGGATCGAGCTGCTGGATGGTGGCCATGGCATTGGCCTGGCCGTTGCTGACCAGCGCACCTTCGGTCACTGCGGAGCGGCCGATGCGACCGCTGATCGGCGCCATCACCTTGGTGTAGCGCAGGTCGATGCGCGCCTGTTCCAGTGCGGCATCGGCCTGCAGACCGGCAGCGCGGGCTTCGTCATAGGCCTGTTGGCTGACGGCCTTGTCGGCGACCAGCAGCTTGTAGCGATCAGCCAGGGACTTGGCGGAAAGCTGCGTGGCCTGCGCGCTCTTGAACGTGGCTTGGTAGGTGGCCGGGTCGATCTGGTACAGCTGCTGACCTGCCTTGACCTCGCTGCCCTCGGTGAACAGGCGCTTCTGAATGATGCCGTTGACCTGTGGGCGCACCTCGGCGATGCGATAAGCGCTGGTGCGCCCCGGTACTTCGCTGGTCAGTGCAAAGGGTTTGGCTTCGAGCGTGACCACCCCGACTTGCGGCGTTTGCTGGGTCTGTGGGGCGCTGGATTCCTGGCAGCCGGTGAGACTGAGCATTGCCACGGCGATGGCGGAAACCAAGACAGCGAAGGCTGGCTTCGAGTGCATCTGAGAACCTCGTTTTATCGAATCATGGCCCAAGGGGCGAAGGGGACGAAGGCAGGGGAAAAAATGGATGGAGGAATATACCTACGTACGTGAATGTTTGTAAATGCCTAAAGCTGCCTGCATACTCTCGCCCGTCCTTCCTTACCGAAGGGTTACGGCAATGCGACAGCAGGTGACAGATGGCCAGAAGAACCAAAGAGGAAGCGCAGGCGACACGGGTGCAGATACTCGATGCCGCCGAGCGGGTGTTCCATGCCCAAGGCGTTTCCCGTGCGTCTCTGGCTGAGGTGGCGAAAGAGGCTGGTGTCAGCCGCGGCGCCATCTATTGGCATTTCGAGAACAAGATAGACCTGTTCCAGGCCATGCTCGAACGTCTGCGCCTGCCGCTCGAGGAGCTGGCGCGAGCCAGCGAGAGCGAGGACGAGCCGGACCCGCTGGGCTGCATGCGTGAGTTGCTGATCAAGGCGCTGACGCGTCTGGCCAGCGAGCCGCAGACCCATCGCATCCACGACATCCTGCGTTACAAGTGCGAATACACCGGTGAGCTGCTCGGTCTGCGCGAGCGCATGCAGGCGCTGAGCCTGGAATGCGATCAGCGCATCGCCAAGGCGCTGAGCAACGCGGTCAACAAGGGCCAGTTGCCGGGCGAGCTGGACTGCGCGCGTGCGGCCGTCTGCTTGCATGCCTATATGGAAGGCATCGAGGCCAACTGGCTGCTGGTGCCCAACTTCGACCTGGCGCAGCAGGCGCCTGCACTGGTCGATACCGTGCTGGACATGCTGCACAGCCCGGCGTTGCGCCTGACGCCGGGCGGTCAGGTGTCTGGCAAGGGGTAGGGTGCGTTGTGCGCATCAGGGGCTAGCCCGTTTTTTCGGTGCGCACAGCGCACCCTGCGACAGCGCAATCAGGGCTGAGCTTCAGCTCGCGCGGCGCTGTTCGGGCAGCTCCGGCAAACGATGTGGCGCGCGCAGTCGTGCTTCCAGCCTGGCGACGAACTGGTGCGCCTCTGCTTCGCTGCGAAAACTCACGCAATGTTGATCCAGGCGAACCTGCCACAGGCGTTCGCCGCCCTGGTTCTGCGGTTGGACGACAATCTTCATGCTGACCACCTCCTTGAGCTGCGACGAGTCGTCGGCGCTACTTGGGGACAGTCAGGATAGTCCGCTTGCATGACCATTTTCTGATCTGGGTCAAACAGCCGACCAGCGTGACGGCCGCTTTGCGATAAGCGGTAGCGCGAGGGAAATGTGACTGGGCCGGGCGAGGTGGGGCTGAAGCAGAGAGGCAGGGTGCGCTGTGCGCACCAGGTACTAGCCGGTTTTTTCGGTGCGCACAGCGCACCCTACGACATCGCAATCAGGGCTGAGATTCAGTCTGTAGAGCGGGCCGGGCGGCGTTCCGTTTCAGCTCACCACACCGACCCAGCCCACCGTCGCGCCTCAAAAGCCTTCGAGCACGATCTTGCCCTTGGCCTTGCCACTTTCCAGCAGCGCATGAGCGCGACGCAGGTTGGCGGCGTTGATGGTGCCGAAATGCTCACCGAGGGTGGTCTTGATCACGCCGGCGTCGACCAGCCCGGACACCCGCTGCAGCAGGCGATGCTGCTCGATCATGTCGTCGGTCTGGTACAGCGAGCGAGTGAACATCAGTTCCCAGTGCAGCGACAGGCTCTTGCGCTTGAGCTGCATCACGTCGAGCGGTTGCAGCGGGTCATCAATCAGCGCCAGGCGCCCCTGCGGCTGCAGGCACTCGACCAGTTGCGCGTAGTGCTGGTCGGTCTGGGTCAGGCTGGCGACGTGGGTGACCTGGCCGACACCAATACGCGCCAGCTCTTCGCTCAGCGGCTTGCCGTGGTCGATCACGTGATGCGCACCGAGCTGGCGTACCCAGGCCTGGGTCTCCGGGCGCGAGGCGGTGCCGATCACGGTCAGGCCGGTCAGGCGCCGCGCCAGCTGGGTGAGGATCGAGCCGACGCCGCCGGCGGCGCCCACGATCAGCAGGCTCTGGCCCTGATCGGCCGAACCCTCGGCGATCTGCAGGCGCTCGAACAGCAGCTCCCAGGCGGTAATGGCCGTCAGCGGCAGCGCCGCTGCTTCGGCGAACGACAGGCTGGCGGGCATGGCGCCGACGATGCGCTCGTCGACCAGGTGCAGCTCACTGTTGGCCCCGGCACGGTCGATGGCGCCGGCGTAGAACACCCGGTCGCCAGGTTGGAACAGGGTCACTTCGCTGCCCACCGCCTTGACCACGCCAGTGGCGTCCCAGCCGAGCACCTTGGCCGCGCCGTGCTCAGGCGCGACACCCTGGCGGATCTTGGTATCGACCGGGTTGACCGAGATCGCCCGAACCTCCACCAGCAGGTCGTGCGCGCCGGGAGACGGGGCGTCGAGTTGCACGTCCTGCAGCGCTTCAGGATGGTCGGCCGGGAGGGATTGGTAGTAGGCAATGGCTTTCATCTGGTGGGTCCTCTCTGAGTTCAGGCAATGTGTTGCAGCGGGAGCAGATCGACGCCAATGAGCCGCTCGCCGAATGCGTGGGTGAAATGCAGGAAGTGGGGCGTTGCGCGGTGCTGGTCCAGCGCTTCGGCGTCGCGCCATTGTTCGACCATCACGAACTGATCCGTCGCTTGCTGGTTGCGGTGCAGCGCGTACTGCAGGCAGCCCGGCTCTGTGCGACTCGCGGTGACCAGGGCTTGCAGGCCTGCGGCCACTGCCTCGGCATGCCCCGGCAGAACGTTGATGGTGGCGATGAGCGTTAGTGCGCTGGTCATGACTGGTTCCGGTTTGGTGGCGGGAAGCCATGCTCGTTTATTTGTGTGGCGAGAAAAAGGAGGTGGTTATAGAGTCTCTTTCATCATTATTTTGAAAGTGAGCGGCCATGCTGCGTTTCGATGACCTGCAACTCTTCGTGCGGACCGCTGAAAGCGGCAGCCTGTCGGCCGCGGCGCGGCTACTCGATGTATCGCCGGCGGTGGCGAGCGCCGCGCTCAAGCGCCTGGAACAGCAACTGCAGGTGCGGCTGCTGGCGCGCTCGACGCGCAGCCTGCGCCTGACGCCCGAAGGCGAGCTGTATCTGGTGCACGCGCGCCTGGCCTTGCAGAGCCTGGAGGAGGGACGCCAGCAACTGGCCGGCAGCCAGGACGGTATTCGTGGTGTGCTGCAGCTTTCGGCGCCCTCGGACTTCGGCCGCAACACCCTGTTGCCCTGGCTCGACGAGTTCCAGGGCGAGCATCCGCAACTGCAGTTGCGCCTGCTGCTGGCCGACCGCGTCACCGATCTGTTTCGCGAGCCGGTAGATATCGCCCTGCGCTATGGCGCACCGGAAGACTCCAGCCTGGTTGCCCTGCCGGTGGCGCCGGACAATCGCCGCGTGCTCTGCGCCTCGCCGGCCTATCTTGCGCGGCACGGGACGCCGCAGACGGTAGAGGAGCTGCGCCAGCACAACTGCCTGCTGTACATGCTGCACGGCCGCGTGCATGACCGCTGGCGCTTCCAGGACGGCAAGCGCGAGATGGTCATGAACGTTGCCGGCAACCGGGTGTGCGACGATGCCGATGTCACCCGGCGCTGGGCCGTGGCCGGGCAGGGCGTGGTGTACAAGTCCTGGCTGGACGTGGCCGACGATGTCCGTGAAGGGCGCCTGCAGGTGCTGTTGCCCGGCTGGCTGGGCGAGCCGACGCCGCTGTATCTGGTCTGCGCACACCGGGCGCAACTGAGCAAGGCGGTGCATCTGCTGCGCGAGTTCCTCCAGGCGCGTTGCGAGCGCCTGCTGGCGGCGGCGCCCTGGCGTTGACGATAAAGTGCCGGGCGCCTGCTAAACTCCCTACCAGGCCGCTGCGGCAACGTACCGCAGTGTCGCGCTGCCATCCTCTGTTTAGAGTCACGCTCCATGAAACTGGCCCGCAAAGACCGCTCACTGACCGCCTGGGTGCTGTACTTCAGCATTCTGTTCAGTGCGTTCGTCTGCGCCATCAGCCACGGCCAGATGGCCGGCATGCAGCTCAGCGGTCTGGACGGGCAGTACTGTTCGTTCGAGGGCAACTTCGGCGCAGGGGCTGATCTGGACGGCTCCGGTATCGTCGCGCCGAACCCGGCCACCGGCTCCAACTGCGCCCTGGCCAGCCTGTTCAGCGCCATCATTCTCGCGGCCTTCTTCGGCCTGCTCGGGCTGCTGGCTGTCGAGCGCAGTTGGTCGCTGTCCGCGCTGCATCTGCCGCGTATCACCCGTTATCGCTGGCCTCCGGCCAATCCCCGCGCTTCTCCTCTCTTCGCCTGATCCGTCCGCCCGTTCCGGGCGTCCCTATCATGCGAATGCCTGACCGCGCGTCCACGACCGCGGCGGGCTGGAGAAAGCTTTATGGCGTCTTCCCCCAATAGCACCGCACCTGCTCGTGAGCGTGTGGCCCCGTCTTTCTACAATCTGGCCTGGCGCTGGCATTTCTATGCCGGGTTGTTCGTCATCCCGTTCATGATCCTGCTGTCGATCACCGGGATGATCTACCTGTTCAAACCGCAGCTCGATACCTGGCTATACCCGCACCTGATGCTGGCGCCGGTGGCCGAGCAGCGCGTCAGCGCCGACCAGCAACTGGCATTGGTCGAGCAGCTGTACCCCGGTGCCGTAGTGAGCAAGTACCTGCCTCCGCTCGGCGAAGGGCGCAGCGCGCATTTCGTCATCGACAACAACGGGCGACTGCTCAACCTGTTCGTCGATCCCTACCGCGGCACCCTGCTCGGCGAGCAGGACGCGCAGTGGAACCTGCAGGCGGCAGCGCGCACCCTGCACGGCGACCTGATGATCGGCACCTTGGGTGATCGGCTGATCGAGTTGGCTGCCGGTTGGGGCATCGTGCTGGTGGTGTCCGGTCTGTACCTGTGGTGGCCGCGCGGCAACAACCCGGCCGGCGTGCTCTGGCCACGCCGGCATGCGCGAGGGCGCCTGCTGTGGCGCGACCTGCATGCGGTGACCGGGTTCTGGGGCTCCCTGCTGCTGATGTTCATGCTGCTTACCGGGATGACCTGGACCGGCTACTGGGGCGCCCAGTTCGCCGGCGCCTGGAACCAGTTCCCCGCGGCGATGTGGGATGACGTGCCGAAATCCGGGCAGCTTGCCGGCAGCCTCAACAGCAGCCGCGAGCAGACCGTGTCCTGGGCGGCGGAGGTCACGCCGCTGCCGGCATCCGACCCGCACGCTGCGCATCGCGGCCATGCCGGTCACGATCACGGCCCGGCGGCGCCACGCATCAGCCTGCAGCAGGTGGTCGACACCGCCGATGCGCGCGGCGTGCAGCGCGGCTACAGCATCAGCTTCCCGCAGGGGGCCACGGGCGTATACAGCATCGGCCTGTTCGCCGACGACCCGCGCAACGATGCCACCCTGCATCTGGACCAATACAGCGGCGAGGTGCTGGCCGATGTGCGCTGGGCGGACTACGGCCTGGTGGCGCGGGCTGTGGAGAGCGGGGTGAAGCTGCACGAAGGCAAGATGTTCGGCCTGGCCAACCAGATACTGATGGCGCTGGTCTGCCTGCTGATCATCTTCAGCTCGGTCAGCGGCCTGGTGCTCTGGTGGAAACGCCGCCCGGCCGGTCGCCTCGGCGTACCGCCGCTGCGCCATGACCTGCCACGCTGGAAGACCGCCATCGGCGTGATGATCGTGCTGGGCATGGTCTTCCCGCTGGTGGGCGCCTCGCTGTTGCTGATGTGGGCGCTCGACCGCTGCCTCTGTCTGCTGCCCAGAACCCGACTTGCCAATTGAAGAAGTGCCATGATTTTTGACGATACCCACCTGGAGACAATCCATATGAACCTGCGCAAAACCCTGTTCGGCCTCGCTCTGATCCTCCCCGCGATGCTGGCCCAGGCCCACGAGTACGATGTCGGCCAACTGCATATCGATCACCCCTGGTCGCGCGAGATGCCGCCAGTGGCACCCACCGCTGCCGCCTACTTCGTCGTGCACAACAAGGGCAATGAGGCTGATCGCCTGCTTTCGGTCAGCAGCCCGGTGGCCGGCAAGGCCGAACTGCACGAGCATGCGCACGCCGATGGCGTGATGAAGATGCAGCAGGTGCAGGACGTGGCCGTTCCCGCTGGCGGCGAGGTGAAGTTCGAGCCCATGGGCTACCACGTCATGCTCTTCAACCTGAAGCAGCAGGCCAAGGCCGGTGAGCGCTTCCCGCTGACCCTGACCTTCGAGAAGGCCGGTAGCGTCGAGGTGGAAGTGGTGGTGCAGCAAGAGGCTCCGGCCGGCCATGACCATGCCGGCCACGGCGCGGACGAGCACCAGCACTGATGATGATCACGGCACGCAAGCGGACCTTCGCCGCCCATCTCGGGCTGCTGGCGTTGGTCCTCGCGCTGCTGGCGCCCCTGGCGTCGCAACTGCGTGCCGAGCCGGCCGACTGGCGCTGGCTGAGCGAGCTGACCTGTCACGAGGGCGCTGATCCCGCTGCGCGTGCCAGCGATGTCAGCGAGCCGCTGCTGCAGGTGGATGCCTGTGGCTACTGTTCGCTGTTTTCCCATTGTCCTGCATTGGCAGACAGTTGCTGGTCGGTAGCCGGACGGTTGCCGCCGGCTCATGGAACTGGCGCAGCGCTGCCGCTATCGCCGCGCACTGACCCTCACTTCCCCCGTGCGCTGTCACGCGCACCGCCCATGCGCGCCTGATTTCTCTTCAGCGAGGGCTGGACCGCCCTTATTCGCAAATCGACCATTCAGGTATCCGCATGTCCGTTTCCTTCATTCCGGGCCGCACTTGCGTGCGCGCTCGTTTTCCCCTCTCTGCCCTGGCCATCGCCTGTGGCCTGTGCACCATCACCTCGCTGCATGCCGAGGAGCATGTGCATGAACTGCCGCCCACGGTGATCACGGCAATCCAGCAAAGCTCGCCGCTGACCGTGGTGGCCGATCCCAAGGACCCGCGTCAGCCGGTGCCGGCCAGTGATGCCGCCGATTACCTCAAGACCATTCCCGGCTTCTCGGCGATTCGCAGCGGTGGCAGCAACAGCGACCCGGTGCTGCGCGGCATGTTCGGCTCGCGTCTGCTGCTGCTCACCGACGGTGGCCAGATGCTCGGCGCCTGCCCCGGGCGGATGGACGCGCCCAGCTCCTATATCGCCCCGGAAACCTATGACCTGCTGACCGTGACCAAAGGCCCGCAGACGGTGATCTGGGGCCCCGGTGCTTCGGCCGGCGTGGTGCGCTTCGAGCGCGAGCCGGAGCGCTTCGGCGAGCTTGGCGCGCGCCTGCACGCCAGCGTGCTGGCTGGTTCCAACGGTCGCTTCGACCGCCTGATTGACGGCGCCGTCGGTGGCGAACAGGGCTACCTGCGGGTGATGGCCAACCGTTCGCATTCGGATGACTACGACAATGGTAATGGCGACACCATCGGCTCGCGCTGGGACAAATGGAACACCGACGTGGCGCTGGGCTGGACGCCGGATGCCGACACCCTGATCGAGCTCAGTGCCGGCCGTGGCGATGGCGAGGCGCGCTACGCCGGGCGTGGCATGGATGGCACCCAGTTCAAGCGCGAAAGCCTGGGTTTGCGCGTCGAGCGCAGCAACCTCGGCGGTGCGCTGGATAAGGTCGAGGCCAAGGTCTACTACAACTACGCCGACCACATCATGGACAACTTCCGCCTGCGCGTACCGGACCCGACCAGCATGATGGCCATGCCCATGGCCTCGCAGGTCGACCGGCGCACCCTCGGTGCCCGACTGGCGGCGACCTGGAAGTGGGACGACCTCGAACTGGTCACCGGTATCGATGCGCAGCGCAGCGAGCACCGTGGCCGCCGTTCCACCTACAGCATGATGACCGGCTACACGGACGCCGACCGTTTCCCCTGGGACAAGGACGCCCTGATGCACAACTACGGCGCGTTCGCCGAGGCCACCTGGAGCCTGGCCGAGCGTGACCGTCTGGTGAGCGGCGCGCGGGTGGATCGTGCCTCTGCCAAGGATTACCGGCAGAGTTTTCGCAGCATGATGGGCATGGCGCGGCCCAACCCGACGGCGGGCGAGACGCGTGCCGAGACCCTGCCCAGCGGCTTCGTGCGCTACGAGCATGACCTGTCCGGCTCGCCGACCACCCTCTACGTCGGCCTCGGCCATGTGCAGCGTTTTCCGGACTATTGGGAGTTGTTTTCCGCAGGGCTGAACGGCCCGGCCGGTTCGCCCAATGCATTCGACGGCATCGAGCCGGAGAAGACCACCCAACTCGACATTGGCATCCAGTACCAGGACGACAAGCTGCAGGCCTGGGCCTCGGCCTATGCCGGGCAGATTCGCGACTACATCCTGTTCGACTATCGCGGCATGGGCACCCAGGCCGACAACGTCGATGCGCGCATCATGGGCGGTGAGTTGGGCGTGGCCTATGCCTTCGCCGCCAACTGGAAAGCCGATGCGACCCTGGCCTATGCCTGGGGAAAGAACAGCCGCGACGGCGAAGCATTGCCGCAGATGCCGCCGCTGGAAGCGCGCCTGGGGCTGAGTTATCAGCGCGAGAACTGGAGCGCCGGCGCCCTGTGGCGTGTGGTCGACGGCCAGGGCCGCACCGCCGACGGGCGCGGCAACGTGGTGGGGCAGGACTTCGGCGACAGTGCCGGTTTCGGCGTGCTCTCGCTCAACGGCGCCTACCGCGTCAGCCAGCAGGTCAAGCTCAGCGCCGGTGTGGATAACCTGCTCGACAAGCGCTACGCCGAGCACCTCAACCTGGCGGGTGACGCCGGTTTCGGCTTCCCGGCCGAAACCCGCATCGACGAGCCGGGCCGCACGCTCTGGGCCAAGGTCGATTTCGACTTCTGAGCACCTGCCCAAGGCTGCTGCGCGTCCCCGCCTGTTCTGGTGGGGGCTGCGCCGAAATCTTTTGGGTCGGGAATGTGGGAGCGGACTGGTCCGCGAACGAAAAAGCTCGCGGACAAGTCCGCTCCCACAGGTGGTTTAAGCCAGGCGCGCGTCCAGGCTGTTCTGCGCCAGGCGCTTGGCCTGATCTTCGGTCATGCCCAGGTGCTCGTGCAGGGCGGCGAAGTTCTCGCCGACGTAGCCGCCGAAGTAGGCCGGATCGTCCGAGTTCACCGTTACCTTCACGCCGCGCTCGAGCATGTCGAGGATATTGTGCTGGCCCATGTGCTCGAACACGCAGAGCTTGATGTTGGACAGCGGGCACACGGTCAGCGGGATCTGCTCGTCGATGATGCGCTGCATCAGACGCTCGTCCTCGATGGCACGCACGCCATGGTCGATGCGCTTGACCTTGAGCAGGTCCAACGCTTCCCAGATGTACTCGGGCGGGCCTTCCTCGCCAGCGTGTGCCAGTGCGTGCAGGCCTTCGCTGCGCGCCTTGGCGAACACGCGCTCGAACAGCCGCGGCGGGAAGCCCTTTTCCGAACTGTCGAGGCCGACGCCGATGAAGGCATCGCGAAACGGCATGGCTTGCTCCAGGGTCTTGAACGCCTCTTCCTCGGGCAGGTGGCGCAGGAAGCTGAGGATCAGGCCGTGGCTGATGCCCAACTGCTTCTCACCGTCGAGCAGCGCTTGCTGGATGCCGCGCAGCACCACTTCGAAGGGCACGCCGCGGTCTGTGTGGGTTTGCGGATCGAAGAAGGGCTCGACGTGGATGACGTTCTGCGCCTTGCACTTCTGCAAGTAGGCCCAGGTCAGGTCGTAGAAGTCCTGTTCGGTACGCAGCACGTTGGCACCGGCGTAATACAGGTCGAGAAATTCCTGCAGGTTGTTGAAGGCATAGGCCGCGCGCAGGGCCTCGACATCGTTCCAGGGCAGGGCGATCTGGTTGCGTTCGGCCAGGGCGAACAGCAGCTCGGGCTCCAGCGAGCCCTCCAGGTGCAGGTGCAGTTCGGCCTTGGGCAGGGCGTTGAGCCATTCGGGCATGGTGGGTTCTCGTGGTCAGGCTTGGGTAACCGGTAAGTTTAACCGTTCGGACAGGATCGTGCTGCGCCGGCGGGCGGGGTTCCCCTTGTGGGAGCGATTTGTCCGCGAATGCCGGGCGTGTCTTGAGTATCCTGTAGGAGCGGATTCATCCGCGAATTTCGCGACTGAAGTCGCTCCTACAGTTGGCGGCGACGGCGGCTTCAGCCCTACGCCTCCTCGCGCCGATAGGCATAGGTATCGGCGAAGCGTGACAGCAGGTACTCGGCGCTGGTGACCGGTTGATACTTGGCCGGGTTGTCCGCGCTGGAGCAATTCGGCAGGCAGTCGATCAGCGTATCGGGATGCGGCTCGGCGAAGAACGGCATTGAGTAGCGATCCACTCCCAGCGGGCTGATCACCCGGTGCGGCGTCGAGGTATAACGATCGTTGCTCCAGCGCGCCATCATGTCGCCGATGTTGACCACGAAACTGCCGGCCATCGGCGGCGCGTCGATCCAATCGCCATTACGTGCGCGCACCTGCAGGCCGCCGGCATCGTCCTGGTAGAGCAGGGTGACGCAGCCGTAATCGGTATGCGCGCCGGCGCCCTGCTGTTCGGCGCTGCTGGCAGTATGGCGGGGTGGGTAGTGGATCATGCGCAGCACGCTGATCGGCTCATGAAAGCGCGCGTCGAAGAAGTCGTCTTCGATGTCCAGCGCCATGGCCATGGCGCGCAGCAGGGTCCTGGCCAGGTCCTGCATGTCGGCGTAATGGGCCTCCAGCAGTTCTGCCCAGCCCGGTAGATCCGGATGGCGATTCGGCCCGCGCAGCGGTTTGCCGGCCAATACCTCGGGGTGATCGGCGGGCAGGTGAAACCCCATGTCGAAGGTTTCCTTCAAATCGCTCGGCTTGCTCGGGTCGAGCTGCTCGGTGGCAATCGCCCCGTAGCCGCGGTGGTGAGCGGTCTGGGTGATGTCGATCCTGAGTTTCTCTTCGGCGGGTTGGGCGAAGAAGGTCTTCGCCGCACTGAGCAGGGCGTCGATGCGCTCGGTGCCGATGGGATGGCCGACGATATAGAAGAAGCCCCATTCGCGGCAGGCGCGGTCGATCTGTTCGGCGACGGCGGGCCAGGCTGATTCGTCGTTGCTGTAAAGGGGGACGATATTGATGATGGGTAGGCTGTTCATAAAAGCTCCGGGGTGTTGCTGCGAGTCTTCTCGTACCCAGGGCAGCGGAAAAGGACGCCTCTGGCGAAGCGTCCCCTTGATGCGGTTCTGCCGGTAGCAGGGACGGCATCTCTGTCAGTTCGTGGGAGGGGCTTTAGCCGCGAGCCATTTGCTTGTCGCGGCTAAAGCCCCTCCCACAAGGTTTAGCCGGTGGGGCGGGAGTAACCCGCCACAGGGCCGCGATGGCCTGTTTACTTCGGCATTTCGGCCTTCACGTTCTCCACGTAGTAGTTCATCGAGGCCAGTTCGGCGTTGGTCGCGCTGACGCCTTCGGCGATGCGCACCGCGCCGCTCTGATCCTTGATCGGGCCGGTGAAGGGGTGGAACGTGCCGCTGCGGATATCGGCGATGATCTGCCCGGCCTCGCTCTTGACGTCAGCCGGCACTAGGTCGCTGATCGGCAGGGAGACGGTGTCTTCGGCCAGGCCGCCCCAGAAATCCTGCGGCTGCCAGTTGCCGTCGATCACCGCCTGGGCGGATTTGACGTAGTGCGGGCCCCAATCGTTGACGATGGAGGTGAGCACGGCCTTTGGCCCGAAGTGGGCCATGTCCGAGGCGTAGCCGACGGAGTAGATGCCACGGCGCTCGGCGGTCTGGATCGGCGCCGGGCTGTCGGTGTGCTGGAACAGCACGTCCACGCCCTGGTCGATCAGCGCGTTGGCGGCGTCGGATTCCTTGCCCGGATCGAACCAGGTGTTGACCCACACCACCTTGATTTCGGTGCCCGGGTTGTACTTGTCCAGGGCCAGCTGGATGGCGTTGATGTCGCGGATCACCTCGGGGATGGGAAAGGAGGCGATGTAACCGATCTTCTTGGTCTTGGTCATCTTCGCCGCGAGGAAGCCGCCGACGTAGCGCCCCTCATAGGAGCGCGACAGGTAGGTGCCGACGTTCTTGTCCTGCTTGTAGCCGGTGGCGTGCTCGAAGGTCACCTTGGGAAATTGTTTGGCCACCTTGAGCGTCGGGTTCATGTAACCGAAGGAGGTGGTGAAGATCAGGTCGTAACCGCCCTTGGCCATGTTGCGGATGACCCGCTCGGCGTCGGCGCCTTCCGGCACGTTCTCGACGAAGCTGGTGGTGACCTTGTCGCCCATTTCCCTGATCAGCATCTGCCGGCCCTGTTCGTGCTGATAGGTCCAGCCATGGTCGCCGATGGGGCCGATGTAGACGAAGCCGACCTTCAACGGATCGGCGGCCGAGGCGCTGAGCATGGCGCCAAAACCCAGGGCGGCGACGAGGGTGCGCAGCAGCGGTTTCTTGCTCTTCTTGTGCATGGTGGGTGCAGCTCCAGTCTTGGTGTTGGGATGGCCTTTGGTTGGCTGATCCCATGACTGCAAAAAACTGACCAACAGGACAGATAGGCGTGCTGCTGCCGTTCTGGCTGCTGGCCTGGCTCGATGCTGGAGCTGGATTGGTGCGCGGTGTTGTGGTGTGCCGTGTTGTGGTGCGTTGCTCCTGGGCTCGCATTGATGAAACGACAGTCGCGGCTGAAGCCCCTCCCACAGGTCGGCGCTGTTTTTGTGGGAGGGGCTTTAGCCGCGACTCAGCCGGTAGGCTGGGCATCGCTGTGCTCGACCCAGCCTGTGTAACCGATGTCAGCCTGCGATCAGCTCACGCGCCGCCTGCCGGTGATCGGCAATCAGCTGCGCCACGTCCAGCCCTTCGATCTGCCCGTCGACCACTCGCCAGCTACCGCCGATCATCACCCGGTCGGCACGGTCGGCGCCGCACAGCAGCAACGCTGAAATCGGATCATGGCTGCCGGAAAAACGCAGCTCATCGAGCTTGAACAGCGCCAGGTCGGCCTGTTTGCCCACCGCCAGCTCACCGATATCGCTGCGCCCCAGCAGCTTCGCCGAGCCACGGGTCGCCCAGCCCAGGGCACGCTCCGGAGTGATCGCCTCGGCGCCGTAGCGCAGGCGCTGGATGTACAGGGCCTGGCGCGCTTCGAGAATCATGTTTGAGGCATCGTTGGAGGCCGAGCCATCCACGCCCAGGCCGACCGGCGCGCCGGCTGCTTCCAGGTCGTGCACGGGGCAGATGCCCGACGCCAGGCGCATGTTCGAGCAGGGGCAATGGCAGACGCCGGTGCCGGCGGCGCCGAGACGGGCGATTTCGTCCGGGTTGAAGTGGATGCCGTGTGCCAGCCAGGTGCGCGGGCCGAGCCAGCCGACGCTTTCCAGGTAATCGACGGTGCGCAGGCCGAACTGGCGCAGGCAATAATCTTCCTCGTCGAGAGTCTCGGCCAGGTGGGTGTGCAGGCGTACGTCCAGTTCGTCGGCCATTTCGGCGCTGGCGCGCATGATGTCGCGGGTGACCGAGAAGGGCGAGCAGGGCGCCAGGGCGATTTGGATCTGCGCGCCGTCGCCACGCTCGTGGTACTGGTCGATCAGGCGCCGGCTGTCAGCCAGGATCGCCTCGCCACTTTGCACCGTGTGCTGCGGCGGCAGGCCGCCGTCGTCCTCGCCCAGGCTCATCGAGCCGCGGCTGAGCATCGCGCGCATGCCCAGTTCGCGCACGGCCTCGACCTGCACGTCGATGGCATTCTCCAGGCCGCCGGGGAACAGGTAATGATGATCGGCTGCGGTGGTGCAGCCAGACAGCAGCAGCTCGGCCAGCGCCACCTTGCTGGCCAGAGCCAGTTTCTCGGGCGTGAGGCGTGCCCAGACCGGATAAAGCGTCTTCAGCCAGGGGAACAGCGGCTGGTTGACCACCGGCGCCCAGGCGCGGGTGAGGGTTTGGTAGAAGTGGTGATGGGTGTTGATCAGGCCCGGCAGCACGACGTGCTCGCGGGCATCGAAAACCTGCTGGCAGGGCGCTGAGGGTTGCTGGCCGGCGGCGAGCACTTCACTGATGCGGCCATCGGCGATCATCAGGCCGCCGGCAGCGTCCAGGTCGTTGGCGGTGAAGATGGCGAGCGGGTTCTTGATCCAGATTCGGGTAGCAGCCATGAGTGGCTCCTCTGAGGTTGATGTCAGGTAAGCCAGCTCAGTGTTGACCCTGTCTGCTGATCCAGGTTCGTCGGAAAAGACGTGCGGGGACGATAGCTGACTCCGAGGTCAGGAGCAATAAGGCTGTCGCGGCTAAAGCCCCTCCCACAGATTGGTGTAGTCCTTGTGGGAGGGGCTTCAGCCGCGAGCCTCCCAAGCTCAGAGCCACACCGAATCCCATAATGGATAATCGCCAACCCGGCTGACCAGACCCGCCCTTAGAGGATTGGCGACGATGTAACGCGCGGCAGGCAGAACATCTTCCTCGCGGCGCAGCGCTCGGTCGTGAAAGCCGTCCTGCCACAGCTTTCCTTGGCGGCCTGACACCGTGTTGATTCGCTTGGCGCTGCGTCCCTTGATGCGCCGCATCAGGTCGCTGATCGAGCCTTGCTCCAAGGCGATCAGCCAGTGAAGGTGATCCGGCATGAGCACCCAAGCCAGTGATTCGGCTAGACCATCTTGCTGGGTGTTTTTCAGTTCCGCGACGACGAGTCGACCCACAGTGAAGTCCGAAAAAAGCGTTTCGCGGTTTTCGGTCGTTGCGGTGAGGAGATAGATGCGCTGCGTTTCCGAGAAACGGCCTGCGCGCAAGCTGGCTGAGTGGGGCATTCCTTTGCCTCTCGATTAGGGTGTGACACAGGTATAGCCGAAATTTTCTTGTCGCGGCTAAAGCCCCTCCCACAAAAGCCGGGCGGCAGGTCGCTCTATTGCTGTGGGAGGGGATTCAGCCGCGACTAATAATTGTCGAGCCTCAATGCCCCGGCTGCCACGGCTGGCCGAGCGACACCGGTGCATACAATCGGGTCTTGATCGCATCGCGCGAGAGCAGCACCAGCACCACGATGGTGGCGACGTAGGGCAGCATGGCCAGCAGGTTCGACGGGATCGACAGGCCGATGCCCTGCGCCACGAGGTGGAGGATGCTGGCCAGGCCGAACAGGTAGGCGCCGAGCAGCACACGCAGCACCCGCCAACTGGCGAACACCACCAGCGCCAGGGCGATCCAGCCGCGCCCGGCGGTCATGTTCTCGGCCCACATAGGCGTGTAGGCCAGCGACAGGTAGCCGCCCGCGAGGCCTGCCATGGCACCGCCGAACAGCACCGCCAGGGCGCGCACGCGCAGCACCGGCAGGCCCATGGCGCTGGCGGCGTCCGGGTTCTCGCCGACGGCCTGGATGATCAGGCCGATGCGGCTTTTCAGCAGCACCCAGGCCACCAGCGCGAACAGGGCGAAGGACAGGTAGATCAGCACGTCCTGGGCGAACAGCATGCGTCCGATCAGCGGGATGTCCGCCAGCAGCGGAATGACGATGGGCTCGAAGCCGCTCAGCGGCTTGCCGACCCAGGCGGCGCCGACGAAGGTGGAAAGGCCGACGCCGAAGATGGTCAGGGCCAGGCCGGTGGCCACCTGGTTGGCGTTGAAGCCCAGCGCCACGGCGGCGAACAGCAGCGACAACAGCATGCCGGCGGCAATCGCCAGCAGCACGCCGAGCCACAGGCTACCGCTGCTGAAGGCGACGATAAAGCCGATCACCGCGCCAAACAGCATCATGCCTTCCTGGCCGAGGTTGAGCACGCCGCTCTTCTCGCACACCAGCTCGCCGAGGGCCACCAGCAGCAGCGGCGTACCGGTGCGCACCATGGCGTAGAAGATATTGGTCAACAGGTCGAGATCCATGGGGATTCCTTTGCATTCGTGCTCTTCGTGGGAGGCGCTTCAGTGGCGAGCTTTTGTCGCGGCTAAAGCGGAATGCCGCCCAGCCACTCCCACAAAAAAATTAAGTGGTCGCCTCGGTGAGCTTCTCGCGTTTCGCCCATTTCCACTTCAGCCGCGGCCGGTAGAGGATCAGCACGTCGCAGGCCAGCAGGTAGAACAGCATCATTCCCTGGAACAGCTGGGTGATCGCCTGCGGCAGATTGAGGGTCATCTGCGCGTTCTCGCCGCCCAGGTAGAGCAGCGCCATCAGCAGGCTGGCGGCGAGGATGCCGAGCGGGTTGAGACGGCCGAGAAAGGCCACGGTGATCGCCGCGTAGCCGTAGCCGGGCGACACCTGCGGCACCAGTTGGCCAATCGGCCCGGCCACTTCGCCGACGCCGGCCATGCCCGCCAGCGCGCCGCTGACCAGCAGGGCGAACCACACCAGGCGCTTCTCGCGAAAGCCGACGAAACCGGCGGCGCGCTTGTCCAGGCCGAGCACCTTGATCTGAAAGCCGAGAAAGCTCTTGTGCAGCAGCACCCACACTGCCACCAATGCCAGCAGCGCCAGGTACAAGCCGCCATGCAGGCGCCCGTCCTCGCTGACCAGCGGCAGGCGGCTGGCATCGCCGAACATGGCCGATTCGGGGAAGTTGAAGCCGGCCGGGTCTTTCAGTGGCCCATGCACGAAGAACAGCAACAGGTTCAACGCGATGTAGTTGAGCATGATGCTGGTGAGGATTTCGTTGGCATTGAACCGCGTGCGCAGCCAGGCGGTAAGCCCGGCCCAGGCCGCTCCGGCAGCGGTGCCGGCCAGCACCACCCAGGCCAGTGCCCAGCGGCTTTCCCAGTCGATCAGTTGCAGCGCCATGGCGCTGCCGGCCAGGGCGCCGAGCAGCAGTTGGCCTTCGGCGCCGATGTTCCAGATGCGCGCCTGGTAGGCCACCGCCAGACCGAGGGCGCAGAGCAGGATCGGCAGCGCCTTGACCAGCAGTTCGGACACGCCGTACCAGTCGCCGACCGGGGCGATCAGCAGGGTGTGCAGAGTCTGCAGCGGATCATGGCCAAGCAGGGCGAACAGCAGCATGCCGCTGACCAGGGTGAGCACGGCGGCCAACAGCGGCGACAGCCAGAGCATGGGGCGCGACTCTTGGCCGCGCGGTTCCAGGGATAACAGCATGACGGCTCCGTCAGCAGGCCGCAGCGGCGGCGGGTTGATCGAATTCACCGGCCATCCAGCGGCCGACTTGCACGGTGCATACCTGCGCCGTCTCGACCAGCGGCGACAGCCGCCCGCTGCACAGCGCACCGATGCGGTCGCTGATCTGGAACAGCTCGTCGAGGTCTTCGGAGATCACCAGGATCGCTGCGCCGGCATCGCGCAGGGCGATCAGCGCGCGGTGGATGGCGGCAGCGGCGCCGACGTCCACGCCCCAGGTCGGGTGCGCGGCCACCAGCAGCTTGGGCTGTTGCAGAATCTCGCGGCCGAGGATGAATTTTTGCAGGTTGCCGCCGGACAGGCTGCGCGCGGCAGTGTCGGCATCCGGCGTCTTCACCGCGAAGCGCTGGATGATCTCGTCCGCCAGCGCGCGCACCTTGCCGCGCTGCACCAGGCCGCCCTTGACCAGGCCCTGGCCGAATGCGGTGAGCAGGGCGTTGTCCACCAGGCTCATCTCAGGCACAGCGCCATGGCCGAGGCGTTCGGCCGGCACGAAGGCCAGGCCCAGCCTGCGCCGCGCATCCGGGTGCAGGTTGGCTACCGGCGCGGTATCGATGCTGACCCGCTCACGCTCGCCACGGGGCAGGCGGGTTTCGCCGCTGAGCAGGGCGAGCAGCTCGTCCTGGCCATTGCCGGCCACGCCAGCGATACCGACGATCTCGCCGCTGCGTACTTCCAGGCGAATGCGTTCTAGCGAGCAGCCGAACGGATCGGGGTTGCGCCAACTGAAGTCGTCGACGCGCAGCCGCGGCCGGCCGCCGCTGGCTTTTGCATAGCTGTTTTCCAGCCCCTCAGCGTCGCTGACCATCAGCCGCGCCAGTTCCAGGTCGCTGCACTCGGCCGGCAGGCAATGGCCGGACACCCGCCCGCCTCGCAGCACCGTGGCGCTCTGGCACAGCGCGCGCACCTCGCCGAGCTTGTGGCTGATGAAGAGGATGCTGCAGCCCTCGGCAGCCAGGCGGCGCAGGGTGACGAACAGCTCGTCGGCCTCCTGTGGGGTGAGCACCGAGGTCGGCTCGTCGAGGATCAGCAGCTTGATGTCCTGCATCAGGCAACGCACGATCTCCACCCGCTGGCGCTCGCCGATGGACAGGCTGTGCACCAGGCGGGTCGGCTCCAGTGCCATGCCGTAATGCTGCGACACCTCGCGGATCTTCGCCTCCAGCTGCTTCGGCGTGCCGGCATCGCTGCCCATGGCCAGGGCGATGTTCTCGGCCACGGTGAGCGTCTCGAACAGCGAGAAGTGCTGGAACACCATGCCGATGCCCAGGCTGCGCGCCATGGCCGGATCGCGCATCTTCAAGGCCTGGCCTTGCCAACGGATTTCGCCGCTGCTGGGCTGGGTGACGCCGTAGATGATCTTCATCAGCGTGCTCTTGCCGGCACCGTTCTCGCCGAGCAGGGCGCGGATCTCGCCGGGGACGATGGCGAGGTCGATACGGTCGTTGGCCAGGCAGCCGGGGTATTGCTTGCTGATGGCGGTCAGCTGCAAGCGTGGAAGATCGGATGAGGCAGGCATGGGAAGCGCTCGTTGCGATAACTGAGCGGTGCTAAAGCAAAAACTTGGCCAGCAGGTCAGAAAAGCCAGGCGGCAGGCGTTTACGTCTGCCGCCAGTCCTGGCTCATGCGCGGGATTGGTGCGAACCACTGCGTAGGGTGCGCCGTGCGCACCGCATTCGAGCGTTCGCGGCTAAAGCCCCTCTCACCAAGCTGTTCTGTAGCCGGATGCAATCCGGGGACGCCGCTGCGTCGCTCGGTGCCCACGCCCGGCAGACGCCAAGACGAGTCGCAGGTGCGGGCGCGGTCAGGGCGCAAGCGCTGCGGGTCTTAGACGAAGAATGCGCCCATCAGGAACAGCCACAGCAAGGCCCCGGGGGCCATGCACAGAATGTTGAGACCGCTGATGGACGCGTTGCTCTGTCCCTCGTCGTCGCCGCTCGCCTGGTTGGCCTGTTGCTGGATCAGCGCCAGGGGCAGGGCTGGCACCATGATGACGGCGAACAGCATCAGCAATTCAAGACCGCCGCCTGGGCCGTCGATCCGCGACAGGCGATTGGTGACGATAGTCAGCAGCACGTACATCCAGGCGGTACCCGAGTAGCTCCAGGCCGCCTGGCCCAGACGCTGCTTGTGCTCGTTGATCAGGCTGCATAACGAATGGGTGAAGAAGATCTGAAAGATCGAGCGCGCCGCCGGCCAGATCTTTTTCGGCAGCATCGCGCCGCGCTGAAGATCCCACTGTTTGTAGAACCAGTAGAAGGAGTACAGGCTGAAAGTGGTGAAGTACAGCAGGTAGAACTTCTTCAGTGAGGTGACGAAGAAGGCGCTACGGGCCTGGGATCGTTCGTCGAGCAGTTCGGCTTTGGGCGGCTGATACAGGTTGTCCATTGACCTAGTCCCGGATAATGGCTGTGGGAGGCTCGCATCCTGCGAGTGTTCAGGGCGCCGATTATACGGATATCGTGGCGCGCTGACTGTGCGCGCCGGCGCATCTGGCACGGTAGCGCCGCAGAGCGGCGCGGTATTGCCTTATGCGGTTATGTGCACGCCAGTTGGCATCGCATTTCAATGAGCTGATGTTCGCCCACGATTTCAACCTCCTTGATGAACTCGAAGCCAAATTTTTCGTAGTAGCCTTTCAGGTGGCTGTGAGCATGAAGTTCAATGGAGGTGGCGCCTATATCTTGCGCATGCTGCATCAATGCCTGGACAACGGCCGAAGCAACTCCCGTGCTCCGATAAGCCTCACTGACCGCCACCCTGGCCATGGTAGAAGAGCCGTCCTCTTTCAGTGTCAGGCGGGCAGTGGCAATTGGCTCACCCTGTTCTGTCGCCAGTGCATGGAAGGACTCTTCATCCAGTCCATCGAGGTCCAGCTCCGCAGGAATCCGTTGTTCACATGTGAAGACCTGATAGCGGATACCTTGAGCCAGGCGGATCAACGCCGGGTCATTACCGATGTTTACGTCCATCGTTATTCTTCTCCAACAGAATTACACGGCCTGCCTGGTGGCAGGCCGATACCAGCGCTGACGCTCACCAGGGCAGAGGCTCACCTTGGTAGTCCAGGTAGCGCAAGCCGGGCCGGCCGACGGCGGCGCTGACCTGTTCGACCATGCCCTTGCAACTGCTGTCGATATCCAGCGGGGCGTCGGCGCCGCCCATGTCGGTGCGCACCCAGCCCGGGTGCATCAGCAGTACGCCGAGCTGCGGATTGTCCTGAACACGGACGAAGCACTGTACGAGGTGGTTGAGTGCGGCCTTGCTGGCGCCGTACAGCGGCATGCCCAGGCCGGCGCCGGCCTCGATGCTGCCAAGGATGGAACTCATGAACACGATCAGCCCGTGCCCGGCGGCCAGATTCGGCAGCAGGCGTTCGGCCACGCGCAGTGGCGCGACGGCGTTGGTCAGAAACAGTTGGCCCATTTCTTCGGCGCTGGCCTGTGCGGTGCTGTGGTGCGTGGGGCCGGCAACCCCGGCGTTGACGAAGATGACGTCGAACTGCTGGCCGCTCAGGCGATTGGCCAACTGTTCGAGGCTGGCCGGGTCGGTCATCTCCAGTTGCTCCACGCGCACGCCGGGCACTGCCTGCAGCGGCGCTTGCGGCGTGGCGCTGCGCACGGTGGCGGTCACGGCCCAACCCTGGGCAGCGAACTCACTGGCCAGACCCAGGCCGAGGCCGCGCGAGGCGCCGATGATCAGAATGGATCGGGAGGCGGACATTTTCAGGCTCCGTGGTGGATGAGAAAGAAAATCAGCATAGCGAATGTCGATTCGATAATCCCGGCAAGGTAATCCTCTGTCCGGGGCGAAATTTTTCGAGTGCGCCTGCCACCATTCGCGGCGGGGCGCCGCTCCTACATCTTGAGCTGTTGTTCCGTCACCTGGCGTCCTGGCTGCGGCCGTGCCCGGTACTGCCGCTCATGCTCACGCAGTGCGCTCAGGTATCGCTCGAAACGCTGGCGCGGCTGAGGGGCACGCCGCACGCCAGTGGCAGGTCGTAGTGGTGCTCCTGGACGTCTACCTGGGCCGGCAGGGCCAGCCACTGCGGCAATGCCAGCAGCGCAACGATCGGCCGTTTCATGGCGCTGTCAGGCTCTCGCGGCCACGGCTGATGTCGCCGAGCAGCCGTTCCAGTGTCGCGTGTTCGGCCGGCGCCACGGCCAGTTGCAGGCGCGCGCCGGTGGCGTCGTAATCCTCGCGCTCGATCAGGCTGTCGAACTCGCTCAGGCGCGCCTTGAACAGCGGCAGTTCTGCGAACTGCAGATGGCAACTGAAGGCCCGGCGCAAGACCAGTTCGCGCCGCTCGCCGGCCTGCAGGCACTTGGCTGCGCTGCCGCCGTAGGCGCGGGCCAGGCCGCCGGTGCCGAGCTGGATGCCGCCGTACCAGCGGATTACCAGCACCACCACCTGGTCGCAGTCCTGTCCTTCGATGGCGGCGAGTATCGGCCTGCCAGCGGTGCCGCCCGGTTCGCCGTCGTCGTTGAAGCGGCACTGGTTGCCGACCTTCCACGCCCAGCAGTTGTGCGAGGCGGCCGGATCGCCGTGGCTGTCGATGAAGGCCTGTGCGTCCGCCGCGCTGGCAACCGGCGCGGCGAGGGCGAGAAAGCGGCTCTTGCGAATCTCCTCGCGGTATTCGCAAGGCGCGGACAGGGTGAAGGCCATCAGGCTTTGGCGACGGGCGTCAGGCCGCAGCCCTTGAGGATGATCTGTACCAGCTGGTCGGAGGCTTCCTCGAAGTCCTGCTTGGTCAGGCGCGAGCACTGCTTCACCCGGCAGATCTGCGAGGCGAAGTCGGCGTAGTGCTGGGTGCTGCTCCACAGCAGGAAAATCAGGTGGATCGGATCGACCGGGTCCATCTTGCCGGCGGCGATCCAGCCTTCGAACACCGCGGCACGGCCACGGAACCAGTCCAGATAGTTCTGGTTGAAGTACTGCGACAGGCAGTCGCCGCCGCTGATCACTTCCATGGCGAAGATGCGCGAGGCCTTCGGCTGGCGCCGGGAGAACTCCATCTTGGCGCGGATGTAGCGCTCCAGTGCCTCGGCCGGGTCGTCCTCGACGCTGAGGTTGTTGAAGGTGCTGTCCCAGAGCTCGAGGATATTGCTCAGCACCGCCAGATAAAGGCCCAGCTTGTTGTTGAAGTAGTAATGCAGGTTGGCCTTGGGCAGGCCGACGTTCTGCGCGATGGTGTTCATGCTGGTGCCCTTGAAGCCGTGCCGGGCGAACTCTTCCTCGGCAGCCTTGATGATGGCTTCTTCGTTCTTCTGGCGAATGCGCCCGGCGGGTTTGCCGGTGGTGCCGTGGGCGGGGACTTCGAAGGTCATGGGTGATTCCGAACTGATCAGGGAGCCGAGCGATTGCACAGATACCCCAGCGCCGCCTGGGTGACAAGTGCGCTGCAAGGAAAATCGCCGTGATAGCACAAATGCACCAGGGCTGTGCATGCTCGAGCCGTTTTTCGGTACGGTCGTTCTATGTGTTCAGGCTTCAGCCAGGGCGTTTAGAAAGCTCTCCAGCACCAGGTGCGCGCGACGGCCCTTGCGCGTTACCGCTGCCAGGTTGATGTCGTAGTAGCGAGTGGACGCCTTCAGCGCGCGCAGGCGACCCTGCTGCACCCAGGCCTGGGCGTAGTGGTCGGGCAGGTAACCGATATAGCGACCGGTGAGGATGAGAAAGGCCATGCCTTCGCGGTCCGATGCGCTGGCCGTACAGTTCAGCGCCTGGTAATGGTTCTGCACCTCGGGCGGCAGGCGGAAGGTCGGGGCGATGGCTTCCTGGGCATTGAGCCTGTCGTCTTCAAGCTGTTGGTCGTCGACGTAGAACAGTGGATGGCCGACCGCGCAGTAAAGCAGCGAGCGTTCATCGTATAGCGCCTGGTATTCCAGGCCGGATAGGGCACCGACCTGTGGCACCACGCCGATATGCAGGCGGCCGTCGAGCACCCCCTGTTCCACTTCCGACGGGGGCGTCATGCGGATGTTGATACGCACGTCCGGCCCCTGCACCTTGAGGCGGGCCAGGGCGTTGGTGATGCGCATGTGCGGGATGGTCACCAGGTTGTCGGTCAGGCCGATGTTCAGCTCGCCGCGCAGGTGCTGATGCAGGCCGTTGACCTCGGTGCGAAAGCTCTCCAGTGCCGCCAGCAGTTGCAGGGTGCTCTGGTACACCTCGCGGCCTTCTTCGGTCAGGGCGAAGCCGGCACGGCCGCGCTGGCACAGGCGCAAACCGAGGCGTTGTTCGAGGTCGCTCATCTGCTGGCTGATGGCCGAGCGGCCGATGCCCAGCGCGCTCTCGGCTGCGGAAAAACCACCGCATTCCACCACGCTGCGAAACAGTTTGAGCAGGCGGATTTCAAAGTCGCTGACCTGGGCCAGCGGGTCGGGGCGGCGGCTGCTCATTTGTTTAGTCGACCTTGAACTGAAGATAATAAGAGTATTGTTTTACTGACTCTATGCCCGTGGCACCTTAACTGGCAACTGACGCTGTATCTGTGGGAGGCGCTTCAGCGGCGACAGTCGCGGCTAAAGCCCCTCCCACATTGTCCCGAACACGCCGCCACTGCCGAGGCCATCCCGATGAACATGCCGCAGACCGCAACTCCGTCCCTGGCCAGCCAGCTCAAGCTGGATGCGCACTGGATGCCGTTCTCCGCCAACCGCCAGTTCCAGCGCGACCCGCGCATCATCGTCGGTGCAGAAGGCAGCTGGCTCACCGATGACCAGGGCCGGAAGATCTACGACAGCCTGTCCGGCCTGTGGACCTGCGGCGCCGGCCACTCGCGCAAGGAAATCCAGGAGGCCGTGGCCAAGCAGCTCGGCACCCTCGACTATTCGCCGGGCTTCCAGTACGGCCATCCGCTGTCGTTCAAGCTGGCCGAGCAGGTCGCCGACCTGATGCCTGGCGAGCTCAACCATGTGTTCTTCACCGGCTCCGGCTCCGAGTGCGCCGACACCGCGGTGAAGATGGCCAAGGCCTACTGGCGCCTGAAAGGCCAGGCCTCCAAGACCCGCTTCATCGGCCGTGCTCGTGGCTACCACGGCGTCAACATCGCCGGCACCTCGCTCGGCGGCATTGGCGGTAACCGCAAGATGTACGGCCAGCTGATGGATGCCGACCACCTGCCGCACACCCTGCAACCGGGTATGGCCTTTACCAAGGGCATGGCCGAAACCGGCGGCGTGGAGCTGGCCAACGAACTGCTCAAGCTGATCGAACTGCACGACGCCTCCAACATCGCCGCGGTGATCGTCGAGCCGATGTCCGGTTCGGCCGGCGCCATCGTGCCGCCGGTGGGCTACCTGCAGCGCTTGCGCGATATCTGCACGCAGCACAACATCCTGCTGATCTTCGACGAAGTGATCACCGGCTTCGGCCGCATGGGCAAGTGGAGCGGCGCGGAGTTCTTCGGCGTCACCCCGGACCTGATGAACGTCGCCAAGCAGATCACCAACGGCGCCATCCCGCTGGGCGCGGTGATCGCCAGCAGCGAGATCTACAACACCTTCATGCAGCAGCCGTCGCCGGAGCACATGATCGAGTTCACCCACGGCTATACCTACTCGGCGCACCCGGTGGCCTGCGCCGCCGGCCTGGCGACGCTGGAGCTGCTCAAGCGCGAGAACCTGATTCAGCAGTCCGCCGAGCTGGCGCCGAAGTTCGAGGCCGCGCTGCACGGCCTGAAAGGCACCAAACATGTGGTCGACATCCGCAACTGCGGCCTGGCTGGCGCGCTGCAGATCGCACCGCGTGATGGCGATGCGGTGATCCGCCCCTTCGAGGCCGGCATGGCCCTGTGGAAGGCTGGTTTCTACGTGCGCTTCGGTGGCGATACGCTGCAGTTCGGCCCAACCTTCAATGCCAAGATCGAAGATCTCGACCGCGTGTTCAACGCCGTTGGCGACATACTGAACAAACTCGACTGATTCCTGTGGGAGGGGCTTTAGCCGCGACTGAATGAGCGTCGCGGCTAAAGCCCCTCCCACCAACCTGACTTTGGAGATCCCCATGAGCCATATCCCCCACCTGATCAACGGCGAGCGCGTTGCCGGCAACGGTCGCAGCGCTCCGGTGTACAACCCGTCCACCGGCGACTCCACCAGCGCAGTCGGCCTGGCCGACCGCGCCACCATGCAACTGGCCATCGACGCTGCCAAGGCCGCCTTCCCGGCCTGGCGCAACACCCCGCCGGCCAAGCGCGCGCAGATCATGTTCCGCTTCAAGCAACTGCTGGAGCAGAACGAGAACGAAATCGCCGCGCTGATCAGCGCCGAGCACGGCAAGACCATCGAGGACGCCGTTGGCGAACTCAAGCGCGGCATCGAGAACGTCGAGTTCGCCTGCGCTGCGCCGGAAATCCTCAAGGGCGAGTACAGCCGCAACGTCGGCCCGAACATCGACGCCTGGACGGATCTGCAGCCCATCGGTGTAGTGGCCGGCATCACCCCGTTCAACTTTCCGGCCATGGTGCCGCTGTGGATGTACCCGCTGGCCATCGTCTGCGGCAATTGCTTCATCCTCAAGCCGTCCGAGCGTGACCCGAGCTCCACCCTGTTCATCGCCGAGCTGGCGCAGCAGGCCGGCCTGCCCAAGGGCGTGCTGAACGTGGTCAACGGTGACAAGGACGCAGTCGATGCGCTGATCGAAGCGCCCGAGGTCAAGGCCCTGAGCTTCGTCGGCTCGACGCCGATCGCCGAGTACATCTACAGCGAGGGCACCAAGCGCGGCAAGCGCGTGCAGGCCCTGGGCGGCGCCAAGAACCACGCCGTGCTGATGCCCGATGCCGACCTGGACAACGCCGTCAGCGCACTGATGGGCGCGGCCTACGGGTCCTGCGGCGAGCGCTGCATGGCCATCTCCGTGGCCGTGTGCGTGGGCGACCAGATCGCCGATGCACTGGTGGAGAAGATTGTTCCGCAGATCCAGGCACTGAAGATCGGTGCCGGCACCTCCTGCGGCCTGGACATGGGCCCGCTGGTCACCGCCGCTGCGCGCGACAAGGTCAAGGGCTACATCGACGCCGGCGTGGCCCAGGGCGCAAAGCTGGTGGTCGACGGCCGCGGCCTGGTGGTACCGGGCTTTGATAATGGCTTCTTCGTCGGCGGCACCCTGTTCGACCGGGTCACCCCGGAAATGACCATCTACACCGACGAAATCTTCGGCCCAGTGCTGTGCATCGTCCGTGTCGGCAGCCTGGAAGACGCCATGGCCCTGATCAACGATCACGAGTACGGCAACGGCACCTGCATCTTCACCCGTGACGGTGAAGCCGCGCGCCTGTTCTGCGACGAGATCGAAGTCGGCATGGTCGGCGTCAACGTGCCGCTGCCGGTGCCGGTGGCCTACCACAGCTTCGGCGGCTGGAAGCGCTCGCTGTTCGGCGACCTGCATGCCTACGGCCCGGACGGCGTGCGCTTCTACACCCGCAAGAAGGCCATCACTCAGCGCTGGCCGGCGCGCAAGAGCCACGAGGCGGCGCAGTTCGCCTTCCCCAGCAATGGCTGAGTGAGCTGACACGTTGCACGAAAGGGCCGGTCGCGAGACCGGCCTTTTTCATTGGTGGGCGTTATGAGGCAGACACCGGGACACCTGTAGGAGCGGCTTCAGCCGCGAAACTCCGCAGCCACCTGGGCGTTTGCGTGATCGCTCCCACGCTCAGCATGGGGGCCTGTAGCCTCGGCCTCTCTGCGGCCGTTACGGTGGATGCGCGGAGCGTCACGGGCTGCATACCCACGCGGAGCGTGAGGACGATCAGACGGGCTATCGACCCGATAGATATCTCCCCTCTGCCGCCTCTGGTACAACAGCCGGCAGGTAAAAAGGGAGAAGCACGATGACCGAAGCATTCCAGCTGGATCTGCACACATACCTAGGGCGCCTGGGTTACTCGTCGGCGCCGCCAGCGACGCTCGAAGCCCTGCGCGAGCTGCAGGCGCGGCACACCGCCGAATTTCCCTTCGAAACCCTGGCCAGCATGCTGCGCGTGCCGGTGGAGGTCGAACCTGCCGTGATCCAGGACAAGCTGCTGCGCCAGGGCCGTGGCGGTTACTGCTTCGAACTCAACCGTCTGTACCTGCTGCTGTTGCAGGCGCTGGGCTTCGACGCGCGCGGGCTGACCGGCCGCGTGGTCATGGGCGGCCCGGAAGATGCCCTGCCGGCGCGCACTCATATGCTGGTGCTGGTGACCATCGATGGCGTGCGCTACATCAGCGACGTCGGCTTCGGCGGCATGGTGCCGACCGGCCCGCTTTTGCTCGACAGCGAGGCGGAGCAGGCCACGCCGCACGAGCACTATCGCCTGACGCTGGTGGATGGCACCTACACCCTGCGCGCATTGGTGGCGGGTAGCTGGCGAGCCATGTACGTGTTCGATCTGCAGCAGGTGGCTGATATCGATTACGTGGTGGGCAACTGGTACGTGTGCACCCACCCGGACTCACCCTTTCTCGGCCAGATGATCGCCGCCCGCACCGGGCCAGGCCTGCGCAAGACGTTGAACAATGGCAGCTTCGCCATCCACCGCCTGGGGCAGGCGAGTAAGCGGGTGCAGTTGCAGAGTGTCGATGAGGTGCTGAGGGTGTTGCGCGATGAATTTGGCATTCAGGTGCCGGAGCATCCTGAGCGGCGGGAAATTATCGAGCGGCTGATCACGGGGGCCTGAAGGCAAGGCCACTGGTATTGCCACGTTCTTGTAGGAGGGGCTTCAGCCGCGACCCGAAGCCACCTAAATCCTGTAGGAGCGGCTTCAGCCGCGAAAACCTTTCAACCAACCGAGATTGCTGACGGAACGCACTTGGTGAAGGATTCTTACTTTAGGCAAAACTGAACGAGCTGTTTTAAACGCCACTATCGGCGTTTCCGCTTGATGCGGTGAGACCCACGGCTCGCTACCAAGGCCACCTGCTTGTCAGGCCGCGTCGCGCTGGAGATGATGTGGGTCCAGTTGCCGTTACCAGGGAAGGTTATCCATGCGCATGCCCGTGTTGCTCGCTCTGTGGCTGTCACCGCTCTTCGCGGCTGCCGAAGGCACACTTACTGCCACCGTCGTTCACGCCGACTTTTCCCAGGCACCGGAAGTGCGTTTGTTGGTACGTGTGCTGGACGAGGCCTTCAGTACCGATCAGGAGTCCATCGTCAGCAAATGCCCACTGGCCAGCGAGCCGGGCCAGCACCTGGCTCCAGACAGTTGCTTCGAGGTAAGTATCGACGAAGGCAACGGCCCGCAGCAGCCGATCTATCAGACCCTACTGGCCAGGCCGGAGCGCGCCAGCGACCCGATCTATCTTGAACTGGTCTATCGCACCCAGTTGCAGCCGCTCTACGACGACGTCTACAGCCGACCCACGGCACGCTTGCGGGTGGAGACCAATGGTTTCTACAACTGGAACCAGGAGATGCCCCAGGCGCTGCCGCAGAACGTGATGGCGCTGGGTGGAATCAGTGCGCTGGTATTGGGCGATGCCGATGCGCTGCTCAATGCAGCCTATCGCGAACGCCAGCGGCAGCTGTCGGACGAGGCGAGTACCGCACTGCGCCAGGCGCAGCGTAACTGGATCGCGATGCGTGATGCCGAATGCAAGCCCTACGGTGAGGAGCAGCCCTACTCGGTGTTCGGCGAATTCAGCTACGACTGCCTGGTGCGCCTGACGCTTGATCGTGCTCGCCAACTGGCAGTGGTGCGCGGTGATCAGAGTTGATCAGTACTCGCCTTTCATCGCGCCGCTGAGTCCGAACATCAACACCAGCAGGTTGGCATCCGGCTTCACGGCTGGTTGCACCTGTTTGCGCAAGGGCGCGGTGGGGCAGGGCTCGGCCATGGCACATTCGCGCGCTTCCAGCACGCGTGGGCCGGGCTCCTGCCAGGCAGCGGCGGCAATCGCCGTTACGCTGAGGGCAAGGCCGAGGAACAAACCTCGTGCTATTTCTAGTTTCATTTTGCTAACCCCTTGAAAGCGCTGCCAAACGCTGTTCGCTAAACCTAGATCACATATCGCCTGGTCGTTGCCTTATGCGACGAATGGTCATCGAGCCTGGCTAGCACCCGCCGGGACTGTGCTGGGACACGGCCCTTATCGGTTGGTTCAGAACGATGCAGGTAACGCCTAACGTAACCTTAGGTGCCGGTTATGACCCTTCTGTAACGACCGGCCCTGGCCACTTCTATCGCCTGCTGCCTTCTCGCTACTTGGCGCAAAGGGGGAGGGTAGAGCTACTTCCTGGTAAGGGTGAGGCAAATGGAGCGAGGTATTGCAAGTGGAACATTACCGACGCTGCTTCAGCGGTCGATTGATTAGGCAAGAGCTGTGCCGAAGCAGCCGCAATCGATCACGTCGGTCCGGTCCGCTGCGAAAAGGAGCGCTTGCTGCAGGCCCATGACAAATGACCCGATGCCGCTTTCTTCTTGGCACTACGGATTCGCTTTCTTCGGGCAATAAAAAACCCCGCGACTGGCGCGGGGTTCTCGTGCTGCGTGGGAGCCGGTCGGCTTACATCATGCCGCCCATGCCACCCATACCGCCCATGCCACCCATATCAGGCATGGCCGGGGCTTTGTCGTCAGCCGATTCGGCAACCATGGCCTCGGTGGTGATCATCAGACCGCCGATGGAGGCAGCAGCCTGCAGCGCCGAACGGGTGACCTTGGCCGGATCGAGAATACCCATCTCGATCATGTCGCCGTAGGTGTCGGTAGCGGCGTTGAAGCCGAAGTTGCCCGAACCCTGCTTGACCTTGTCGACCACTACGCTCGGCTCGCCGCCGGCGTTGGAAACGATCTGACGCAGCGGCGCTTCGACAGCGCGACGCAGCAGAGCGATACCGACGTTCTGGTCTTCGTTGTCGCCTTTCAGGCCTTCGATGGCCTGCAGGGCACGCACCAGAGCTACACCACCGCCAGGTACCACGCCTTCTTCCACGGCAGCGCGGGTAGCGTGCAGGGCGTCTTCAACGCGGGCTTTCTTCTCTTTCATCTCGACTTCGGTGGCAGCGCCAACCTTGATCACGGCAACACCGCCAGCCAGCTTGGCCAGACGCTCTTGCAGCTTCTCTTTGTCGTAGTCGGAAGAAGTTTCTTCGACCTGCTTGCGGATCTGCGCAACGCGGGCTTCGATGTCGACCTGAGCACCAGCGCCATCGATGATGGTGGTGTTGTCCTTGTTCAGGACGACGCGCTTGGCGTTACCCAGATGCTCCAGAGTGGCGCTTTCCAGGGACAGGCCAACTTCTTCGGAGATCACGGTGCCACCGGTCAGGATGGCGATGTCCTGCAGCATGGCCTTGCGGCGGTCGCCGAAACCCGGAGCCTTGACCGCAGCGACTTTGACGATGCCGCGCATGTTGTTGACCACCAGGGTAGCCAGCGCTTCGCCTTCGACGTCTTCAGCCACGATCAGCAGCGGACGACCGGCCTTGGCAACGGCTTCCAGAACCGGCAGCAGTTCGCGGATGTTGCTGATTTTCTTGTCGACCAGCAGCAGCAGCGGGCTTTCCAGCTCGGCAACCATGGTGTCCGGCTTGTTGATGAAGTACGGCGACAGGTAGCCGCGGTCGAACTGCATGCCTTCTACGACGGACAGTTCGTTTTCCAGGCCCGAGCCTTCTTCAACGGTGATGACGCCTTCTTTACCGACCTTATCCATGGCTTCGGCGATGATGTCACCGATGGAGCTGTCGGAGTTGGCGGAAATGGTGCCTACCTGAGCGATGGCCTTGGAGTCGGCGCACGGCTTGGCCAGGTCTTTGAGCTGAGCAACGATGGCGGTGGTGGCCTTGTCGATGCCGCGCTTGAGGTCCATCGGGTTCATGCCGGCAGCGACGGACTTCAGGCCTTCGTTGACGATGGCTTGAGCCAGAACGGTAGCGGTGGTGGTGCCGTCACCGGCAGCATCGTTGGCCTTGGAGGCAACGTCTTTCACCAGCTGGGCGCCCATGTTTTCGAAGGCGTCTTTCAGTTCGATTTCCTTGGCAACCGAAACACCGTCTTTGGTGATGGTCGGGGCGCCGAAGGATTTGGCCAGAACCACGTTACGACCTTTCGGGCCGAGGGTGGCTTTGACGGCGTCGGCCAGTACGTTGACGCCAACGAGCATTTTCTTGCGAGCGGAATCGCCAAACTTGACTTCTTTAGCAGCCATGTTGATCAGTCCTCAAATTCTTGAAGGTTAAACGGAGATTCGTGGAATCAGGCTTCGACGACAGCGAGGATTTCGTTCTCGCCCATTACCAGCAGGTCTTCGCCGTCGACCTTGACGGTGTTGCTGCCGGAGTAAGGGCCGAATACCACCTTGTCACCGACCTTGACGGCCAGCGGACGGACTTCGCCGTTATCCAGAACCTTACCGGTACCGACGGCAACGACTTCACCCTGGTTCGGCTTCTCGGCGGCCGAACCCGGCAGCACGATGCCGCCTGCGGTTTTGGTCTCTTCTTCGCTGCGACGGATCACGACGCGGTCATGCAGAGGACGAAGTTTCATTGTCGATCTCTCCTAACAATTGAATGGCCAACTTGCCGACTCTTGATTGGTCAGCGGGTTTGTAAAATCCGGCGAGGCCGGGTGCGGCGCGCTGGGCGCACCGCGAAAGTTGGACTGCCTCAGTGGGCAGGTACCTTGCGGTGACTGCTACATGTGGGCGGGCAATAGCATTTCAAGGGGGCTGACGTAAATTTTTTACATGCGCCCGGCAGGGCGACGGAGGCGGGCACCAAGGCGTGGTGCCCGGCGTGAGGCAGGTCAGTCGCGGCGCTCGTACTCGCCTTCGAGAACATTTGGACGGGTTTGCCCGGAGCGGGCTGCCTGGTCGTCAAAGAAGGCCCGCTGACGCAGGGCCTGCTCCTCGGCGCGGCGGCGAATCTTGCCGACCAGCAGGCGCCGGGTGAAGGGAATCAGGCAGAACACGCCGAAGATGTCACTGATGAAACCCGGCAGCAGCAGTAGGCCGCCGCCGACGGCGATCAGCAGGCCTTCGAGCATTTCCTGCTCGGGCAGCTCACCGCGCGCGAGTCGTTCCCGGGCGCGCCAGGCAGTGGCGACGCCGGCGACGCGCAGCAGGATGCTGCCGAGCACCGCGGTGCCGATGATCAGCAGCAGCGTAGGCAGCACGCCAATGGTACTGCCGACCTTAATCAGCAGGGCCAGCTCGATGATCGGGAACAGCAGAAAGAGAAACAGAAACGCGCGCATGAGTCGAAATGTCCTTGGCGGAAGACAGGCTTCCCGTAGGGTTTAAATATGGCGCTCTGCGCTTAATTCAAGCTGAAGGCGTGCCATTGGTCGGCCAGCTTTCGGCGCGAGCCAGCATCACCAGGGCTTCGCGCACCTGGCCAGGGTTGTTGCAGGATGTTGGGAAGGCTAGCCAGTGCAGGCTCTGGCCAATGCGCAGGTGGAAACCTTCGGAGTCGATGGCGGCCATCTGTGCCGGCTCGTGCTTGGGCAGGCCGGCCAGTTCGACATAGTGGGCGATGGCCTTGGCGTGATCTTCGTTCATGTGCTCGACCATGCTCGCTTCGCTGCCATCGGCGGCAAAGGGGTTGGCCAGGGTCACCTGATCGAGCCAGTGGATGGCACCGAAGCCGCCGATGAAGCGCCAGCGCACCGGTTCCAGTCGCCAGAAATCGAAGTCATGCGCTCGATGGTAGTCGCGCGATTGCGGAAAAAAGCGGTAATAACGCTGGGCGGCCGCTTCGATTTCGCGCTCGTCATGCAATTGTCGCGCTTCGGCGAGCAACGTAAGGCGGCCGACCGCCTGCACATCCTCTGCGCCACGCTCGCCGACCAGCAGCGAGCATTTGGCGTCCTGCCCGAGATTATGGGTGTGCTGGGCGATGCGGCTGATCAGGATCAGCGGCCGGCCCTCGGCGTCCAGGCAGTAAGGCACCACTGATCCGAATGGAAAACCCGGCATGGCCTTGGAGTGGGTGCTGAGCACGCCACGGTATTCCTTGAGCAGCAAATCTCGTGCATGCTTGCCGGCTTTCACGCTCACCTTATGACTCCTCGCAGAAGATCCGTCATTAACGGACAGACGCCCTAGCATAGCGGTTAGCGGCATCAGCGGGGTCGGTAAATGCTGCACCTTGAGGGAATAAAGCGATGCAACTGAAAGACAAAGTCATCATCATCACTGGCGGTTGCCAGGGACTGGGTCGCGCCATGGGTGAGTACCTGGCGGCCAAGGGCGCCAGGCTGGCGCTGGTCGATCTAAACCAGGAAAAGCTCGACGAAGCCGTGGCTGCCTGCAAGGCCGCCGGTGGCGATGCCCGCGCCTACCTATGCAACGTGGCCAATGAAGAGCAGGTCACGCACATGGTCGCCCAGGTGGCGGAGGATTTCGGTGCCATCAACGGCCTGGTCAACAATGCCGGCATCCTGCGTGATGGCCTGACCATCCGCGTGAAGGATGGCGAGATGACCAAGATGAGCCTGGCGCAATGGCAGGCGGTGATCGACGTCAACCTGACCGGCGTGTTCCTCTGCACTCGCGAAGTGGCGGCGAAGATGATCGAGCTGAAGAACGAAGGCGCGATCGTCAACATTTCCTCGATTTCCCGTGCCGGCAACATGGGCCAGGCCAACTACTCCGCGGCCAAGGCAGGCGTCGCCGCCGATACCGTGGTCTGGGCCAAGGAGCTGGCACGTTACGGCATTCGCGTAGCGGGCGTGGCGCCAGGCTTCATCGAAACCGAGATGACCGCCAGCATGAAGCCGGAGGCACTGGAAAAGATGACCTCGGGCATTCCGCTCAAGCGCATGGGCAAGCCGGCCGAGATCGCTCATTCGGTGGCCTACATCCTGGAAAACGACTACTACACCGGTCGCATCCTGGAGCTGGATGGCGGCCTGCGTCTGTAATCGACTGCGCCTGAACGCAAAACGCCCCGACTGGTTCGGGGCGTTTTTGTTTGAGCTGGTGCTGGTATCGCGAATTCGTAGCCCGGATGCAATCCGGGAAAGGCCATATCCCGTCAACCCGCCCCGGATTGCATCCGGGCTACTTCTTAGTGTGTACGGGCCACGGCGAAGCGGCTCAGCTCGATCAGCGCGTCGCGGTACTCGCCGGCGGGCAGCACGTCCAAGCAGGCGATGGCGCGTTCGGCGTAATCGCGGGCGAGTTGTGCGGTGTAATCCAGGGCACCGGCTGCGTCGACGGCGGCGCGGATGCTTTCCAGGTCTTCGATACCGCCTTTCTGAATCGCGCGGCGCACCAGAGCGGCCTGCTCCTCGGTGCCTTCACGCATGGTGTAGATCAGCGGCAGGGTGGGCTTGCCCTCGGCGAGGTCGTCGCCGACGTTCTTGCCCAGGCTGGCAGCGTCGCCTTTGTAGTCGAGCAGGTCGTCGACCAACTGGAATGCGATGCCCAGATGGTCGCCGAAGGTGCGCAGGGCTTCGCGCTGCGCTTCGTTGGCGCCGCCCAGTGCGGCGGCTGCATGAGTGGAAGCCTCGAACAGCATCGCTGTCTTGCCGCGGATGACCTCCATATAGGTCTCTTCCGTGGTGCTGGCATCGCGCACCTTGGACAACTGCAGCACTTCACCTTCGGCGATCACGCGGGTGGCGTGGGAGAGAATCTTCATCACCGGCATGGAACCGAGCTCGACCATCATTTCGAACGAGCGTGAATAAAGGAAGTCGCCCACCAGCACGCTTGGTGCGTTGCCCCATTGGGCATTGGCGGTGCTGCGGCCACGGCGCATGTCGGACATGTCGACAACGTCGTCATGCAGGAGGGTGGCGGTGTGCAGGAATTCGATGGTGGCGGCCAGCAGGCGCAGGTCGTCGGCCTGGTAACCCAGAGCGCGGCCGCTGAGCAGTACCAGCAGTGGACGCAGGCGCTTGCCGCCAGCGGAAATGATATAGTCGCCGATCTTTTCCACCAGCGGCACGCGGGAAACCACCTGTTGGCGAATGATGCCATCGACGGCGGTGAAATCGTCCGCTACCACGCGGTAGAAAGCCTGGGGTTGCATCGGCGACTAGTGCTCCTCTGAGGTTGCGCGGCATGCTAGGTGGCAGGGTAGGGGCTGTCAAGGCAAGCACGGGCGCCCCTTGCGTAGCGTTCGGCGCTTGCGTACAATCGCGCACCCTGAACTTCCCCCTGGGCATTTCCCTGCCTTACGCAATTGCAAGGGTGTCACTTCCGGCCCCAAGCAGCCATGCCAGCCAATAACGCCTTTTCTAAAGCGCTGGGTGAGCAGGATTAACGGAGATTTACCATGTACGCAGTAATTGTTACTGGTGGCAAGCAATACAAAGTCACCGAAGGCGAATTCCTCAAGATCGAGAAGCTCGAAGTCGCTACCGGCGAAGCCGTGACTTTCGATCGCGTTCTGCTGATCGGCAATGGCGACGACGTTCAGATCGGCGCTCCGGTCGTAGACGGCGCTAAAGTGGTTGCCGAAGTCGTTTCGCAAGGCCGTCACGACAAAGTGCGCATCATCAAGTTCCGCCGTCGTAAGCACCACATGAAGCGTCAGGGCCACCGTCAGTGGTTCACTGAGATCAAAATCACCGGTATCCAGGCCTGATTCGTCGGCCCCGATCCCTTTATAGGAGTATTGACTCATGGCACACAAAAAAGCTGGCGGTTCTACCCGTAACGGCCGCGATTCCGAAAGTAAACGCCTTGGCGTGAAAATGTACGGTGGTCAGGTCATCAAGGCCGGCAACATCATCGTTCGTCAGCGCGGCACCGAGTTCCACCCGGGCTTCGGCGTGGGCATCGGCAAAGACCACACCCTGTTCGCCAAGATCGAAGGCGTGGTCAAGTTCGAAGTGAAGGGTGCTTTCGGCCGTCGCTACGTGAGCGTCGTTCAGGCCTAATCGCCTACGCGCTGGAAAAGCCCTGTCCGTAGGACGGGGCTTTTTTGTTTGTGTATCTTTGGTTCGCTTGCCAGATCCGCTAGTTCTGGATGATCCGGCAAGCGTTCCCCTAGCCCGCAGATGAGGCGGGAGGCATATCCATGAAATTTGTCGACGAAGTTTCGATTTTTGTAAAAGCCGGTGACGGCGGTAACGGCATGATGAGCTTCCGCCGCGAGAAGTTCATCGAGAAGGGTGGCCCCAACGGGGGCGACGGTGGCGACGGTGGCTCGGTGTTCCTTGAGGCCGATGAGAACCTCAATACCCTGATCGATTACCGCTACACCCGCAAATTCCACGCGCAGAATGGCGAGAAGGGCGGCAGCACCGACTGCACCGGCGCCAAGGGTGAAGACCTGATCCTGCCGGTGCCGGTCGGCACCACGGTGATCGACGTGGCCACCCAGGAGGTGATTGGTGACCTGGTCAAGGCCGGTCAGCGCCTGATGGTCGCCCAGGGCGGCTGGCACGGGCTGGGCAACACTCGCTTCAAGTCCAGTACCAACCGCGCGCCGCGCCAGACTACGCCAGGCAAGCCGGGCGATTCGCGTGATCTCAAGCTCGAGCTGAAGGTGCTGGCCGATGTCGGCCTGCTGGGCCTGCCCAATGCCGGCAAGAGTACCTTCATCCGCGCCGTGTCTGCGGCCAAGCCGAAGGTCGCCGATTATCCCTTCACCACCCTGGTGCCGAACCTGGGTGTGGTCAGCGTCGACCGCTTCAAGAGCTTCGTCGTCGCCGACATCCCGGGGCTGATCGAAGGCGCTTCGGACGGTGCCGGCCTGGGCATCCGCTTCCTCAAGCACCTGGCGCGCACCCGCCTGCTGCTGCATCTGGTGGACATGGCGCCGCTCGACGAGAGCGATCCGGCCGAGGCGGCTCAGGTGATCATCGATGAACTGGGCCGCTTCAGTCCGGCGCTGGCCGAGCGTGACCGCTGGCTGGTGCTGAACAAGATGGACCAGATTCCCGAGGACGAGCGCGAGGCGCGCAAGGCCGATATCGTCGCCCGCCTGAATTGGCAGGGGCCGGTTTACGTGGTGGCGGCCATCAGCCGTGACGGCACCGAGCGCATCACTCGCGACATCATGCATTACCTGGAGGTGCGAGCCGAGCGTATCGCCGAAGATCCGGTGTTCGCCGAGGAACTGGCCGAGCTGGATCAACGCATCGAGGACGAGGCGCGTGCCCGTCTGCAGGCGCTGGATGACCAGCGTGCGCTGCGTAAATCCGGTGTGCGTAGCGTCGACGATATCGACGAAGACGACGACTTCTTCGATGAAGAAGACGACGACGGCCCGGAAATCATTTACGTCCGGGATTAAGCAAATTTCCAACGCCGCTTAATTGCGGCGTTTTTGTAGGTGGGGCGGAACCCATCGTTTTCTGGCTAAGGTTGGAAGATCATGCGTGACAAGGTGACCGGCGCGCGGCGCTGGGTGGTGAAGATCGGCAGTGCGCTGCTGACGGCCGACGGGCGTGGCCTGGATCGTGCGGCCATGGCGGTGTGGGTCAAGCAGATGGTGGCACTGCGTGAGCAGGGCGTCGAGTTGGTGCTGGTGTCCTCCGGCGCCGTGGCGGCTGGCATGAGCCGCCTGGGCTGGACCAGCCGACCTAGCGCGATGCACGAGCTGCAGGCGGCCGCGGCCATTGGCCAGATGGTGCTGGTTCAGGCCTGGGAGTCGAGTTTTGCCGAGCACGGCCGGCGCACCGCGCAGATCCTTTTGACCCACGACGATCTCTCCGACCGCAAGCGCTACCTCAATGCGCGCAGCACCCTGCGCACCCTGGTCGACCTCGACGTGGTACCGGTGATCAACGAGAACGATACCGTGGTTACCGATGAGATCCGCTTCGGCGACAACGACACCCTGGCTGCGCTGGTGGCCAACCTGGTGGAAGCCGACTTGCTGGTGATCCTCACCGATCGCGACGGCATGTACACCGCCGATCCACGGCACAACCCCGATGCCGAGCTGATCCATGAGGCGCGCGCCGACGACCCAGCACTGGATGCCGTGGCCGGTGGCGTTGGTGGTGCGTTGGGCCGTGGCGGCATGCAGACCAAGCTGCGTGCGTCACGCCTGGCGGCGCGCTCCGGCGCGCATACGGTGATCGTCGGCGGCGCCATCGAGCAGGTGCTGGCGCGTCTCAAGGCCGGTGAGCGCCTGGGCACGATGCTGGCGCCCGAGCGTGGTCTGCTGGCGGCGCGCAAGCAATGGCTGGCCGGCCACCTGCAGACCCGCGGCACCCTGGTGCTCGACGCCGGCGCGGTTAAGGCGCTGAGCCAGGACCGCAAAAGCCTGCTACCGGTGGGCGTGAAGGCGGTGCAGGGCAGTTTCCGCCGTGGCGAAATGGTGGTTTGCGTTGCTCCGGACGGCCGCGAAGTGGCGCGTGGCCTGGTCAACTACAGCGCGCTGGAAGCGCAGAAGATTATCGGCAAGCCTTCCGATGCCATTGAGGGGCTGCTGGGATATGTGGATGAACCAGAGCTGGTGCATCGGGATAACCTGATTCTGGTTTGAAGAAAGGAGAGTACGATGCGTCTGTTCAAGGGATGTGTACTGGGCCTGCTGATGTTGCCCGGCCTGGCACTGGCCGAGACCATCGGCGAAGTGTCCACGGTGTTCAAGTGGGTCGGTCCGAACGACAAGATCGTCGTCGAGGCCTTCGATGATCCCAAGGTGGCGGGCGTGACCTGTTATCTGTCACGCGCCAAGACCGGCGGTGTGAAAGGCGGCTTGGGTCTGGCCGAGGATCGCGCCGAAGCGTCCATCGCCTGTCGCCAGGTCGGCCCCATTGAATTCAAGGGCAAGCTCAAGGATGGCGAGGAAGTGTTCAAGGAGCGCACCTCGCTGGTGTTCAAGACCATGCAGGTGGTGCGCTTCTTCGACGCCAAGCGCAATACCCTGGTGTATCTGGTCTATAGCGACCGGGTGATCGAAGGCAGCCCGCAGAACGCGGTGACGGCCATTCCGATCCTGCCCTGGGGCCAGTAGAGCGAGGGGAGCAGGGATTGTGGGAGCGGACTTGTCCGCGAATAGGATCAGCAGAGAAAATCGCGGACAAGTCCGCTCCCACAACATTTATGTTCCCCCGCATTAAGGTGCCATCTGCACCGACTGAGTCCGGCAGCGATGCCGCATAAAAAAACCGCCCCGAGGGGCGGTTTTTTCATACCTGCTGATCAGCTAGGTATGTCCAGTTGCAGGCGCTTGTTCGATTGCGTCTGCACCTCATGGTAGCGCTCGGCATCCTTGGACAGGACATCGGCCATGGCCGGGAATATCTCGTCCAGCTTGGTGCGCCAGCCTTCGCTCTTGGCCTGCTCGGGGAAGCAGCGGCGAATCAGGTCGAGCATGATCGACACGGTCACCGAGGCGCCCGGCGAGGCGCCGAGCAGCGCAGCGATGGTGCCGTCCGCAGCCGCCACCAGTTCGGTACCGAACTGCAGGATGCCGCCGTTCTTGGCGTCCTTCTTGATGATCTGCACGCGCTGGCCAGCCACTTCCAGGCGCCAGTCCTCGGCCTTGGCCTCCGGATAGAAGCCGCGCAGGGTGTTCAGGCGCTGTTCCTCGGACTGCATCACTTCCTTGATCAGGTAGCGGGTCAGGTCCATGTTGTCGCGCGCCACCGCCAGCATCGGGCCGAGGTTGTTGGGGCGTACCGACAGCGGCAGGTCGAGGAACGAGCCGTGCTTGAGGAACTTGGTGGTGAAGCCGGCGTAGGGGCCGAACAGCAGGGACTTCTTGCCGTCCACCACGCGGGTGTCGAGGTGCGGTACCGACATGGGCGGCGAGCCCACGGCGGCCTGGCTGTAGACCTTGGCCTGGTGCTGCTTGACGATTTCCGGGTTGTCGCAACGCAGCCACTGGCCGCTGACCGGGAAGCCGCCGAAGCCTTTGCCCTCTGGGATGCCCGACAGTTGCAGCAACGGCAGTGCGCCGCCGCCGGCACCGAGGAAGACGAACTTGCTCTTGAGCTTGCGCGTGGCGCCGGAGCGGGTGTCCTTGATGTCCACCAGCCAGCCTTCGCCGTCGCGCCTGAGGTCGGTGACCTTCTGGTTGCAGGTGACCGTGGCGCTCGGCTGCTTGGTCAGGTAGGCGAGCATCTGCTCGGTGACCGCGCCGAAGTTGACGTCGGTACCGGCCTGTACGCGGGTCATCGCCAGCGGCTCGCTGGTGTCACGGCCCGGGATCAGCAGAGGTGCCCATTCGGCGATGGTGGCGCGATCCTCGGTGAATTCCATTTCGGTGAAGGCGTGATGCTGACGCAGGGCCTCGAAACGCTTCTTGAGGAAGGCGATGCCGCTTTCGCCGCGCACGAAGCTCATGTGCGGCACCGGATTGATGAAGGTCTTCGGCGAGTTGAACGCGCCTTTTTCGATCAGGTAGGCCCAGAACTGCTTGGACTCCTCGAACTGGGCGTTGATGTTCACCGACTTCTTGATGTCGATGCTGCCGTCCGCGCCTTCCGGGGTGTAGTTCAGCTCGCAAAGCGCGGCGTGACCGGTGCCGGCGTTGTTCCAGGGGTTGGAGCTTTCCACTGCGCCGGACTCGCGCAGCTCTACCACTTCCAGGGCGATGCCGGGGTTGAGTTCCTTGAGCAGTACGCCCAGGGTCGCGCTCATGATGCCAGCGCCAACCAGCACCACATCTACGCTTTGGTAATCGTTATGCGCCATTAACCTCTCTCCAAGAAAACTGCACCAGATGGATGGCCGTTCGGCCTTTCAGGGCGATACCGGCAGACTCAGGCGTGATGCCCTGTCGTTCGGCGGGGAGGGGCAAGGCTGGGATTTGCGGACGCAAAACTGTTCATCTGTTCGCCACACTCTTGTGAAGTTTGTAAAAACCGTTTTTTCACGCTCTTTTGGAGCGGTGAACCTCAAAAGCTCGACTGCCTCGGCGCGCTTTTACCCGTGCAAAACATGCAATGCATGGCTGCTATCGGCTCTGCATATGGGCTGAAAGCGGCTGGCCGGAAGCGGCAGCTCGAAGTGGGCGACTCTCTGGGGCGGGGCGATGACGTTGCATCGGCGAGGTCGTGCGGCCCGATCAGGAGACGTCCTTATAATCGGGGCGCGATTATAACGGTGAATGAGGGGAAATTGATCGCCCCTGCGTGACTTTTATTCTTCCGCCGGTCAGGCCGCCAACGGGCGAGCGGCTGGTGCGTGTGTGACGACCGGGGTGATTCGGGCGCTGGCAGGCAAGGGGGAGCCCAGCCAGGAGATGCTCGGCTCGCGAACTTCCACCCAGCCAGGCTGGCTCGGGTGTTCCTGCATCTGCCGCAGGGCACGGCAAAGCCCCTGACCATCGATCAGGGCAAAATGGCGCATCGGGCGAGCGCGGCTGAACAGACGGCGCAACAGCATGGCGAAGGCTCCAGCGTGGTGACGGGTATCTTTATGCCAGGGCGCGGTGACAGGCTGATGACAGGAACCGCAATGCTGTGCTGGCGGTCCTATGCTGCACCACTGTCGGCCTCAGGCCGCGCTGGGTATACTGCCGGCCACTTTTACCTCACTCGGAGAGATGAGCATGCTGCACCGTGCGTTGATCGCCTTGCTTGCTGCCGCCAGCCTGACTCTGGCCGGTTGCGCCCTCAGCCCTCAGCAACTCACCCCGCAACCCAAGCTCACCAGCTCATTGACTCCCGTGGGTCAGGGCCAGCCGGTGGTGGTGCGCGTGGTCGATGGCCGTCCTTCGCCGGTGCTTGGTACCCGCGGTGGCCTGTATCCAGAAACCAGTTCGATCAGCGTGAGCAGCGAGCACGTACTGCCCAATCTACAGGCCGAGGCCGAGGCTGCCGTGCGTCTGCTCGGCTTCACCCCGTCGGCCAATGCCTACAACGCGCCGCAGCTGACCATCACCCTGGCGGAGCTGAAGTACCAGTCGCCGAAAGAAGGCATGTACGTCACCGAGGCCGATATCTCCGCTTCCATTCGCGCCGACGTGCAGGGCGGTAGCCGTCGCTATACCGGTCGTTACGGTGCCTCGCTGAATCAGCGTTTCGGCACCGCCCCGAACCAGCAGACCAACACCAAGCTGGTGGGTGACGTGCTCAGCGACGCGCTGACCCGTGCGTTCAAGGACCCGACCATTGGCCAGGTTCTGCTGCAGTAATTCCTAGCATCGCTACGAAAAACGCCCCGCATTGCGGGGCGTTTTCATTTGTCCTGGGTCTTCATGCCGCTTCGGCGTAGAACTCCGGCAGGCTCATGCCGGTGCGGTTGTCGATGTCCGGCAGGTCGTAATGCTCGTGGCCGCCAAGGGCGCAGTACACCAGCCAGTGCTGGTCCTGCACGTTGAAGGAGAGTTCGTCGACCACGGCGTCCACTTCATCCAGCGAGTCGATCAGGTAATCGCGATCCAGCGGTTGTGAATTAAGCATGGCAGGTCCTCCAGGGACGTTGAGGTTTGGCTCCAGCGACAGTCGTGACTGTTTGGTCACTATTGGAGATACAAACCCTAGGCCAGGCATATGACAGTTTTCAGACGATTTCGGGATAGCGGGCCGCGTTCGTCGGAAACGAACCTTATAAAAGCGCTAGTTCAGTACACTGCGCGACGACTTTTCGAGGGTCGAGACGTACCGTTTCTCGGCCGAAATCCCCATTCTGGTGCAGTGGCGGGGTTGCTGCACCATGCTGTTCTCGAGGTGTTGCATGTCGCTGCAGATGTTGTGGTCGCTGTTTCTCGTCCATCCGGCCGGGGTGGTGAATTCGCTGGCATTGTTCTTCGCGTTGGCGGGTGCCTGGCTGTGTCTGATGACTCGCGTGCGTGAGCAGCGCGGTATGGCGCGAGTGCTGGCTCAGGGTGAGCTGGACGAAAGCGAAGCACAGGATGAGCGCACTGTGCGCATCAACCGCTTCTTCTACCGTTTTGGCGCCGTCTGCCTGGGCGCAGCCCTGCTGCTGTCCTGGCTCAGCACACGGCTTTGATGCTTGAGCGCTAAACGAAAACGGCAGCCATCAGGCTGCCGTTTTCGTTTGTAGCGCGGGCCTCTTACAGAGGCAGACCCGCCTTGATCCGATACTGGTTGCGCACCGGATTGGCGTACTGCAGGACCAGGAACGGTTTTTCTTCGGCGCTGCAGGCCGCCAGGCGTTTGTTCCATTGCGCTTCGGCCTTGGCCAGTTCCGCGGCATCGAATACGTCGCTTGCTGCTGGCACGTTCAGCTCGGCCTCGCGGCCTTCCCACATGGCGTAGGCCAGATAGTGCACGGGGAACAGGCGATACTGGCCGAGAATGTGACGATCCATCTCCTGGGCAAGCTGCTTGGTGTCCTCCAGGCCGGCGACAGGCGGACTGAAGTGCAGATGCACGCGCCCTTTGTAGCCGGTGATGCCCAGGGCGATGCTGGCGTCGTCTTCGCCCGGCGCCTTGGTATAGCTGCCCGTGGCGGCGCGTACGCAGAGTTCGCGGGCCTTGGCCAGGTCGCAGGGATCGTACTCGTAGCTGATCGACACCGGGATCAGGTTCAGCGAATCGATCACGGCGGCGAACGGCTCATCCTTGCGGCTCATGTGGAACATCTTGAGGATGGCCGAGTCGGTACGGTCGTCACCGTCCTTGGCGCGGCCCTCGGCCTGGGCGATCCAGATCGACTCGCCATCTTCGCGAATCGAGTGGTTGATATAGGCCGAGAGCAATTGATAGGCCGCCAGCTTCTCGCGTCGCCCGCTGATCGAGCGGTGCACGATGAAACTCTTGTTCAGGCGCATCAGGTCGCTGACGAAAGGGCGCTGCAACAGGTTGTCGCCGATGGCGATACGTGGCGTCTGCAGGCCTGCATGGTAGACGGCGTAGTTGACGAAGGCCGGGTCCATGACGATATCGCGATGGTTGGCCAGGTACAGGTAGGGTTTGCCGGGTTGCAGGTGTTCCAGGCCGGAGTAGCTGATGCCATCACTGGCATGCTCGATGGTGCGATCAATATAGGGTTCGATCTTTTCCTGCAGCTTGGAAACCGAATCGATGCTGGCGAACTCGCTGCGCAGCCGCGCGGCGATCAGCGGCTTGAGCAGCCAGCCGAGTGGCCCGGCCAGGCGCGGGAAGCGAAAACGGGTGAGGGTGCCGAGAAACGCCGGGTCGGCGAGCAGGCGCGCCAGTACGGGGCGCACTTCTGCATCGGCATAGGGTCGGATGGCATCGAATGCGCCCATCATGCTCTCTTGTTCTAGAACGGCTAAGGTTGAAAGGGGGTCTGCTTAAACAGGGTGAGCAGTAGACCGGCGATTATACCGCCAAGTCACAAGGAGGCCGCGATGCTGGAAAGCCAGTTGTATTATTGCCCCTATTGCGGCGAGCCGGCCGAGGCGCTGCTGGATTTGTCGGGTGGTGATCAGTCCTACATCGAAGACTGTCCGGTGTGCTGTCGGCCGATCGAGTTCGAGCTGCGTACGGACGGCACCGAGTGGGAGTTGGACGTTCGCGGGGAGAACGACTGATGCAACGAATCTACGAACCGGAAAACCTGCTGGAAGGGCAGATGCTGGTGGACATGCTGGCCAGTGAGGGCGTTGAGGCGCATCTGCTCGGTCAGCATCTGGTCGGTGCGGTGGGGGAGTTGCCGGCGTGTGGCCTGCTCGGCTTGGTCGTCGCTGATCACTACGCCGAGCGGGCACGGACGCTGATCGCTGAGTACAATGCGGCGCAACCTGTGCCTGGCGACGAGCCAGAGTCCTTTCAGGGCGTGTTGCTCTGTTGACGCGCCCCCTGCCTGTCGAGTCGTTTCATGTGTGGACGTTATGCCCTGTTCCGCTGGTCGCCCGCTTTTGCGGCGTTGCCTGGTTTTCCCGCTGACCAGAAGCCGCACTGGAACCTGGCGCCCAACGGTCAGGTGCTGATGTTGCGTGCTGGCGAGCAAGGGCCGCAAGCGGCCGCGGCGCGTTGGGGGCTGACGCCGGCGTGGCTCAAGGATCTGTCCAAGACCCCGGCTCATGCCCGCGCCGAAACCCTGACCGAGCAGCCGATGTTCCGTGAGCCCTTCCGCCAGCGCCGCGCGCTGCTGCCGGCCAATGGCTTTTATGAGTGGCGCGGTGGCGCGCGCAAGCGGCCGTACTGGATGAGCAACGGTGAGCCCCTGATGTATTTCGCGGCATTGTGGGAGCTTTATCCGGTGGGCGGGCAGGAGTACCTGAGCGTGGCGCTGATCACTCAGGAAGCTGCCACGCTGCGGCGGCCCTTGATTCTCGGTGAGCACGAACAGGCGTTGTGGTTGAGCAACGACACGCCGCCCGAGCAACTGGCAGCGCTGCTGCTCAAGCCGCAGATGGCGCTGCGTGAGCGCGCGCTGGCAACGTTGGTCAACGATCCACAGCTGGATGCGCCGGAGTGTCTGACTCCGGCTTGAGCCTGCGCAGGGTGTCGAGGGTCGTCCATGCTGTGCACGCCGCGGCTGGCCTAGAGCCGGTGCATGCGGTGCACCCTACCTGATGAAGTCCCTTACACCTTGAACTGGTTGATCAGCCTACGTTGCTGTTCGGCCAGCTTGGTCAGTTGGGCGCTGGCCTGGCTGGCTTCGTCGGCACCGCCGGCCACCTCGTTGGCGACCTGGCCGATATTGGTGACGTTGCGGTTGATATCCTCGGCCACGGCGCTCTGTTCCTCGGCCGCGCTGGCGATCTGCGTGTTCATGTCGTTGATCACCGATACCGCCTGGGTGATGGACTCCAGCGATTGAGCGGCCTGGTTGGCGTGCTCCACGCTATCGTCGGTCTTGCTCTGGCTCTGCTCCATCACCTTGACCACTTCGCGGGTGCCCTGCTGCAGCTGTTGGATCATGTTCTGGATTTCTTCGGTGGCCTGCTGGGTCTTCTGCGCCAGGTTGCGTACCTCGTCGGCGACCACGGCAAAGCCTCGACCTTGTTCGCCTGCGCGGGCTGCTTCGATGGCCGCATTGAGGGCGAGCAGGTTGGTCTGCTCGGCAATGCCGCGTATGGCAACGAGGATGGCGTTGATGTTCTCGCTGTCCTTGGCCAGGTTCTGCACCACGCCCACGGCGCGGCCGATTTCGCTGGCCAGGGCGGCGATGGCGCTGGAGGTTTCCTGCACCACCTGCTTGCCTTGATTGGCCGCGCGGTCGGCGTGGTTGGCCGCCTCGGCAGCATGAGTGGCGTTGCGCGCGACGTCCTGCGCGGTGGCCGTCATCTCGTGTACCGCCGTGGCCACCAGTTCTATCTCGGCCAGTTGCTTCTGCACGCCCTGGTTGGTACGGATGGCGATGTCGGCAGTGTGCTCGGAGGAATCGTTGACCTGCTGCACCGAGGTCACCACGGAGGCGATCATCGTCTGCAGTTTGGCCAGGAAGGCATTGAAGCCTTGAGCGATCTGTCCCAGCTCGTCCGTACGGTCGACCTGCAGGCGCACGGTCAGGTCGCCGTCGCCCTTGGCAATGTCATCGAGCATGCCGACCATCTGCCGCAGCGGGCGGGCGATGCCGTAGCCGACGAACCAGATTACCAGCAGACCAAGGCCGGCGATCAGCAAGCCCACCAGCGTCATGCCCAGGGTATCGCTGTCGCGTTGGGTGACAAGCTCAGCCTGCACTTGGCGCAGGTCTGCCATCACGGTGTCCAGCGGCAGTACCAGCATCAGCACCCACCGAGCGTCGGTCTGGCCGATGGTGAAGCTGAGGAATAGCTCGATGTGGCTGTCGGCGGGATCGTCCTCGACATGCACGTCGTACTTCGGCATGCCAGGCTGCAGGCTGCTCAGGTTGGCCAGTTCGTTGGCGTCGAGCAGCTCGGTTGCGGGCTCGCCAAGCTTTTCCGGTGCCTGGGTCGAGGCGACGATACGGCCATTGCTGGCAATCAGGGCGATCTCGCCGGCGCCGCCATAGAGCTGGGCGTCGGCCTTGACCAACAGTTCCTGGATGAAGTTGACCGCCAGATCAGCACCGGCGATACCACGAAACTCGCCGTTGACCAGAATTGGCGAGGTGAAGGAGGCGAGCATGGTCATCTTGCCGCCGACGTCGTAGGGAGCTGGATCGATCACGCAGGGGCGTTTGCGTTCCTTGGGGCACAGGTAGTATTCGCCCGCGCGCACGCCGGTCGGCAGCAGTTCCTCGCTCTCGGTCGAGCCGATGGCATCGACACCGAGACTGCCGTCGGCATTGCGATACCACTAGGGCAGGAAGCGGCCGGTGCCGTCGTAGCCGTTTTCCTTGCTACCGGCATAGATGTCGTCGCTGGCATCGAAGGCGTTCGGCTCCCAACCCAGGTAACTGCCAAGTAATTTAGGGTTCTGCGCCGTGGTTTCATGCACCAGGTTGGCCAGTTCTTCGCGGCAGATGCTGAGCATCGGGCTGCCGTTGGCATCGGTCATGCCAAGCATGGCATTGACGCGTGCCAGGTCGGCGGTGATCTGCAGGGGAGCTTCCAGTTCGCGCTGGATTTCGCTGACCTGGGCTTGCGCCAACGCAGACAGGCGCTGCTCGATGACTTGTTCCAGTAGCTTCTGCGTGCGTTCCTGCACCAGATTCTGGGTTCGGCCACTGGCGAACAGGGCGTAGAGCACCAGAGCCACAACGACCGCGAGTACGCTGGCGCCAGCAAGGAATGCGACGGAAAACTGGATCGACTTGAACTTCATGAGAGCTCCCGAGCGCAGAGTGCGCCTGTCACGAACTATCGGCAGTGACAGATGAAAACCTTAATGGACTGGTGGTGACGAACAGGCTGGTGTCGTATTCAGCAAAGATGGCGTACGGCTATCGCGCAAGTAACGCGGTTGCTCGTGCTGCGGGGGCGGCCTAGCATAGGGCGTCCGATTCAAGGAGGTAGCTCGATGAGCAAGGTTCTATATCTGAGTGGCCTGGCGGCGGCCGTGCTGCTGGCAGGTTGTCAGGCCGTCAATACCACCAGTGGTGGTGCGGTTGGCGTGGAGCGCAAGCAGTACATGTTCAGCATGCTGTCAGCTGATGAAGTCAATCAGATGTACGCGCAGTCCTATCAGCAGACGCTGAGCGAGGCGTCGAGCAAGGGTGTGCTGGACAAGACCAGTAACAATGCCAAACGCCTGCAGGCCGTCGCCGCTCGCCTGATTCCGCAGGCGCCGCGTTTTCGTCCGGATGCCGCCAACTGGCAGTGGGAGGTCAATCTGATCAAGAACCCCGAGCTCAATGCCAACTGCGGGCCGGGCGGCAAGATCATTTTCTACAGTGGCATCATCGAGCAGCTGAAGCTGACTGACGATGAAATCGCCGCGATCATGGGCCACGAGATGGCGCATGCCCTGCGTGAGCACAGCCGTGAGGCGATGTCCAAGGCATACGGTATTCAGGTGGCCAAACAGGGCGCCAGTGCCTTGCTCGGACTGGGAGAGAGCGGGATGGCCATGGCGGATACGGTGGTGCAGTACAGCCTGACATTGCCCAACAGCCGCAGCAACGAGAACGAGGCCGACCTGATTGGCCTGGAGCTGGCCGCACGCGCGGGCTACAACCCGAATGCGGCCATCAGCCTGTGGCAGAAGATGGAGGCCGCCGGTGGTGGGGCACCGCCCGAGTTCATGAGTACCCACCCGTCGTCCAGCAGCCGTATCGCCTCACTGCAGGCGGCGATCCCCAAGGTGATGCCGCTGTACGAGCAGGCCAAGGCCGGGCGTTAATTTCGGGCCAGAAAACGGCGCGGCGTGATTGTTCACGGCGCGCCGTTTGCGTTTCAGGGCAGGGCGATTTCTGCAAGTGGACGGGGTTGCAGGCCCAACTGAGCGCGGAAGCTTTCCATGTCGAACATGGTGCAGATTTCCTGGATCTCATTGCCCGGTGTCAGGGTCCAGAAGGCCATGGCCGAGATGCTGAGGACCTTGTCGCTGGGTGGATAACCTAGGGCGGGTTTCTGGATGGTGCCGATCAGGGTACTCCAGGTGACCACCTTGTAGTTCTCGGCGATGCATTCCTCGACCAGTACCTGCAGGTCCGGCATAGCGTAACGGATGTTCTGGACCATCTGGGCGAAGCCGGCGCTGCTGAGCGGGGTGCCGATGAACGAGCTCTTGTAGAGAAAGTCGCGGCTGTGCAGTTGTTCGGCCAGCGCCAGGCGCCCCTTGTTCCAGGCCAGGTCGATGTGCTGGCACACCACCTTCTTGCGATCATCCAATGACATGCTGTCCTCCCGGCTGCAGGCCGTCTCCATGTGACGTGGCACGCACTTTAGCAGCAGGGAGGAGGGGGCTGGGATTGGCCGAAATGCCGGCTCGTTGACGTCAGTGGTTCGTCAGATCGGGCCGCTCAGCTTCAGTGCCTGGTAGCCGGCATAGATTGCCAGCGCGGCGAAGGCACAGGCTGCCAGCCGGCGAATCAAGGTCAGCGGCAAGCGCTCGGCAGCGAAGTTACCCGCCAGCACGACCGGCACGTTGGCCAGTAGCATACCCAGTGTGGTGCCAATCACCACGAGGAGGAAATGCGGGTACTGCGCTGCCAGCATGACGGTGGCGACCTGGGTTTTATCGCCCATCTCGGCAAGGAAGAAGGCGATCAGGGTGGTGAGGAAGGGGCCGTATTTCTTCAGGCCGGATGCTTCGTCGTCGTCGAGTTTGTCCGGTACCAGGGTCCAGGCCGCCACGGCGACGAAGCTGGCAGCGAGAATCCAGCTGAGAGTGGCGGGGGAGAAGAAACCGGCGACCCAGTTGCCGACGGCGCCAGCGGCGAAGTGGTTGGCCAGGGTGGCGACGACTATGCCCCAGATGATCGGCCAGGGTTTGCGAAAACGGGCGGCCAGCAGCAGGGCGAGCAACTGGGTCTTGTCACCAATTTCGGCGAGGGCAACGATCAGGGTGGGGACGAACAGCGATTCCAGCATCAGGTTTCCTACAGGGGGGCGGGTCGACACGGCTTATGACACGAACGACCTTCCCGCCCCGGGTATAGGTTGTACGTGTCATAGGTCTTGTCAAACCGCAGGCCTCTCTATGTAGGCCTTGGGTCGTATACGCCATGCTCTGCGGAGCAAGTGTGTTGACGTATACCGGGCGAGCAGGGCGCTCGCGGGAGACTACTCCCCTAGGACGGGCGCAATTGTGCCCAAGCGCCGCATTGGGAGCAACCCCAATTCAGCGTCGGGCGCCGTAGATGCGGAATCCATCGGCGTCTGCCAGGGTGCGGCAGGGGCCGAGATGACGCTCGATCAGGGGTGGATACTTGAGAAAACTGTTGGCCACCAGGCGCAGCTCGCCACCCTTGAGCAAATGGCGCGCAGCCTGGGCCAGCAGGTTCTCGCTGGCCTGATAGTCGGTGTGCACGCCCTGATGGAATGGCGGGTTGCTGACGATGGCGCTCAATCCTTCAGGTGCAGATTCTATCCCGCTGCCGGCGATCAGGTTGGCCGACAGGCCATTGCGTGCGAGGGTCAGGCGGCTGCTTTCCAGGGCGAAGGCATCGACGTCCAGCAGGCTCAGCTCGCTGGCCGGGTAACGCCGTTTGAGGGCGACGCCGAGCACGCCGGCACCGCAACCGAAGTCCAGCAGGTGGCCGGCCGGCAGGCCGTCCAGGTGTTCCAGCAGCAGTGCGCTACCGCGATCGAGTCGGCCGTGGGCGAACACGCCAGGCAGGGTGACGATCTCCAGTGCGCCATCGGCCAGTTGCAGTGAGTAGCTTTGCGCGAGGGCATGCAGGTCGGGAGCCTGCGGCGCCTGCTCTACCTCGACGCACCAGAGCTGGCAGTGCCGTGCGCTGTCGAGTTTGCGCGGTTTGCCATAGGCGGCCAATTGCTTCGAGGCGCGCTCGATGCCACCACGTTTTTCTCCGACCAGGTACAGAGGCTTGCCGGCCAGGCGCGAAGCCAGGGCTTGCAGCAGGTAGTCGGTCAGCTCGCGTGACTTGGGCAGGAACAGCACAGCGGCGCGGTAGTCGCCTTCCGGCAGGCGTGTGTCGAAGTGGCTGCGACCGGCAAATCGTGCGGTGAGCAGTGCCTGGTCGCCCGCATGCCAGTTCCAGCCACGAGCCTGCGGCAGGGCGCCAAGCAGGTTGTCAGCCGGCAGGCCGGCCAGTAACAGCTCGCCACTGAATAGCTCGGCGTGGCGCAGGAGAACTTCGCTTCGCGGGTCCATGGTATTTCCTGAGAATCTGTTTACGGCGCGCGGTGTAGGAGCGAGCTCTGCTCGCGAAGATTTTGCTGTTGACCGTGTTCGCTCGCGACGCACGCTCCTACAAGAAAGCTGCGCAGCTTACCCGACGACTCGCAGTGGCGCACCAGCGAAGAAACCAGCGGCGTTTTCCACGACCTGGCCAACGATGCGCTGGCGCGCTTCCTGGCTGCCCCAGGCGCTGTGCGGGGTGACGATCAGGCGGGGAATGTCGGCGGCCAGCAGCGGGTTGCCGTCCTTCGGTGGCTCCTGCAGCAGTACGTCGGTTGCGGCGCCGCCCAGATGGCCACGGCGCAGGGCATCGGCCAAGGCCTGTTCGTCGACCAGGCCGCCACGCGCGGTGTTGATCAGGAATGCGCGCGGCTTCATCAGGGCCAGCTCCTCGGCGCCGATCATGTTGCGGGTCTGCTCGTTGAGTGGGCAGTGCAGAGTCAGCGCATCGACTTGCGGCAGCAGTTCGTGCAGCGGCAGGCGATCGGCGCGCGCGGGACGGCCGGGCAGTTGGCCAAGCAGCACGCGCATGCCGAAGGCTTCGGCCAAGCGGGCGACGGCGCCGCCCAGTTCGCCATGGCCGAGCATGCCCAGAGTCTTGCCTTCGAGTTCGACGATGGGGTGATCGAGCAGGCAGAACTGACTGGCTTGTTGCCAACGACCGGCAGCGATATCGCGCTGGTAGTCGGGCAGGCGTGTGGCCAGGGCCAGCAGCAACATCAAGGTGTGCTGTGCCACGGACGGGGTGCCGTAGCCCTGGCAGTTGCATACGTTTACGCCGTGGTCACTGGCGGCTTTCAGGTCGATGTTGTTGATGCCGGTAGCGGTTACCAGCACCAGCTTCAACTCGGGGCAGGCCGCGAAGGTGGTGGCGTCCAACGGCACCTTGTTGCTGATGGCGACCTGGGCCCCTTGCAGGCGTTCGGCGACCTGATCCGGACGCGTGTGCGCGTGCAGGGTCAGCTCGGCGAACGCCTGATGCAGCGGTTGCATGTCGAGGTCGCCAAGGTCGAGGGAGGCATGGTCGAGGAAGACGGCGCGTGGGCTGTTGCTCATCAGCTGTACCTTTTCGCAGGTGGGTCGCAAGAGTAGATTGGCGAGCCTACCAGACCTTCAGCGTCGATGCGGAGCCGCCATGTACTGGAGTGAATTTCTCACTGTTGCCCTGATTCACCTGCTGGCAGTGGCCAGTCCTGGGCCGGATTTCGCCATCGTCGTGCGCGAGAGCGTCGGCTACGGTCGGCGCGCCGGGTTGTTCACCGCTTTTGGTGTAGGCACCGGGATTCTGGTCCACGTTACTTATTCGTTGCTCGGTATCGGCCTGATCGTGTCGCAGTCCATTGTCCTGTTCAACGCGCTGAAATGGCTGGCGGCGGCTTATCTGTTGTATATCGGCATCAAGGCGCTGCGCACGCGACCGGCCGATCCGGCCAGTGCCGAGCTGAACCTGGCAGCAGGCGAGCGCAGCGGTCGTGGTGCCTTCGTCACCGGGTTCATCACCAACGGGCTCAACCCCAAGGCAACGCTGTTCTTCCTGTCGCTGTTCACCGTAGTGATCAATCCGCATACGCCAGTGGCGGTGCAGGCCGGTTACGGCCTTTATCTGGCGCTGGCCACCGCTTTCTGGTTCTGCCTGGTGGCCTGGCTGTTCAGTCAGCAGCGCGTGCGCGCCGGCTTTGCCCGCATGGGGCACTGGTTCGATCGGTTGATGGGCGCAGTGTTGGTCGGGATCGGTGTGAAGCTGGCGCTGAGCGAAATGCGCTAAACGAAAGAGCCCCGCAACTGCGGGGCTCTTTGGATGGGCTGGTTTACAGCAGTTCGATGGCGACTGCAGTGGCTTCGCCGCCGCCGATACACAGTGAGGCGACGCCGCGTTTGCCGCCTTTCTTCTGCAGGGCGTTGATCAGGGTGAGGATGATCCGCGAGCCGGTGGAGCCGACCGGATGACCCTGGGCGCAAGCGCCACCGAAGACGTTGACCTTGGCGTGATCCAGGCCGTGTTCGCGCATGGCGAGCATGGTCACCATGGCGAAGGCTTCGTTGATCTCGAACAGGTCGATCTCGTCCTTGCTCCAGCCGGTCTTCTTCAGCAGGTTGCTCATGGCGCCGATGGGGGCCAGGGTGAACTCGCTCGGGTCCTGACTCTGGGTAGCATGGGCAACCACCTTGGCCAGTGGTTTGAGACCGCGCTTGGCGGCTTCATCAGCAGTCATCAAGAGCAACGCGCTGGCGCCGTCGGAGATCGAACTGGCATTGGCGGCGGTAATGGTGCCCTCCTTCTTGAAGGCAGGCTTGAGTGCGGGGATCTTGTCCAGGTTGGCCGTCAGCGGCTGCTCGTCATCCTTGACCACCACCTCACCCTTGCGCGAGGTGACGGTGACCGGGACGATCTCCGCGTCCAGCGAGCCGTCCTTGATCGCCACCTGCGCGCGGCGCAGCGATTCGATGGCATAGGCGTCCATTTCCTCGCGGCTGATGCCGTACTGGTCGGCCGTTTCCTGGGCGAAGGAGCCCATCAGGCGGCCAGTGCGCGCGTCTTCCAGGCCGTCGAGGAACATGTGGTCCTTGATCTCGCCATGGCCCATGCGCAGGCCGGTGCGGGCCTTTTCCAGCACATAGGGCGCGTTGGACATGCTTTCCATGCCGCCTGCGATCATTACCTGGTTGCTGCCGGCCTTGAGCGAGTCGAAAGCCATCATCACCGCCTTCATGCCCGAGCCGCATAGCTTGTTGATGGTGGTGCAACCGGTGGCAGAGGGCAGTCCAGCATTGAGCGACGCCTGGCGGGCCGGACCTTGCTTGAGACCAGCCGGCAGTACGCAGCCCATGATCACTTCCTGCACGTCGGCCGGCTCGATACCGGCACGCTTGACTGCCTCGCGAATGGCAGCAGCGCCCAGCTCGACAGCGGGTACGCTGGCCAGGCTGCCTTGAAAACCGCCCATGGGAGTACGGGCGCCGCTGACGATGACGATATCGGACATGGTGTTACCTCGAACGAAAGTATTGGGCGATGAAGCCTGTTTCAGGACTGACTAGCTGGATTGATTCTAACCTGTGACCAAAAGTGGCCATAGAGTCACGTGGCAAATCATTCTTTGGGCTGATTTAGCTGTGCATGAGCCGCTCTAGAGTCGTTGCATACCTATTCCTCGCGTGCCTCAAGGTGACTTCATGCTGCAGACTCGACTGATCCCTCCCGCCAATAACGCCCACGCTTATCCGCTGCTGATCAAGCGTCTGCTGCTGTCCGGTAGCCGTTACGAGAAGACCCGCGAAATCGTCTATCGCGACAAGCTGCGTTACAGCTACGCCACCTTCAACGAGCGTGTCGCGCGCCTGGCCAACGTGCTTAGCCAGGCGGGGGTCAAGGCCGGTGATACCGTGGCTGTAATGGACTGGGACAGCCACCGCTATCTGGAGTGCATGTTCGCCATTCCCATGCTCGGCGCGGTGCTGCACACCATCAACATCCGCCTGTCGCCGGATCAGATTCTCTACACCATGAACCATGCCGAAGACCGTTTCGTGCTGGTCAACAGTGAGTTCGTGCCGCTGTACAACGGTATTGCCGGTCAACTGACCACGGTGGAGAAAACCCTGCTGTTGACCGATGGCGAAGACAAGAACGCCGACCTGCCGAACCTCGTTGGCGAGTACGAGAGCCTGCTGGCTGCGGCCAGCCCGCACTATGACTTCGCCGATTTCGATGAGAACTCGGTGGCTACGACCTTCTATACCACTGGCACCACTGGTAACCCCAAGGGCGTGTACTTCACTCATCGGCAACTGGTGCTGCACACCCTGTCCATGGCGACCACCATGGGCGGCCTGGACAGCATCCGCCTGATGGGCAACGATGATGTCTACATGCCGATCACCCCGATGTTCCACGTGCATGCCTGGGGCGTGCCGTACGTGGCCACCATGCTCGGGGTCAAGCAGGTATATCCCGGCCGCTACGAGCCGGACATGCTTTGCCGCCTGATCAAGGAAGAAAAGGTCAGCTTCTCCCACTGCGTCCCGACCATTTTGCAGATGGTGCTGGGAGCACCCGGTGCGCAGGGCCATGATTTTGGCGGCATGAAGATGATCATCGGCGGCAGCGCACTGAATCGCGCCCTCTACGAGGCGGCCAAGGCTCGTGGTATCCAGCTGACTGCGGCCTACGGGATGTCCGAGACCTGCCCGCTGATTTCCTGTGCCTACCTCAATGAAGAGTTACGTGCCGGCAGCGAGGACGAGCGCACCACCTATCGAATCAAGGCCGGTATTCCGGTGCCGCTGGTGGAAGCAGCAATCATGGATGCCGACGGCAAATTGCTGCCGAGCGACGGTGAGTCCCAGGGCGAGTTGGTGCTGCGCGCGCCCTGGCTGACCCAGGGCTATTTCCGTGAGCCTGAGAAGGGCGAGGAGCTTTGGGCACATGGTTGGCTCCACACGGGTGATGTGGCGACCATCGACGGTATGGGTTTCATCGAAATCCGCGACCGAATCAAGGATGTGATCAAGACTGGCGGTGAGTGGATTTCCTCGCTGGAGCTGGAGGACCTGATCAGTCGTCACCCGGCGGTACGTGAAGTGGCGGTTGTGGGTGTGCCCGATCCGCAGTGGGGTGAACGGCCATTCGCCTTGGTGGTGTTGCGTGACGCGCAGGGTTTGGATGCCAAGGGGCTAAAGGAGCACCTCAAGCCTTTCGTCGAGCAAGGCCACATCAACAAGTGGGCGATTCCCACGCAAATCGCCCTTGTTACCGAAATTCCCAAGACCAGCGTCGGCAAACTGGACAAGAAGCGCATTCGCGTCGAAATCGCCCAGTGGCAGGAGGCGGGTAGCACGTTCCTGTCCACGCTGTGAGGTGCGAATTGACTGGGCGGTGAAAGTGACCGCTCAGTCAAACAAGCGTTTGGCTTGCTAATTGCTGTTTCCCGTCCATGCTTGGCTAGGGGCAGGGCCTGAAACCTGCGAGCCAGAGTGCCTGGAGGCTGCAAATCACACTTTCGAGGGATCAAGCAGTACCCCCCACTGGCTATAGTCAAAGCATCCATAACAAAAAATAGATGGAGTAGCGTCGATGACAAAAACAATATCTCCCTGGCGCCTGGCAAAACTGCCGCTGGCCGTCAGCCTCGCTTCCACCCTTGCCGCTCCGGCATTCGGCGTCACTTTCAATATCGGTGAGATCGAAGGACAGTTCGATTCACAGCTATCCGTAGGCGCTAGCTGGGCTACAGAGAAAGCGGATAAAGACCTTATCGGCGTGAATAATGGTGGTCGCGGCCTGTCTCAAACCTCCGACGACGGTCATCTAAATTTTAAGCGTGGTGAGACCTTCTCGAAGATCTTCAAGGGTATCCACGACCTCGAATTGAAGTACGGTGACACCGGCGTATTCGTCCGCGGCAAATACTGGTACGACTTCGAGCTGAAGGATGAAAGCCGCCTCTTCAAGGACATCAGTGACAGCAACCGTAAAGAAGGTGCGCAGTCCTCCGGCGCTGAAATTCTTGATGCCTTCGTCTACCACAACTATGCCATCGGCAATCAGCCAGGCTCGGTTCGTTTGGGTAAACAGGTGGTTAGCTGGGGGGAAAGCACGTTCATCCAGAATGGGATTAACGCGATCAACCCTGTAGACGTTGCTGCGTTCCGCCGCCCTGGTGCTGAAATCAAGGAAGGCCTGATTCCGGTCAACATGTTCTATGTGGCGCAGAGTTTGACCGACAACCTGTCGATGGAAGCGTTTTACCAGCTTGAGTGGGATCAGACTGTGGTGGATAACTGCGGCACATTCTTCTCTCAGGCCGATGTTGTTGCGGACGGTTGTGACCAGAACCTGGCAGTGCTGACCAACGATCCTGCTTCCATTGCGTTGATCAACAGTCTTCTGGGATCTGCTGGTGTTACACCTTCGCCCTGGGATGAAGGTTTGTTGGTTGAACGTGGCCCTGATCGTGACGCACGTGACAGCGGGCAGTTCGGCGTTGCCTTCCGCTATCTATTCGAGCCGCTCGATACCGAGTTCGGCGCCTATTTCATCAACTATCACAGTCGTCTGCCGATCTTCAGTGGGCGGGGGGCTGATCAGGCTATCGTCGACCAAATCAATACCATCGCTACTGGCGCAGCAGGACTTGTTGGAGCTTCCACCGCCGCTGGCTTGGCTGCCGCAGCCATGGCGGGAAACTCCAGCTATTTCATCGAGTACCCCGAAGACATTCGTCTCTATGGTTTGAGCTTCTCCACTACGCTGCCTACCGGCACTGCTTGGAGTGGTGAGCTGAGCTATCGCCCCAATGCGCCTGTTCAGCTCAATACAACCGACATTCTATATGCGGGGCTTGATCCGATTAGCGTTGGCGGTGTGCCGGTATATGGCAATGGTTCGGTTTTGGATGGTCAGCCAGGGGCTGATCTGCATGGTTACCGGCGCAAGGAAATCACTCAACTGCAAACGACCTTCACGCATTTCTTCGATCAAGTCATGGGCGCCAGCCGTCTGACATTGGTCGGTGAGATCGGTTGGACTCACGTTGGCGGTTTGGAGAGCAACAGCGAAGCGCGTTATGGGCGTGACCCAGTGTTTGGCCCGGGCCCGCTTGAAGGTGAACTCAGCGGTTTGCCAACCTGCCAGGCGCTCAACGCCGGTACTATTGGCAATCCCACTGATCAGAATGTCGGACGTTATTGTGAGAATGACGGTTTCACCACCTCCGACTCGTGGGGCTATCGCGCTCGCGCAATTTGGGATTACCCGAACGCAGTCGCTGGTGTGAACCTTCGCCCGAGTGTGGCTTGGTCGCATGACGTGAAGGGCTACTCTCCAGGTCCTGGCGCCAACTTTGAGGAGGGTCGCAAGGCTGTGAGTCTCGGCCTCAACGCCGAGTACCAGAACACCTATACCGCCGACCTGTCTTACACCAGCTTCTTCGGTGGCGGAAAGTACAACACCCAGCGTGACCGCGACTTCGTCGCGCTCAGCTTCGGTATGAGCTTCTAAGCGGACAGGAATTTCGAGGAATCATGATGCGTATGAAAACAACAAAAAAACTGTGGCAAAGCGGTGTCCTGACCCTGTCTCTGCTGGCGACCGGCGTGATGGCGGCAGTGTCGCCTGACGAGGCTGCGAAGTTGGGCACCACCCTGACTCCGGTCGGCGCCGAGATGGCAGGCAATGCCGATGGCTCGATCCCGGCCTGGACTGGCGGCCTGCCGACCAATGCCGGCGCGGTCGATTCGCGTGGCTTTTTGGCCGATCCGTTTGCCAACGAGCAGCCGCTGTTCACCATCACCGCGCAGAACGTCGAGCAGTACAAGGACAAGCTGACCCCTGGCCAGTTGGCGATGTTCAAGCGCTACCCGGAAAGCTACAAGATGCCGGTCTTCCCGACCCACCGCTCGGCTAGCCTGCCGGCTGCCGTGCTGGAGGCGACCAAGCAGAACGCGGTTAGCACCAAAATGGTGCAGGGTGGTAACGGCCTGGAGAACTTCCAGACCGCCAACCCCTTCCCGATCCCACAGAATGGTCTGGAGGTCATCTGGAACCACATTACCCGCTACCGTGGCGGCAGCGTGCGTCGACTGGTGACCCAGGCCACTCCCCAGGCCAACGGTTCGTTCTCGCTGGTGTACTTCCAGGACGAGTTCGTCTTCCGCGACGCGCTGACCGACTCCGACGCGAGCAAGGAAAGCAACGTACTGTTCTACTTCAAGCAGCGCGTAACGGCTCCGTCGCGTCTGGCGGGTAACGTGCTGCTGGTGCACGAGACCCTCGACCAGGTAAAGGAACCGCGCCTGGCCTGGCTATACAACGCCGGACAGCGTCGTGTGCGCCGCGCCCCGCAGGTGTCCTACGACGGTCCGGGTACCGCGGCTGACGGCTTGCGCACCTCGGATAACCTGGACATGTACAACGGTGCGCCGAATCGCTATGACTGGGAGTTGGTGGGCAAGAAAGAGATCTATATCCCCTACAACGCCTACAAGCTCGATTCGCCGAGCCTGAAGTACTCTGACATCATCAAGGCCGGTCACATCAATCAGGACCTGACCCGTTACGAGCTGCACCGCGTGTGGCACGTGACCGCGACCCTGAAGTCGGGTGAGCGCCACATCTATGCCAAGCGTGACTTCTACATCGACGAGGACACCTGGCAAGCCGCTCTGATCGACCACTACGATGGCCGTGGCACCCTGTGGCGTGTAGCAGAGGCGCATGCCCAGTACTACTACGACAAGCAGGTGCCGTGGTACACCGTGGAGACCCTTTACGACCTGCTGTCCGGTCGCTACCTGGCCCTGGGTATGAAGAACGAGGAGAAACAAGCCTACGACTTCAACTATAAGGCCTCGGGCAGCGACTTCACCCCGGCGGCTCTGCGTCAGGCTGGCGTTCGCTAAAACCTGCCTCAAGCAACACGACGAAGCCGGCCTTGCGCCGGCTTTTTCGTTACGGACTGTAGCGGGTGCTTCAAATGGCCATTGCAAGTCGCTAGGCTGGGTTCAGATCGAGCCCGCCGATGCAGATAGAAGACTTCCAAGAATAGGCCGATGACAGATCTCTCCCGCTCGCCAGGTTTTCCATACATGCCGGCCACACCGGTGGAAGCGCGTTTCTATCGTCCGCCACTGCCAGCAGGGCATATGCCGCGACCCAGGCTGTGCGAGCGTCTCGAAGAGGGCCTGCAAGGGCGATTGCTGCTGGTCAGTGCGCCAGCAGGCTTTGGCAAAAGCTCGCTGGCCATCGAGTTCTGCGAACGACTACCCGATCACTGGCACAGCCTCTGGCTCGGGCTGAGCGAGCGCGATCATGATCCGGGGCGCTTTCTCGAGCGTCTCCTGAACGGGCTGCAGCAGCTCTACCCTGGCCTCGGCGAGGAAGCGCTCGGGCTGCTGAAGATGCGCCAGCGCCACCAACCCTTCGCATTCGAGCAGTGGCTTGACGGTTTACTCGATGAGCTGACCCAGCAACTCGATGATGGTCAACCGCTGTTGCTGGTGCTGGACGACTACCATCTGGCGCAGGGGCCGGTGCTGGATCGTTGTCTGCAATTCTTCCTCAACCATTTACCTCCTGGTGTGCTGCTGTTGGTCACCAGCCGTCAGCGGCCTGACTGGCACCTGGCGCGCCTGCGTCTGTCGCGACAGTTGCTGGAACTCAACGAGCAGGATCTGCGTCTGACGGCTGCCGAGTTGGACGCGCTGTTGGCAAGTCAGGGCGCGCGCCTCGAGAAGGAGCAGGTCAGCGGGATTCTGCAGCGTAGTGAGGGATGGATCGCTGGTTTACGCCTCTGGCTGTTGGCTGTCGAGGAACTGGCGGAAGCTGGCGAGGTGCTTCAACTGCACGGCGGTGAAGGGCTGATCCGTGAATACCTGCTCGAGGAAGTCATCGACCGGCAGCCCGCCGAGGTGCAACAGTTCCTGTATGAAACCGCCTGCATGGAGCGCTTCTGCGCTGAGCTGTGCGATGCAGTTCGTGACAGCCATGACAGCGCCGCGATCATCCGTCATCTGCAGGCCAATCAGGTGTTTCTGGTGCCGCTCGACGAGCAGGGGCACTGGTTTCGCTATCACCACCTGTTCTCCGACTTGCTCAATGCGCGCTCTGCCGACGGATTGAGTCGTTCGCACGGTAGCGCCCACCTGCGTGCCTGTCGCTGGTTCACTGCGCAAGGCATGCTGGATGCCGCCATCGAGCAGGCGCTGCTGGCGGGGCAGGCAGACGTGGCCGCCAGCCTGGTGCAGAACCTGTCCGAGGAGCAGATGCTGGCGGAACAGAACATCGCCATGCTGCTGCGCTGGAAAACCAATCTGCCGGACGATCTGCTGGCCAGCACACCACGACTGATCATGCTCTATGGCTGGGCACTGGCATTGGCCTGCCAGCTGGATGCCGCCCAAGAGCTGCTTGATCAGCTCGCACGCTTCCTGCCGGCTGCCGAGCCTGCCGCCCAGCGCAGCCTGCTGGCGCAATGGCAGGCGCTCGATGGGGTCATCGCCCGTGGCCGTGGCGATGGTGTGCGTGCCGAACGGCAATGCAGTGAGGCCTTGGCCGCTTTACCGGCGGAGCGTTACGGTCCGCACTTCATGTGCCTGTCGGCGTTGTCCAACCTGGCCATGGTGCGTGGCGATCTGTGGCGTGCGCGTGGGCTGAACCGCGACGCTCTGGAGCTGGCGCAGCGTATCGACAACCCTCTGCTCGAGGCGCTTGCCCACTACGAGCGTGCCCGCGTGCTGCAGGCCCGTGGTGAGGTGCTGCGCGCGCAAGAGGAGGTGCATCAGGGATTGTTGCTGGTGCAGCGTTTGTCGGCACAGCGTAGTTACTCGGTGCGGGCGCGGTTGACGATTTATGAGGGCTATCTGCTCAGTTTGCGTCTGCAGCCTCAGGCCGTGGAGCGCTTACGAGTGGGGATTGCCGAAGCCAGGGCTTGCCGCGACGTCGGTGCGTTGATTGGCTATTGCGTGCTGGCCAGCCTGGAAGGGCGTGATGGACGGCCAGCCGAGGCGTTTGCTCTGCTGGGTGAGGCCGAACGCTTGATGCATGTCTGGGATGTGCCGGCGATCTATTACCTGGCGATGATCACGCTGATCAAGTGTGAGCTGTGGCTGCGGCAAGGGCAGGTGGAGTTGGCTGCCGCCTGGCTGCCTCAGTTGGCGGAAACCTATGGTGAGCAGGGGCGAGCACTGGCGCCGGAGTTTCACCCGCAGCTGGCGTTGCATATCGATCTGCAGCAGGCGGCTCTGGAGCGCTTACAGGGCGAGCTGGAGCATGCGGAGCGCCGTCTGCGTGCGTTGCAGCAGCGTGCACAGGGGCTGGGTGGTCAGTTGGTCGGTCTGGCGGCGCAGGCGCAGCTCGCCCAGTTACTGAAGCAGACCGGGCGAGAGCGGGAGGCGCAGCAGCAGCTCGACAGTTGTCTGGATCTCGCTCAGGGCGGTGCGCTGCTGCCGTTCATCGAACTGGTGCAGCATCAGCCGCAGTGGCTGCGTGAGCGCTTGCAAGAACGTACATCGTCCTGTCAGGTACGTGACGCCTTGTTCGCACAACTTCCGACGCAGCAGCCCATTGACGAGTTGCCTGAAGCCGAGCAGGAGCCGCTTACCGAGAAGCTCAGCGGCCGCGAGCTGGCGGTACTGCAGTTGATTGCGCGTGGCTGTTCGAACCAGGAGATCAGCGAACGTCTGTTCATCTCCCTGCACACGGTCAAGACTCATGCCCGGCACATCAACAGCAAGCTCGGCGTCGAACGGCGCACCCAGGCCGTCGCCCGGGCCAAGGGGTTGGGTTTGTTGCACTGAGATTGGCGCCGCTATGCCAGACAGGACGTCCAGTCTTCTCGTCAGCCGCGGTCGACAAGGCGTGCCTCGAGAAGTGGTATGCATGAGCATCAGCAAGATGTACTGATTTCGCGCAGCCTGACAAGAGGCTGCGGTTAAGCCGAGCTGGCTGCGCCGTCGAACTCCACGCGCGTGGCGTGCAGCAGGTCCAGGTTGTTGTGCTCCCAGGGGTGGAAGCCGGCCTTGAAGAAGTCCAGGTAGGTGCTGATCAGCGGGCGGAACACGCCTTCCTTGCCCCACATCCAACGGATGCCGTCGCGCCACACGCGCCAGTTCCACAGCAGGCCGTCGACCTTGAGCATGTGCGCCAGGCCGCGCGTGGTATCGAGTACGAAGAAGAAGGTGCTCATGATCATCGCCCGGCGCAGTAGCTTGCGGCTGCCGCATACCTGGTTGTAGACGTCGAAGGCCACCGCCTTGTGCTCGGTTTCTTCCAGCGCATGCCAGCGCCACAGACGCTTTAGGGTTGGGTGAGCGTCAGCCATATAGGCATCATTTCTCAGCAAACCATCGGCCATGATCGCGGTGATGTGCTCCAGTGCTGCGGTCGCGGCCAACTGGCGCTGGGGCGAGAACTTCTTCTGGGTGTAGCGGATACGCGCGCGGGCGCGCTTTTCGAAGCGCTCGACGTCGTAGCCCAGGTCGCGCAGGCGCTGGCTGTATTCCAGATGTTCACGGCTGTGGTGGCCTTCCTGACCGATGAAGCCGCGAATCTGTTCCTTGAGTACCGGGTCTTCGATACGGTCGCGGAACTGACGCACCGAGTCGATGAAGAAACGCTCGCCATCGGGAAACAACACTGACATGGCATCGAACAAATGGGTCTTGAAGGCGTCGCCGCCGTTCCAGTGGCGCGGCAGCGGATTGGGCAGATCGAAATCCATATGCCTGGGGCGGATCTGCAATCCTTCCGGAGTGGTGCTGGCCATGAGGGCTCCATTGCACTGTTTGACTGCTTGTCACTATGAGCGCGGCGAGCGTCGGCGCACAGGTTCGTAACAGCCAAGGTTGCGGTCATATCTGGCCACTCGCCGCCGTCGGAGAAAAAGTTGAGGTTTGGTAGGCCGCTGATCCGGCCGCTGCGGCTAAACCGGAACCCGATTACTGGAACCTTCAGAGAGCTTTTGCAGGCCAGGCAAAAAAGTCGTGGTGGCATTCGCTGCTCGATGAGCGGGGTTGTCGGAGCGTCGTGGGCAAGGTTAAGGTCTTCGAATAACGGGTCATTTGCGGCCAGCCGCCAGAACAACAAGCCCATGAAGCAAACCCTCTTCACTGCCGAACTGGTTCCAGTGGCCTACGCCGAGGCGCTGCTGGCGCTCGCCGAGGAGCTTGGCCTGGCCCGTGCCGAGCTGTTTGCCGCTGCGCGGGTACGCCCGCAAGTGCTCGGTAGCCCCAATGCGCGGTTGTCCTTTCTCGACTTTCATCTGCTGACCCAGGCCGCGCTGGAGCGTTGCGGTGAGCCGGCGCTGGGGCTGTTGCTGGGCCAGCGCCTTAACGTTTCCACCCACGGCATTCTCGGTTACGCGGTGCTGTCCAGCGCCAATCTGGGCAAAGCGCTGCAGTTCGCCCTCAAGTACTATCGGGTGCTCGGTCTGTCATTCGAACTGGAGCTGGTGGAGCAGGGAGAGGACATGCAGTTGCGCGCCGTGGAGACCTTTCCTGCGGGGCCGCAGTCGCGTTTTACCGCCGAGGGCCTGCTGACCAGCATCCACACCATCGCGCGTTTTCTCCTGGGTGAAGAACTGCAGGGCCTGGCCGTCGGTTTTGCGCATTCGGCGCCCGAATACGCCCAGCGCTATGTCGAGGTGTTCGGCGTGGCGGCGCAGTTCGAACAGCCTTACAACTGGCTGCGCGTGCCTCGGCACTATCTGCAGCGCCCCATGGCGCTGGCCAACCCGGCCACGGTGTTAATGTGCGAGCAACAGTGCGAGGCGCTGCTGGCCAGTCTCGATGTGCGGGATGGCCTGCTTACGCGACTGCGCCGCCTGTTGTTGACGCGCCCGGGTGACTTTCCCGACCTGGAAAGCGCCGCGAGCGCCCTGCACACCAGCGGCCGTAGCTTGCGCCGGCATCTGGCGCAGATGGGCACCAGCTATCAGCAGGTGCTCGACGAGGTGCGCAAGCGTCTGGCTCTGCAGTACCTGACCACCACGCACTTGCCGCTTTATGAAATCGCTCATTTACTGGGCTTCAGCGACCCGTCCAATTTCCGCCGTGCATTCCGCAAATGGACCGGTAAACTGCCCGGCGACTACCGCAACGAGGTTTCCTGATGAGCACCGCCGAACGCCCCGCCCTGATTCGCGAAACCTTCCCCGTCGGGCCTTTGCAGTGCAACTGCACCATCATCGGTGACCCGATCACGAAGAAGGCCATCGTGGTCGATCCGGGCGGTAATCCCGATCTGATCATGGCGCGGCTCGAGGCCCTTGGTCTGAAGGTGGTGAGCATCATTCACACGCATGCCCATCTCGATCATTTTCTCGCGTCCGGGCAGATGAAGGAGAAGACCGGCGCCACGCTGCATCTGCACAAGGATGATCAGTTCCTCTGGGACAACCTGGAGATGCAGTGCAACATGTTCGGTGTGCCCTATACGCCGGTGCCGGCACCGGATCGCTGGCTGGCCGATGACGAGGAGCTGGCCTGCGGCTGCGGCGTGGCCCTGCATACGCCCGGGCATACGCCGGGCTCGATGAGTTTCTGGTTCGCCGACGCCAAGCTGCTGATCGCCGGCGATACCCTATTCCGTCGGGGTATCGGCCGTACCGATCTGTGGGGTGGCGACTACGCCACCATCGAGCGTTCGATCAAGCAGCGTCTGTACAGCCTCGACGAGGAGGCCACCGTGGTTACCGGCCACGGCCCGGACACTCGCCTGGGCGAGGAGATGCGCGAGAACCCCTTTATTCGCGCGTGACAGGGCACTAATGGCGGTACGCTGACTCAAATGGCCATCATCCACCGTTCATGGAGATGCCTTCATGTTCCGCCTTTCCCTGATTGCCCTTTGCTCGTCTGCGTTACTGCTCGCTGGTTGCGCCTCGCAGAATCCGTACGACCAGAGTGCGCCGAGCTCCAATCGCACCGCCACCTATGGCGGGATCGGTGCGTTGGCCGGTGCGGCTGCCGGCGCCCTGATCAATCATGACAACCGCGGCAAGGGCGCGCTGATCGGCGCGGCGGTGGCCGGTGCCGCCGCGGCGGGCTATGGCTACTACGCCGACAAGCAGGAAGAAGAGCTGCGTCGCAGCATGCAGGGCACGGGCGTCGAAGTGCAGCGCCAGGGCGACGTGATCCAGCTGATCATGCCCGGCAACATCACCTTTGCCACCGACTCGGCGCAAATCGCCAGCAGCTTCTACCAGCCGTTGAACAACCTGGCCAACTCCTTCCGCCAGTACAACCAGAACAGCATCGAGGTGGTCGGTCATACCGACAGCACCGGTTCGCACAGCCACAACATGGCGCTGTCGCAACGCCGCGCACAGAGCGTGGCCGATTACCTGCTGGCGCAGGGTGTCGACCCCAGTCGCCTGAGCACCCGCGGCATGGGGCCGGATCAACCGGTGGCGAGCAATGCCACGGCAGATGGTCGCGCGCAGAACCGTCGTGTCGAGGTCACACTGCGGCCGTTGCCCGGCGTGCAGTGACCTGCGCGTATCGCTCCGACCTGCTCTAGATCGCAGTCCTTACCCGCTCAGGCTGATAAGCTTGGGCGGAACTTCGCCGCGCCCTAGCGGTTCGAAGGCTGTGGCATGTCTGCCCGATACCAAGAAATCCTAAGGAAACGTTATGAAGACCAGACGTAATCTGATCGCAGCCACTGCGCTCATGGCCATGCTGGCTGGCTGCACCACCAATCCGTATACCGGCGAAAGCCAGGCTGGCAAAGCCGGCATCTATGGCGGTATCGGCGCTGCGACCGGAGCGGTGATCGGCGCTGCCACGTCGAGCAAGAAGGACCGCACCAAAGGTGCACTGATCGGTGCGGCCGTCGGTGGCGCTGCCGGCGGTGGTTATGGCTATTACGTCGATACCCAGGAAGCCAAGCTGCGTCAGACCCTGCAGGGCACGGGCGTGCAGGTGCAACGCAATGGCGATGATCTGAAACTGATCATGCCGGGCAACATCACCTTCGCCAGCAACTCGGCAGATATCTCCAGCAGCTTCTACCCGACTCTCAATTCGCTGGTGCTGGTGTTCAAGGAGTTCGACAAGAACGGCGTGAACATCGTCGGCCACACCGACAGCACTGGTTCGCAGGAGCTGAACCAGAGCCTGTCGCAACGTCGCGCGCAGAGCGTGGCCAACTACCTGACCGGCAACGGTGTGCCCGGCCAGCGTATCTCCGCATACGGCGCCGGTCCGAGCCAGCCGATCGCCAGCAACGCCAGTGACGCAGGCCGTGCGCAGAACCGTCGCGTCGAGATCAACCTGCGTCCGCTGTAACGCCGCTCAGTCTCGCTCGAGGCCTCCCGACGGGAGGCTTTTTCATATCCGCCGTTAGCTTCTGCTGCGTCGCCACACAGCATGAAAGAAGGCGTTTGCGCCAATATTCCGGACCGCCCGTCGAGTCTCTTCTGGCCAAAGGCCATCCATTCCAAACCTGACTAGAATGCCTGCTAAGGTTCAGTGCAGCCCACGCACGGATGACCTGTGCGCGTTGGTTCTGGATGACCGAGGGAGAGCGAATGGACGACAGAGCTGTCGAGCGGCCGCCAAGGCCCTGGATACCGCTACTGGTTGCCTTGAGTCTGTTGTTCGGGCTGGGGGGCCTGATCTTCTGGCAATGGAGCGTCTTGCAGGAGCGGGAGCGGGAGGAGAGCCAGCAGCGCTTTCAGCTCGAAGCGCAGGATATCGGCCAGCGGGTCGTGGCGCGGATGCAGGCCTATGAAATGGCGCTGCGTGGCGTGTCCGGGCTGATGACCGGCAGCGACCGCGTGTCGCCCGTGGAATGGCAGCGTGCGCTGGACCAGCTGCAGTTGCAGGACCGCTACCCTGGTATTCAGGCCGTAGCCTGGTCGCGTTACCTGACGGCTGAACAATTACCTGATTTTCGCGCCGAGGTGCTGGCCGACGGGCGGCTCGACTATCAGATGTTCCCGGCGCAAGAGCGCGAACACTACCTGCCGATCGATTACGTGAGCCCCCTGGATTGGCGAAACCGGCGCGTGCTGGGGTTCGACATGCTCAGCGAGCCGACTCGCCTGGACGCCATCGAGCGCAGCATCGAGAGTGGCGAGGCGAGCCTGAGCGGACCTGTGGTGCTCCGTCAGGAGATCGATGTCAACGTGCAGCAGGGCGTGCTCCTGTTCCTCCCGGTCTTCCGTCCGGGTGTGCCCCTCAATACGGCGGAGCAACGTCGTGAGGCCTTGCTGGGAGTGGTGCATGGCGCCTTTCGCAGCCATGACCTGATGGAGGGCATTCTCGGCTCCCAGACCCGGCTTTTCGATATCGTCCTGACGGACCTGCGAGCGCCGGATACGGATCTGCTCGCTGGTGAAAGCCAGCCCAACGGCTGGCAACCGAAGTTTCGCGATCACCTGGAACTGCCGCTATATGGCCGGGTCTGGAGCCTGGATGTGATCGGCACGGTCGAGTACGAGCGCAATCTGATCGATCGAACGGGGACCCTGGGATTGTGGGCCGGCTTCGCTGCGACCGTGCTGCTGGCGCTCCTGGTCGGCGGCTATCTCTACCAGCGTGAGCGCAAGCTGCACCTCAGCGAGAAAACCGCGGTCAAGCTGCGGGAGCGTGAAGAACGTTTTCGCCTGCTGGTCGAGCGCCTGCCGGTGGCGACTCTGCTGTGCGACGACAAGGGTCGTATCGAAATGGCCAACCGCAGTGCCGCCGAGCTGTTCGATTGCCCGCTCAATGCGTTGCCGGGTGAAACCATACTGCGGGTGCTACCCAATATCGAATCACCGAGAGACCTGCATGAGCAGTTGGCCGAGGGCGACGAGCGCATCGTGCGCACGTTACGTGGCGAGTCCATTCCGGTCAGCATCAGCCTCAATCCACTGCACGAGGGCAGTAGCTACCTTATCAATCTGGTGGATCTGCGCGCCCGCAAGGTGGCCGAAGAACGCTTCCGTCTGGTGGTCGAGGCCTCGCCCAACGCCATTGTGCTGGTCGACGGTCTGGGGCGCATCGCCATGGTCAATCGGCAGACCGAGCTGTTGTTCGGCTACGAGCGCCAGATGCTGCTTGGCGAACCGGTGGAACTGCTCTTGCCGGCCGCACAGCGCGGCGGCCATGTGGCGATGCGTCGTGGTTACCAGGCCATGCCCGAGCAGCGCCGCATGGGAGGTAATCGCGAACTGTTCGGGCTGCACCGCGAAGGTCGGATGATCCCTCTGGAAGTCGGCCTGTCGCCGATTCGCAGCGGCGATGAAAATCTGGTTCAGGCGGTGATCATCGACATCAGCGAGCGCAAGGCGGCCGAGCAGAAACTGCGTGAGCAGGCCGAGCAACTGTTGTTGGCCAACCGCTATAAATCCGAGTTTCTCGCCAATATGTCCCACGAGCTGCGCACGCCGCTCAACAGCATCCTGATCCTCAGCGATCAGCTGCGGCAGAACCTGGCCGGCAATCTCACCGAGAAGCAGACCAAGCACGCCGATATCGTGCACCGCGCCGGCAGCGATCTATTGCAGTTGATCAACGATGTGCTCGACCTGGCCAAGGTCGAGTCCGGGCGCATGCAGCTCAAACTCGAGCCGATCAACATGCAGGACGTGCTGGTGGAGCTGGATGCCAGTCTGCGGCCGATGGCCGAGCTCAAGGGGCTGCGGTTGCACACCGAGCTGGAGGCCGGCGTACCTCGGGTTATCCACACCGATCGCGTGCGCCTGCATCAGATATTGCGCAACCTGCTGTCCAATGCGCTGAAGTTCACCGATCAGGGCGAAGTCACGCTCAGTGTCAGTAGCCAGGGCCGTCAGGAGGACGAGCGCGAGCTGCTCTGCTTCAGTGTGCGTGACACCGGCATTGGCATCGATCCGGCTCAGCATGAACAGGTATTCCAGGCCTTCCAGCAGATCGACGGCTCCATCAGTCGGCGTTTCGGCGGGACCGGCTTGGGGTTGGCCATCACCCGTCAACTGGTACTGGCGCTGGATGGCGACATCAGCCTGCAGAGTGCACCCGGTCAGGGCGCCGTCTTCACGGTTCGTCTACCGGTTCAGGCCGGTTCGCTCAGTATCGAGGCGCCGGTCGAGGGGCCGCAGCGCGCCGGCGACGGACCGCCGCTGCTGATCATCGAGGACGACGTCAATTTCGCCGCCGTGATCGCCGAAGAGGCCCACACTCACGGCTTCTCGAGCGTGCACTGCCGCACGGGGCTGCAGGCCCTCGGGCTGTTGCAGCAGGAGTCGTTCAACGCGGTGATCCTCGACATCCTGCTCCCCGATCTCAGTGGCTGGCAGCTTTTCCGTCGTCTGCGTGCACAGCCGACCCACCGCCACACGCCGGTGCATATCATCTCCTGCGTCCCGCAGCCGGCTGGCTGGAACGATGACGGTACGCGCTACCTGGTCAAGCCTATCGGCCGCGACGAGCTGGAGCAGGTGTTCATCGACCTGCAGCATGGCGCCCAGCAGGGGCAGGCGTTGCTGCTGGTGGAAGATGTCGAGGTGGAGCGCGAGCACTACCGCGAGCAACTCACTGAACTGGGCTTTCAGGTCACCGCCTGCGCCGACGGCGAGCAGGCGCGCGCGGCCTATGCGCAGGGGCCGTTCTTTGCGCTGGTAGTGGACCTGGACCTGCCGGATCAGGACGGCTTCGCCCTGCTCGAGAGCCTGAACCAGTTGCGGCCGCTGCAGGGCATGCGTGTGGTGATCAACACGGGGGTGGACGTCACCCAGCAGACGCTGCAGCGCCTGCGCCGCTACAGCGCGGTGGTGGTGCGCAAGCATGGCGATGACACCGGCGCGCTGTGTCAGGCGGTGCAGGGCTTCCTTGGTGACGTGCGTGCGCCGCAACCGGCCAATGCGCCGAGCCTGCTGCAGGGCAAACGCATCCTGCTGGTGGATGACGATGTGCGTAACGTCTATGCGCTGACGGCGCTGCTGGATGAAGTGGGGTTGCGCGTCAGTTCCGCCAAGGATGGCATCGAGGCCATCGCCAGCTACCAACGCGACCCCTTTGATCTGATCCTGATGGACATGGCCATGCCCAACATGGATGGTTATACAGCCACGCGCCTGCTCAAGCAGGAGCATGGCTGCGTGATCCCGATCATCGCGCTCACGGCCCATGCCATGAAAGGCGACCGGGAGAAGTGCATCACCGCCGGGGCGGACGATTACATGGCCAAGCCGATCAAGCGCGATGAGCTGCTGGCGCTGCTGGAGCGTTGGCTGGGGATGCCAACCCTACCTTCCTCCGACGATGGACTAACCTGATGGTGGGAGTGAGTCGTGCAAGGGCAGATGGATAGGGGAGTGACGATGGCCCAGGCGCAGAGCAAGAACGCCGCCGTACCCGCCAAGCAGGTTCTGCTGGTGGTCGATGACCGTATGGAAAACCTCGAGGCCATGCAGGCGCTGCTCGAGGATGGTGAGTGGCAACTGCGCTGCGCCAGTTCCGGCGAGGAAGCGCTGCGCTGCCTGCTCGAAGAGGATGTCGGGCTGGTGCTGCTCGACGTGCAGATGCCGGGCATGGACGGCTTCGAAGTCGCCCGGCTGATGCGCGGCAACCCGCGTACGCGGCTGACGCCGATCATCTTCGTTTCCGCCATCGCCCAGACTCATGACGCGGTACTGCGCGGTTACAGCTCTGGCGCGGTGGATTTCGTCCTCAAACCCTTCGATCCCAGTGTGCTGCGGCACAAGATCCACAGCCTGCTGGAGCACGAGCACAATCGCTGCGAGTTGCAGACACTGTCGCAGCAGCTGGAACGAGCTCGAGCCTTCAATGCCTCGGTGCTGGACAATGCCGCCGAGGGCATTCTGGTGGTGGGTGAGGACGGCCGCATCCAGTTCGCCAACCCGGCCATGGCGCAGATGCTCGATGGCGAGGTGGGCGACCTGGAAGGCGTCGATCTGCTGTCGTTCCTGAAGAATCCGGCCAGCGAAGGTGGCTGGCTGCAGTCAGAGTTCTACCGGCACTTCAAGCGCGATGCGACTTACCGCGTGCACGAAGCGATGATGCGTACGTTCAAGGGCGGTTGCCTGCCGGTGGCGCTGTCGTGCTCGCCGTTACCCCGGCAACAGCGCGCCATGGTACTGATCGCCCTGGACATGTCAGTGGTGCGCAACCTGCATGCGCAGCTGGAGTCGCAAGCGGTGACCGATTCGCTGACTGGCCTGCTCAATCGTCGAGGTTTTCATCAGGCGCTGGAGTCGGCGCTGGCGCGTATCGAGCGCAGCGGCCAGCGGGTCGCGGTGCTGTATCTCGATCTGGACGGATTCAAGCGCATCAACGATTCGCTCGGCCACGATGTCGGCGACCAGTTGCTGCGTCGTGTCGGTGAGCAGCTCAAGGCCTGTCTGCGCCCGTATGACAGCCTGGCGCGTATCGGCGGTGACGAGTTCACCGCGCTGCTGGACAACCTCGGCCATCCCGAGGACGCGGCCAAGGTCGCGGAGAAGCTGATCGAGCTGGTCTCGGTGCGCCACACCCTTGATGGCGTGGACTTCACCCTGGGCGCCAGCGTCGGCATCGCCTGTTTTCCCGAGTGCGGTCAGAGCGTCGAGGGCCTGCTGCGCTCCGCCGACATGGCGATGTATGAGGCCAAGCGCGCCGGTCGCCAGCAGTACCGTTTCTTTTCCCCGGAGATGAACGGCCGCGCGCGGTCGCGGCTGATGCTCGAGGAGAGCCTGCGCCACGCCATCGAGAACGATGATTTCGTGCTGGTGTACCAACCGCAGTTCCAGCTGGAAACCGGCCGCCTGCGAGGGTTCGAGGCCCTGCTGCGCTGGCAGCACCGCGTCGCCGGCACCGTTGCGCCGAACGTGTTCATTCCGCTGCTCGAGGAAACCCGACTGATCAACCGTGTCGGCGACTGGATCTTCCGCGAAGGCGCCAGGCAACTGGCGGACTTCAAGCAGCAGTTCGGCGAGGACATGGTGCTCAGTCTCAACGTCAGCCCGGTGCAGTTCGGCATGCCGCAACTGGTCACCGACCTGCAGCGGGTGCTCGATGCCCACGGCCTCAAGCCCAGCCAGCTGGAGGTGGAGGTCACCGAGAGCGCATTGATGCAGGATCTGGAGCTGACCCAGGCGCAGTTGCGTCATCTGCGCGAGCTGGGGGTGAAGATCGCCATCGACGACTTTGGCACCGGCTATTCGTCACTGGCGTACCTGCGTCATTTCGAGCTGGATACGCTGAAGATCGACCGCCTGTTCATCTCCAACATGCTCGATTCACCGCGTGATGCCGCGGTGGTCAGCACCATCATCGATCTGGGCCGGCACCTGGGGCTGGAGGTCATCGCCGAAGGCGTCGAAACCCAGGAGCAGCGCGAATGGCTGACGCGGCATCACTGCACCATCATGCAGGGCTTTCTGGTGGCGCCGGGCGTGCCGGCCAGCAGCGCGTTGCAGGTGCCGGCCCAGCTGGATTGGAGCAGGCTGCCCCTGCCGCGCGGCGATGAATGAAGCGCCGCTGGCGCTTCAGGCTTGTCGGTGCAGGCTGGCGAGCTCGGCGTCCTTCTCTTCCCACAGGCGGTTGACCCACTGCTGGAAGGCCAGACGGTAGTCGCTGTCCTGATCGTAGTTGCGACCGATGAATTCGCGGGGAATGTCGACCTGCTTGAAGTTCACCTGCACGGCATCCAGACGGCCGCAGAGCAGGTCCCAGAAGCCCGGCACGCCATGCGGGTAGTGGATGGTGACGTTGACGATGGCGTGCAGTTGCTCGCCCATCGCATCGAGCACGAAGGCGATGCCGCCAGCTTTGGGTTTCAGCAGGTGCTGGAACGGTGACTGCTGCTGCGCATGCTTGGCCGGGGTCAGTCGCGTGCCTTCGAGAAAGTTGAATACCGCCACCGGGTTGCTCTTGTAACGCGCGCAGGCACGGCGCGTGGTGGCCAGGTCCTGGCCGCGCTTTTCCGGGTACTTGGCCAGGTACTCCTTGCTGAAGCGCTTCATGAAGGGAAACTCCAGTGCCCACCAGCACAGGCCGATCACCGGTACCCAGATCAGCTCCTGCTTGAGGAAGAACTTCAGCAGCGGCATGCGTCGGTTGAGCTGGTACTGCAGCACCAGGATGTCCACCCAGCTCTGGTGATTGCTGGTCACCAGGTAGGAATGGCGTGTATCGAAGCGTTCCAGGCCCTGGACGTTCCAGTCGATATGGCCGACTAGGCGCATCCAAAACTTGTTCACGTCGATCCAGCTTTCCGCGATGCCATGCATGATGAAGCGCAACGCACGCTGGGCGGGTGCGAAGGGCAGCAGCAACTTGAGCAGGGCGACGAAGAACAGCGGCCAGCACCAGAACAGCGTGTTCAGGGCCAGTAGCAGGCTCGCGATCAGGCCGCGCAGTGGCGCGGGAAGAAAGTGCAGCATCGGGCGAACGCCTCCGTAGGCAGGCTGCACGCCCGGCGGGCAGCCTGAGAATGGGGCTTTCTCTGTGCCCCGTATCGGTCGAAAGAGCTGCGGCGTTCCGTGCCGCGAGCTGGTTCGGCGCCAAGGTTAACGCTTGTGCACTGACCTGCAAGTGCCAGTGTTGACCATCTGGTTCCGGTAGTCGCAAAAGCCCAAACCTCAGCCCGGAGGCAATCCCGGGGAAGGCTGGCCCAGCGCTCCCAGGTTGCCTGCGGACCGATTGCATCCCTTCTGCTGGCCGCTTGATCTCAGCTCGGCAAGTCGGCTGCCTGGATCGCGGTGAGGGCGATGGTGTAGACGATATCGTCGACCAGGGCGCCGCGCGACAGATCGTTCACCGGTTTGCGCAGGCCCTGCAGCATCGGGCCGACACTGATGCAGTCGGCGCTACGCTGTACGGCTTTGTAGGTAGTGTTGCCGGTATTCAGGTCAGGGAACACGAACACCGTGGCGCGGCCGGCCACCGGGCTGTTCGGCGCCTTCTGCCGGCCGACGCTTTCGATGGCGGCGGCGTCGTATTGCAGCGGGCCGTCGAGCAGGAGATCCGGGCGCTTCTCGCGGGCTAGTCGGGTAGCGGCGCGTACCTTTTCCACTTCCTCGCCACTACCGGAGTCGCCGGTGGAGTAGCTGAGCATGGCCACGCGCGGCGGGATGCCGAAGGCCAGTGCCGAGTTGGCGCTCTGCAGGGCGATCTCGGCCAGTTGCTCGGCATTCGGGTCCGGGTTCACGGCGCAATCGCCATAGACCAGCACCTGGTCCGGCAGCAGCATGAAGAACACCGAGGACACCAGGTTGTAGCCGGGGGCAGTCTTGATCAGCTGCAGCGCCGGGCGAATGGTGTTGGCCGTGGTATGGATGGCGCCGGAAACCAGGCCGTCCACTTCATCCAGCGCCAGCATCATGGTGCCGAGCACCACGGTGTCTTCCAGCTGCGCTTCGGCCATCGGCGCATTGAGGCCCTTGCCCTTGCGCAGCTCGACCATCGGCTCGACGTAGCGACCGCGAATCAGGTCAGGATCGAGAATTTCCAGGCCTTCCGGCAGCTCGATGCCCTGTGCCCGGGCGACTGCGTGCACGTCTTCCGGCTTGGCCAACAGCACGCAGCGGGCGATGCCGCGCGCCTGGCAGATGGCCGCCGCCTGCACGGTACGCGGTTCGCTGCCTTCGGGCAGGACGATACGCTTGGCCGCGGCCTTGGCTCGTTGCACCAGTTGATAACGGAAGGCCGGCGGCGACAGGCGCAGCTCGCGCGGCGTGCCGCAGCGGTTGGCCAGCCAGTCATGGTCGATATGGCTGGCGACGAAGTCGGAGACCTTGCTCGCACGCTCGCGGTCATCCAGCGGGATTTCCTTGTTCAGGCGATTGAGGTTGGTCGCCGTGTCGTAGGAGCCGGTGCTCACCGTCATCACCGGCAGGCCGCTGGCCAGAGCGCCCTGACATAATTCCATGATGCGTGGATCAGGGGCGAAATCGCTGCACAGCAGCAGGCCGGCCAGGGGCACGCCATTCATCGCCGCCAGGCTGGCGGAGAGGATGATGTCGTCGCGATCACCCGGCGTCACCACCAGGGTGCCGGGCTTGAGCAACTGCACGCTGTTGGCCACAGCTCGGGCGCAGAGCACGATCTTCATCATGCGCCGTTGCTCGTAGTCACCGGCGTTGAGGATGCGTGCGCCGAGCAGCTCGGCGATGTCCTTGGTGCGCGGCGCGTTCAGTTCTTCCTGCCAGGGAATGCAGCCCAGCAGGCGGAAGTTCTCGGTCTTGATCAGTGGCGAAAACCCTTCCAGGCGTTCGGCGAAGGCTTCGATGCCGTCCTCGCTACGCACCTTGTTGAGGATCACGCCGAGGACTTTCGGGTCCTTCGGGCCGCCGAACAACTGCGCCTGGATTTCGATGCGGTCGGACAGTTCGGTGAGGCTTTCGTCTTCCGGTGCGCTGACCAGGATCACGTCGGCGTCCAGGCTCTTGGCCAGGTGGAAGTTGACCCGTGCGGCGTAGCTGGCATGGCGCGTTGGCACCATGCCTTCGACGATGACCACGTCCTTGTCCACGGCAGCCTGCTGATAGAGGCTGATGATCTCTTCCAGCAATTCATCCAGCTGGCCGTCGCCGAGCATGCGCTCGACATGGCTGAGCGGCAGCGGCTTGGGCGAGTTCAGACCATGGGTGCGCGCGACCAGTTCGCTGGAGCGCTCCGGGCCGAGGTCGCCCGCATGCGGCTGGGCGATGGGCTTGAAGAAACCGACCTTGAGGCCGCTGCGCTCCAGTGCGCCGACCAGCCCCAGGCTGATGGAGGTAAGACCGACACCGAAACCGGTGGGGGCGATGAAGAAGGTATGCATGAAATAACCTCAGTCGAGCAGGGCAAGGGTATCGAGGGCGATCTGCCGCTCCTCGTTGGTCGGCACCACCAACACGCGGGTATGACTGTCGGCGTGGATCGCACCCGCGACGCCACGCACGCAACGGGCGTTGGCCTCGGCATCGAGTTTCAGGCCGAGCAGGCTCAGGTGGTCGAGCGTCTTGCTGCGAATCAGCGCCGAGTTCTCGCCGATACCGCCGGTGAAGATCAGCCCGTCGAGGCGACGCAGTGCGCAGCTCATCGAGGCCAGTGATTTGGCCAGGCGGTAGCAGAACACCTCGATAGCCAGGCTGGCGCCGATGTGTCCCTGATCGCGCGCCTGCTCCAGGGTACGCATGTCGTTGGACAGGCCGGACAGGCCGAGCAAGCCGCTGTCCTTGTTGAGCATGCTGTCGATCTGCTCCAGGCTCCAGCCCAGGGTGCGCGACAGATGGCTGTGCAGGTTGGGGTCGACATCGCCGCTGCGCGTGCCCATCACCAGGCCTTCCAGCGGTGTCAGGCCCATGCTGGTGTCGCGGCTGTGGCCGTTCTCCACGGCGCAGGTGGAGCTGCCATTGCCCAGATGTGCGACCAGCCAGCTGCTGGCGTCGAATGCCAGGCCGCTCATTTGTGCGGCCTGGCAGCTGACGTAGCGATGACTGGTACCGTGGAAACCGTAGCGACGCACGCCGTGTTCGGCGTAGAGCGCCTGCGGCACGGCGTAGCGGTAGGCGTGCTCGGGCAGGCTCTGGTGGAAGGCGGTGTCGAATACGGCCACCTGCACCAGGTCGGGGAACAGCTTCATCGCCGCTTCGATGCCCTGCAGGTTGGCCGGGTTGTGCAGCGGCGCCAGTGGCGCGATACGTCGGATCGCCTGCAGGCTGGCGGCATCCAGGCGCGTGGCACCGGAGAAATGTTCGCCGCCATGCACCACGCGGTGGCCGATGCCGTGCAGCTCGCCAGCGGCGGCCTGCTGCACGATGGGCAGCAGGTGAGACAGGGCCAGGCGATGGTCGGCTCCTGGCAACACCAGGCTGTCCTTGTGTTTGTCCTGTTGCCAGTGCAGCACCGCCTCGGGGCTGCCCAGGCGTTCGGCCAGGCCGCTGAGCATGAAGGTTTCCTGCGCTTCGTTGACCAGGGCGAACTTGATCGACGAACTGCCGCAGTTGATCACCAGAATGTTGCGTGCAGACATTTAAGCTTCCTTGAAGTCATCGTGCGACCGATCCAGGGCGCACCAGCCGCAGGGGAAGAAGCTACCCTGCCTGGCCTGGCGCTGCCCGGGATCGAGTACCCAGGGCCGATTCTGCCAGGGCGGTCGGTGACGCACATGCTGAGTATGGCCACAAGATAAGACTGCCACCCAGTCGCCGTGCTCGTCCTGACGAAAATCAAGGATTCGCACGACCCGTTTGTCCGGGCTCGGGTCGCAATCCCGGCTGGCCTTGGTTAGACTTGGTCGTTCATTTCTCTTTCGCAAAAGGTCTCCCCATGCTGATCGCCGCCAACAAGGCCGTCTCCATCGACTATACCCTGACCAACGATGCCGGTGAGGTGATCGACAGCTCCGCTGGCGGCGCGCCGCTGGTTTATCTGCATGGTGCCGGCAACATCATCGCCGGCCTGGAAAAGGCCCTGGCCGGCAAGAAGGCCGGTGACGACGTCGAAGTCTCCGTCGAGCCGGAAGAAGCCTACGGCGAATACAGCGCCGAGCTGGTCGCTACCCTGAGCCGCGCCATGTTCGAAGGCGTCGACACCCTGGAAGTGGGCATGCAGTTCCACGCTTCCGGCCCGGACGGCAGCATGCAGATCGTCACCATTCGTGATATCGACGGCGACGACGTGACCGTCGACGGCAACCACCCGCTGGCTGGCCAGCGCCTGAACTTCAAGGTCAAGGTCGTCAGCGTGCGTGACGCCAGCGAAGAGGAAGTGGCTCACGGTCACATCCACGGCGAAGGTGGTCACCACCACTGACAGGGCGAGTTGCCGGTCAGGCGACTTGCGGTCGTACCTACCGGGTCAACCGCTGCTAAGCTCAAGTTTGTGATTAAGGCGCCTCAGGGCGCCTTTTTCACGCATGGCGGCTTGCCTGATCGAGCCGCCTCTAGGATTACCGGGCATTGCGCCCCGCTGCACTGAATTCGCTGAGGAAGTTCGTCATGAGTGCCTTTCACGATCTCAATCTGCGTGCGCTGGATGGCCAGGAACTGCCGTTGGCGCCCTACAAGGGCCAGGTGGTGCTGGTGGTCAATGTCGCCTCCAAGTGCGGTTTGACGCCTCAGTACGCCGGGCTGGAAAAGCTCTATCAGCAATACAAAGGCAACGGCTTCACCGTGCTCGGCGTGCCTTGCAATCAGTTCGCCGGTCAGGAGCCGGGCAGCGAGGACGAGATCCGTTCGTTCTGCAGCCTCAACTATGGTGTGACCTTCCCACTGGGTAGCAAGCTGGAGGTCAACGGCCCCGGTCGCCACCCGCTGTATCGCCTGCTGGCGGGCGAGGGCGCGGAGTTTCCCGGCGAAATCACCTGGAACTTCGAGAAGTTCCTGGTCGGCCAGGACGGCCGCGTGCTGGCGCGTTTCTCGCCGCGCACCACGCCGGACGATCCGGCGCTGGTCCAGGCCATCGAAAAGGCACTCGGCCTTTAGGTCCTGGCTCCTGCGTTCTCGACCCGAGGCGCAGGTGAGGCTAATCGGCCAAATCCACGGCCGTTTCCTCCCGTACTCTTGTTCGCAGAGCCGCCCGGTTGCTTAATCGGGCGACTGCCCAGGAGTGCGCCCATGACCAGCTTTCCCCACGAGCAAACGCCCGCCATGGCTTCACCGGCCGAACTGCGTGCGCTGATCGAAAGTCGCCGCGCGGTACGCCGCTTCACTACCGAACCGGTACCTGAGACGGTGATTCGCGATTGCCTGGAGCTGGCCGTGCTGGCGCCGAACTCCTGCAACCTGCAGCCCTGGAGCTTTCAGGTGATTCGCGATGCGGGGCTGCTGGCGCAGTTGCACCCGGTGTGCATGAGCCAGAACGCCGCCCGTGCGCCCCTGATCATTGCCGTGCTGGCGCGCCCGGATACTTGGCGTCAGGCCTGTCGCAACGTCATCGAGCACTGGCCTGAAGCCGAGGTGCCGGCGCGCATCCGTAGCTTCTACAGCAAGACCGCGCCGTTCCAGTACAACCAGGGGCCGTTGGGCCTGCTGGGGCTGTTCAAACGTCAGTTGGTGCGTCTGATGGCCTTGCGCAAGCCGCTGATGCGCAAGCCCAACAGCAACGCCGATATGCGCCTGTGGGCGGTGAAGTCCACTGCGCTGGCTGCCGAAAATCTGATGCTCGCTTTCCAGAGCCATGGCTATGCCACCTGTCCGATGGAAGGTTTCGATGAAGTGCGTTTGCGCCGCGTGCTGGACATTCCGCGCCAGGCCATTCCGATCATGCTCCTGGCCGTGGGGCGCCAGGGCGAGAAGGGCGTGTACAACCCGCGCCTGCGTTTTCCGCTGGAGCAGCAGGTCACCTGGCTATAAGCAGGTTTGACCTGGATCAAATGGCCTCGTCTTGAATACGGCGTAATCGTCCTTATCTAGTCTTCATCTCGGCGGGCTTCTACGGACGCCTCTAAAAACTACCTGCGTTGTCATCACTGCGTTAAAAACAAGCTCAAAATGCTCATTTACAGCTCGTAAACTCCGCTTTTTCGCCTGTTTTTGCCTTGTGCTGACTGCCTCGCCTACGTTTTTAGAGACGCCCTTTTTTCGGGGAAGTAGTCCCGGCCCGCCATTCTGGAGGAAGGACATATGCGTATCGACCGTTTGACCAGCAAGTTGCAACTTGCACTTTCCGACGCCCAGTCGGTGGCCGTGGGCATGGACCACGCCGCCATCGAGCCGCTGCACCTGATGCAGGCGCTGCTCGAGCAGCAGGGCGGTTCGATCAAGCCGCTGCTGATGCAGGTGGGCTTCGATATCAACAGCCTGCGCCAGGGCCTGACCCGCGAGCTGGACCAGCTCGGCAAACTGCAGAACCCCACCGGCGACATCAACCTGTCGCAGGATCTGGCGCGCCTGCTCAACCAGGCCGACCGTCTGGCGCAGCAGAAGGGCGACCAGTTCATTTCCAGCGAGCTGGTGCTGCTCGCCGCCATGGACGAGAACACCAAACTGGGCAAGCTGCTGCTCGGCCAGGGCGTGTCGAAGAAGGCGCTGGAAAATGCCATCGCCAACCTGCGCGGCGGCCAGGCCGTCAACGACCCTAATGTCGAGGAGTCGCGCCAGGCGCTGGACAAGTACACCGTCGACCTGACCAAGCGTGCCGAGGACGGCAAGCTCGACCCGGTGATCGGCCGTGACGACGAGATTCGCCGCACCATCCAGGTGCTGCAGCGTCGCACCAAGAACAACCCGGTGCTGATCGGTGAGCCCGGCGTGGGCAAGACCGCCATCGCTGAGGGCCTGGCCCAGCGCATCATCAACGGCGAAGTACCCGATGGTCTGAAAGACAAGCGCCTGCTGTCGCTGGACATGGGTTCGCTGATCGCCGGTGCCAAGTTCCGCGGCGAATTCGAAGAGCGCCTGAAAGCCGTGCTCAATGAGCTGAGCAAGCAGGAGGGGCGCGTCATCCTGTTCATCGACGAGCTGCACACCATGGTCGGCGCCGGCAAGGCCGAGGGCGCGATGGATGCCGGCAACATGCTCAAGCCGGCGCTGGCCCGTGGCGAGCTGCACTGCGTCGGTGCCACCACGCTGGACGAGTACCGCCAGTTCATCGAGAAGGACGCCGCGCTGGAGCGCCGCTTCCAGAAAGTGCTGGTGGACGAGCCGAGCGAGGAAGACACCATTGCCATCCTCCGTGGCCTCAAGGAACGCTACGAGGTGCACCACGGCGTGACCATCACCGATGGCGCGATCATCGCCGCGGCCAAGCTCAGCCATCGCTACATCACCGACCGCCAGCTGCCGGACAAGGCCATCGACCTGATCGACGAGGCCGCCAGCCGCATCCGGATGGAAATCGACTCCAAGCCCGAGGAGCTTGATCGCCTGGATCGTCGCCTGATCCAGCTGAAAATCGAGCGCGAGGCGCTGAAGAAGGAAGACGACGACGCGGCGCTCAAACGCCTGGAAAAACTCAAGGAAGACATCGTCCGTCTGGAGAAGGAATACGCCGACCTGGATGAAATCTGGAAGTCGGAAAAAGCCGAGGTGCAAGGTTCGGCGCAGATCCAGCAGAAGATCGAGCAGGCCAAGACCGAGCTCGAGGCCGCGCGGCGCAAGGGCGACCTCAATCGCATGGCCGAGCTGCAGTACGGCATCATTCCGGACCTGGAGCGCAGCCTGCAGATGGTCGACCAGCACGGCAAGAGCGAGAACCAGCTGCTGCGCAACAAGGTCACCGACGAGGAGATCGCCGAGGTCGTGTCCAAGTGGACCGGCATTCCGGTAAGCAAGATGCTCGAAGGCGAGCGCGAAAAACTGCTGAAGATGGAAGGCCTGCTGCACCAGCGTGTGATCGGCCAGGACGAAGCGGTGGTCGCTGTTTCCAACGCCGTGCGCCGTTCCCGTGCAGGATTGGCCGATCCGAACCGGCCGAGTGGCTCGTTCCTCTTCCTCGGCCCCACCGGGGTGGGCAAGACCGAGCTGTGCAAGGCGCTGGCCGAGTTCCTCTTCGACACCGAAGAGGCGCTGGTGCGCATCGACATGTCCGAGTTCATGGAAAAGCACAGCGTCGCCCGTCTGATCGGTGCGCCGCCCGGCTACGTCGGCTACGAAGAGGGCGGTTATCTGACCGAAGCGGTGCGTCGCAAGCCGTACTCGGTGGTGCTGATGGACGAGGTGGAGAAGGCTCACCCTGACGTGTTCAACGTGCTGCTGCAGGTGCTCGAAGATGGCCGCCTGACCGATAGCCACGGGCGCACCGTGGACTTCAAGAACACCGTGATCGTGATGACCTCCAACCTTGGCTCGGCGCAGATCCAGGAGCTGGTCGGCGACAAGGAAGCGCAGCGCGCGGCGGTGATGGATGCGGTGAGCAGCCACTTCCGTCCCGAGTTCATCAACCGTATCGACGAGGTGGTGGTGTTCGAGCCGCTGGGCCGCGAGCAGATCGCCGGTATTGCCGAGATTCAACTGCAGCGCCTGCGTGGCCGTCTGGCCGAGCGCGAGCTGAGTCTGGAGCTGACGCCGGAGGCGCTCGACAAACTGATCGCCGTCGGTTACGACCCGGTTTATGGCGCACGTCCGCTCAAGCGCGCGATCCAGCGCTGGATCGAGAACCCGCTGGCGCAGCGCATCCTGGCTGGCGACTTCGCGCCCGGCGCGCAGGTCAAGGCCAAGGTGGACGGCGAAGAGATCGTCTTCGCCTGATCGCTTGCCGCGTAAACGCAAGGCCCGCCAATTTGGCGGGCCTTTGTGTTTCAGGTTGCACGATTTCGTGTAGGAGCGGATTTATCCGCGATGGGGATTACCGCGATCGCGAATAAATTCGCTCTTACAGCTGTGAGCTCTGTACGTCCACCGCCATTCCAGCTCAATGCTCCTGCCCGCAACACCCACCCCAATGCTTCTTCTTCGAGGTATGGCCGATGCCAGGGTTGAAGGTGTTGGTCGGGTCCAACTCGCGGTAGAAGCCGGCCAGCGCCGGCTTGGCCACGTACAGGTGGCCGACGTTGTGCTCGGCCGGGTACTCGGCGCGGCGTGCGTCCAGTAGTTTCCACATGCGGTGCTCCATCTCGATCGGGTCGATGCCCTTCTTGACGATGTAGTCCTGATGGAACACATGGCAGAAGAAGTGCCCGTAGTAGAGCTTGTGGATGATCTGCTCTTCCATCTCCTGCGGCAGCGTCTCGACCCAGTCGCGGTCGTTGCGGCGCAGGGCGATATCCAGGGCGAGAATGTCCTCGACGCTGCTGCGGTGTGCCTCGCGGTAGCGAATGGCCGCGCCGGCGATGGCGAAACGATGCAGGAAGGCCTTGCGCCCTTCATCGGCGTCGCACTCGAAGTAGCCGCCGCTGGTGCTACCGGTGAAATACTCGGTGAGGAAGGCGCGGGTCTGCTCCAGGGTGTCGTTGGACACGCGCACCAGCAGGTGATGCTCGTAACGGTCACGGTACTCGCACATGCGCGCCGGCAGGTGGCTGGGCAGGAGATTCATCAGCGTCTGGATCACCTTGTCGGTCACCCCGCGCAGGCCGAAGCGCTCGAAGAAACCGTCGACCCGGCTCTTCATGGCGAAGGCGGCCGGCACCTTGGCGGTGCCGAATTTGTCGATCACCAGGAAGGTGTCCTTGCCGTACTTCTCGCCAATGTCGAAGGCGGTGCGGTGGATGTATTCCCCGGCAATCGGCAGACGCGGCAGTTTGGCCAGCAGGTGACGGCGCACTTCGGTGAGATCGTGCGGGTCGTTGCTGCCGATGTAGAACACCGTGCTCGGCTCCTTCGGGAAGGTGTCCAGGCGCACGGCGAACAGGCACAGCTTGCCGGCCGAGCCGGAGGCCTCGAACAGGCGCGAAGGGTCGGCATTGAAGCGCGCCGGAGTGTCGGCGTCGACATCGCGCACGTGCTCACCGTAGCGCGCATCGGAGGCCTTGGCGGTTGCCTCGTTGCGCACCTGCTGCGGTGTGTAGTCGCCGCTCTGCAGGCGGCTGAGGATTTCTTCCGGGGTGTCGCCCAGTTCGATCCCCAGGTGGTTGACCAGCTCCAGCGAGCCGTCATCCTTCACCTGCGCGTACAGCGCCAGTTCGGTATAGGCCGGGCCGCGGCGCACCAGGGCACCGCCGGAGTTGTTGCAGATGCCACCGAGTACCGAGGCGCCGATGCAGGACGAGCCGATCACCGAATGCGGTTCGCGGTTCAGCGGCGCCAGCGCCTGTTCCAGGCGATCCAGGGTTGCGCCGGGCAGACAGACCACCTGCTGGCCATCGTTGATCAGTTGCACGCCAGTGATGCGCAGGGTACTGATCAGCACGATCTCGCGGTCGTAATCGGCGCCGTCCGGGGTCGAGCCACCGGTCAGGCCGGTGTTGGCCGCCTGCATGATGACGATGCGATCGGCCGCCACCGCCGCCTGCAGGATACGCCATTGCTCCAGCAGCGAGCCCGGGCGTACCACCGCCAGCACATTGCCCTCACCGGTGCGATGGCCCTTGCGAAAGCGCCGTGTCGATTGCTCATCGGTCAGCACGTGGCTGGCTCCGACAATCTGGCGCATCTGCGCCAGCAGAGCGTCACGGGTGACGGAGGTGGTGACGGCGGCAGTCATTGGATCAGCGCTCCTTTACCAGTAAATCCGAGCTGATGTCGGCGATGGACTTGGCACCGGTCAGCACCATGGCCACACGCATTTCCTTCTCGATCAGGTCGAGCAGGTTGCTCACGCCGGCGCCACCGGCCGCGGCCAATGCGTAGAGGAAGGCGCGGCCAAGCAGCACGGTGTCGGCGCCGAGGGCAATCATGCGCACCACGTCCAGACCGGTGCGGATGCCGGAGTCGGCGAGAATCTTCAGGTCGCCCTTGACCGCGTCGGCGATGGCCGGCAAGGCGCGGGCGCTGGACAGCACACCATCGAGCTGACGACCGCCATGGTTGGACACGATGATGCCGTCGGCGCCGAAGGTCACAGCATCGCGGGCATCTTCGGGGTCGAGGATGCCCTTGATCACCATCGGGCCGTCCCAGAAATCACGGATCCATTCCAGGTCTTTCCAGGAAATCGACGGGTCGAAGTTGGCGCCCAGCCAGCCGATGTAGTCGGCCAGCCCGGTGGGGTTGCCGCGGTAGGCGGAGATGTTGCCCAGGTCATGCGGTCTGCCCAGCAGGCCGACATCCCAGGCCCACTGCGGATGAGTCATGGCCTGCAGCATGCGGCGCAGCGCCGCGTTCGGGCCGCTCATACCGGAATGGGCGTCGCGGTAACGTGCGCCGGGTACGGGCATGTCCACGGTGAACACCAGGGTCGAGCAGCCAGCGGCTTTGGCGCGCTCCAGGGCGTTCTTCATGAAGCCGCGGTCTTTCAGCACATAGAGCTGGAACCACATCGGCCGGTCGATGGCCGGCGCCACTTCCTCGATCGGGCACACCGACACGGTGGACAAGGTAAAGGGAATACCCTTGGCCGCTGCCGCCTTGGCGGCCTGCACCTCGCCACGGCGGGCGAACATCCCGGTCAGGCCGACCGGCGCCAGGCCGACCGGCATCGACATCTTCTCGCCGAACAGCTCGGTGGACAGGTCCAGTTCGGACATGTTCTTCAGCACGCGCTGGCGCAGTTCGATATCCGACAGGTCGGCGACGTTGCGGCGCAGGGTGTGCTCGGCGTAGGCGCCGCCATCGGCGTAGTGGAACAGGAAGGGCGGCAGCTTGCGTTGAGCCGCAGCGCGATAGTCGGTGGAGGCAGAAATGATCATGGGCTCATCCTGTTGCTGAAAAGGGGAAGCGTAGCCTGACGGCAAGAGCCCCGGCTTGGCCGGGGCGCTTTCTAGCGATGCGGGTCAGTGCACCAGCGGGTCGCTGACACCCAGCACGTAGATCGCGACCATCGCGATGATGCCGGTGAACAGCACGTAGTACAGCGTCGGCCAGATGGTCTTGCGCAGGGTACTGCCTTCGCGGCCGAGCAGGCCAACGGTGGCCGAAGCCGCGACCACGTTGTGGATCGCCACCATGTTGCCGGCAGCGGCGCCCACGGCCTGGACCGCGACGATCAGGGCGCTGGAGATGCCCAGGCTGCTGGCCACGCCGAACTGGAACTGGCTGAACATCATGTTGCTGACGGTGTTGGAGCCGGCGATGAAGGCACCCAGGGCGCCGATACTCGGCGCCAGCAGCGGGTAGATGCCGCCAACGCTGTCGGCCACCCAGCGGGCCATAAGGATCGGCATGCTGGCCAGCTCAGCGCTGTTGACCCCGGAGTTGATCAGGATACGTACCATCGGCACGGTGAACAGCAACACGAAGCCGGCGCTGAGCAACACGCTGGAGGATTCCTTCACCGCCTTGCCCAGATCGCGCGCCTTCATGCCATGCAGGAAGAACGTGGCCAGGACCACGGCGACCAGAATGCCGCCGGGCAGGTAGAGCGGCTGGAAGTTGGCGCTGACGCCGGCCTCGCCGAGCAGGTCGGGGAAGTTAACCACCACTGCCTTCAGAGCGTTACCCACTTCCGGGAATACGCGGCTGACCACCAGCAGGGCGCCGACCAGTACGTAGGGCAGCCAGGCGCGCAGTGCGCTCATCGGCTTGGCGGTCAACTCGTCCAGTTTCATCTCGACGGTGCCCAGCCATTCGCTCGGCCATTTGTCGGCCGGGGCGAAGTCCCAGGTCTTCTTCGGCACCAGGAAACCGAAACGTGCGGCACTGGTGACGATCGCCAGGCCGATCAGGCCGCCCAGCAGCGAGGGGAATTCCGGGCCGAGGAACACGCCGGTGAAGACGTACGGCACGACGAAGGCGATGCCGGCGAAGATGGCGAACGGCAACACTGCCAGACCGGCTTTCCAGCTTTTCTCCTGGCCGAAGAAACGGGTCAGCATCATCGCCATGATGGTCGGCATGATCACCCCGACAGTGGCGTGGATGATCGCCACTTCACTGGTGATCAGCTGCAGGAACTGCGCCCAGGACGAGCCCTGTTCGACCAGCTGGGCACCGATGGTGGCGGTGTCCAGGCCGGTGTTGAGGCCGACGATGATCGGCGTGCCGACCGCGCCGAAGGAGACCGGCGTGCTCTGCACCAGCATGCCCATCAGCACCGCGGCCATGGCCGGGAAGCCGATGGCGACCAGCAGCGGGGCGGCGATGGCGGCCGGTGTGCCGAAGCCCGAGGCGCCCTCGATGAAGCAGCCGAACAGCCAGGCGATGATGATGGCCTGGATGCGGCGGTCAGGGCTGATGGTGGTGAACCCTGCACGAATCGCGGTGATGCCACCGGAGTGCTTGAGGGTGTTGAGCAGCAGGATCGCGCCGAAGATGATCCACAGCAGGCCAAGGGTGATCAGCAGGCCTTGCAGCGTGGAGGCGAGAACGCGGTTGAGGGTCATGTCCCAGGCGAACAGGCCGACTGCGGCAGTCAGCAGATAGACCAGCGGCATGGCGTGTTTGGCCGGCCAGCGCAGGCCGATCAGCAGGATGGCTGCAAGCAGGATCGGCGAAAACGCCAGCAGGGCGAGAATTCCGTTGGACATTGGGACTTACTCCACACGAGCGCGCGGGTCGCGCGGCAGGGATGAGGCGTTATCGAACAGGCGTGCAGCGTGTAGAGCTGTCATGGCGTGACCTCGATGGTTTGTTGTTCTTGTTGGCTAAATTGGTAAGACCAATTTACAAAGTAGCGGGCTCAGGTTAAAAGTTGCCCAATAGGCTGTCAAATCGGGAGGCTAAGACTTTGGTCGTATGGTGCTTGCTTGTTCAGGCGGTACGGGCGCTATAGGCTTGCGCCATGAGGCTTGAGGCCTGGTCAAATCAATGGAGATGCGGGTGATGGAAGTAGGTCTGGTGCGGCAGCGGCGTCTTTCGGATGACATCGTCGCGCAACTGGAAACCATGATTCTCGAGGGCACCTTGGGCGCCGGTGAGAAGCTGCCTGCCGAGCGTGCGCTGGCGGAGCAGTTCGGCGTTTCCCGCCCGTCCCTGCGTGAAGCGATCCAGAAACTGGTGGCCAAGGGGTTGTTGGTCAGTCGCCAGGGTGGTGGCAACTACGTGGCCGAAACTCTTGGCTCGACCTTCAGCGACCCGTTGCTGCAGTTGCTGGAGAACAAGGAGGATGCGCAGCGCGATCTGCTGGAGTTTCGCCATACGCTGGAGGGTTCCTGCGCCTATTACGCGGCCCGGCGGGCGACCGATATCGACCGGCAGCGGCTCGCCGAGGCGTTCGAGGCGTTGCAGGATTGCTATGCGCGGGTTGGCAAGGTGACCCGTGCGGAGGAGGGCGCAGCCGATGCGCGTTTTCACCTGGCGATTGCGGAGGCCAGCCACAACGCCGTTCTGCTGCACACCATTCGCGGGCTGTTCGACCTGCTCAAGCGCAACGTGGTGACCAACATCGGCGGCATGTACGCCCAGCGCGAGGAAACGCGCGACATGCTGATCGGTCAGCACCGCGCGCTATACGAGGCCATCATCGAAGGGCGTGCGGAAGACGCGCGCGATCTGTCCAACCAGCACATCGACTATGTGCAGGAAGTGCTGTCGGAAGTGCAGCTGGAAGCTCAGCGCGTGGCGCGTGCGCAAAGGCGACAGGGGCTGTAGAACCGCGTGCAACGGCGATAATGCCAGACATTATCGCCTTCGCTTGAGGCGCGTGCTTACTCGTCCTTGCCTTTGCTGCGCATGGCACGCTGGACTTCGCGGTTGGCGTCGCGCTCTTTTTCGACGTGACGTTTGTCAAAGTCCTTCTTGCCCTTGGCCAGGGCGATCTCGCACTTGACCAGGTGCTGTTTCCAGTACAGCGACAGGGCTACGCAGGTGTAGCCTTTCTGCTGCACGGCGCCAAACAGCTTGTCCAACTCGCGCTTGTTCAGCAGCAGCTTGCGCGTGCGGATCGGGTCGGCGATGACGTGAGTGCTGGCGGTCTTCAACGGGGTGATATGTGCCCCCATCAGCCAGGCCTCGTCGTCCTTGAGCAGCACGTAGCTGTCGACCAGCTGCGCTTTGCCGGCGCGCAGGCTTTTCACTTCCCAGCCGGCCAGGGCGACGCCCGCCTCGAACTTCTGTTCGACGAAGTAATCGTGCAGCGCCTTTTTATTCAGCGCGATGGTGCCTTGAGGATGTTTCTTTTGCTTAGCCATAGGCCGCGCATTATAGGGGGTCGCCCGCGCCTGCGCCATGGGGCTTTACCGAGCCAAACTTGAGCCCATGCCTCGAATCTCCGACAATGCGCGATCTTTTTTCCCGCAATCTGGGGTCTTGGCCGCAATGGCGAGCGACAACGTTTCAATTCATGGTGCCTGGGCCAGCCGCTGGGTGTTCATTCTGGCGGCCACCGGTTCGGCCGTGGGCCTCGGCAATATCTGGAAGTTTCCTTACATGACGGGCGTCTACGGCGGCGGCGCGTTCGTCGTGATGTACCTGTTCTGCATCGCCCTGGTTGGCGTGCCGATCATGCTGGCGGAAACCCTGATCGGTCGCCGTGGCCGGCAAAGCCCGGTCAACGCGATGAAGAGCCTGGCGATCGAAGCCGGCGCGTCGAAGCGCTGGTCGCTGGCGGCATTGATGGGCATGGTCGCCGCGCTGTTGATCCTGTCCTTCTACAGCGTGGTGGCAGGCTGGTCGCTGGATTACATCCTCAGCATGGGTCGTGGCGACTTTACCGGTATCAGCGCCGATGGTGCCGGTGCGGCGTTCGGCGGCCTCACCTCCGACCCGTGGCGGCTGACCCTGTGGCACAGCCTGTTCATGCTGGGGACCGCATTCGTCATCCCCAAAGGCGTGGTGGCCGGGCTGGAGCGCAGCCTGCGCATCATGATGCCGCTGCTGTTCGTGCTGCTGCTGGTACTGCTGGGTTACAGCTTCACCACCGGGCATTTTCGCGAAGGCTTCGACTTCCTGTTCCATTTCGATCCGAGCAAGGTACAGGACGGCATTCTCGCGGCCATGGGCCATGCGTTCTTTACCCTGAGTGTCGGCGTCGGCTCGATCATGGTCTACGGCGCCTATATGCCGAAGAAGGCTTCGATTGGCGTCACGGTACTGACCGTTGGCCTGCTCGACACGCTGGTGGCGCTGACCGCCGGCCTGGCGCTGTTCCCCATCGTATTTGCCGCTGGCCTGGAGCCGGGTGGCGGGCCGGGGCTGATGTTCGTCACCTTGCCGATCGCCTTCGGCAACATTGCCTTCGGCCAGGTGATGGGGCTGATCTTCTTCGTGCTGGTGGCTGTCGCTGCCTGGAGCTCATCGATCTCCATGCTGGAGCCGGCCGTTGCCTACTTCGTCGAGAAAACCGGGCGCAGCCGCACCCAGGTAACCGCGGTACTGGCGCTGTTCTGCTGGGTTTTCGGCATGGGCACGGTGCTCTCGTTCAACCACTGGGCCGACGCCAAGTTCTTCGTCTTTGCCGAGGACGGCTTCCACCTGTTGCAGTGGGGCGCCGAGGGCGGCAAGACCTTCTTCGACAGTATCGATTACCTCACCAGCCGCATTCTGCTGCCGCTGGGCGGGTTGTCCTTCGCCCTGTTCGCCGGCTGGGTGCTGAGTCGCGACGTCGTGCGCGAAGAGTTGGCCATCAGAAGCCCGCTGCTGTTCAATCTGTCCCTCTGGCTGATTCGCGTCGTGGCGCCAATCGGCGTGCTGATTGTATTCATCGCGGAGCTGAGCAAGTAAATGACTACTCGAATCCAGCGCTCGGCGTTGTTGCCTTATCCGGCGCAGGCGCTGTATGACCTCGTTAACGATGTGGCCAGCTACCCGCAGTTCCTACCTTGGTGTAGCTCCAGCGAAATATTGGAAGTCAGCGAGACGCACATGCTGGCCAGCCTCGAAGTGGCCAAGGGCGGGATCGGCCAGCGCTTCGTCACGCGTAATGTGCTGCTGCCGGGGCAGCGCATCGAGATGAATCTTCAGGAAGGACCGTTCACCAGCCTCAATGGTGTCTGGGAGTTCAAGGCGCTGGGCGACAAGGCCTGCAAGATCAGCCTGGACCTGACCTTCGACTACGCCGGGCCGCTAGTGCGCGCCACGCTGGGCCCGTTGTTCAACCAGGCGGCCAACACCATGGTCGACGCCTTCTGCCAGCGAGCCAAGCAGTTGTATGGATAAGCCCAGTATCGCCATCGAGGTGGTCTATGCCCTCGCTGAGCGGCAGAAGTTGCTGCGCCTGTCGGTGCCGGTCGGCACCACGGTGCGGGAAGCGGCACTGCGCTCAGGCATGCAGCAGTTCTTTCCGGAGCTGGATCTGAACCAGGCGCCGCTGGGCATTTTCGGCAAGGCGGTGAGCAAGCCGCAAGAGCGAGTGCTGGAGGAGGGGGAGCGAGTCGAGATCTACCGACCGCTGATTGCCGATCCGAAAGAAGTGCGCAAGCAGCGGGCGGCCAAAGCCAAGGCGCGGGAAGAGGGCGAAGAGTCAACCTGATTACTACAAGGCTGCTCAGCAGATCGCAGATATGAAAAAGCCCGGATTCGCTCCGGGCTTTTTCGTGTCCGCTTGTTACTGCGGATCGGTGTCCAGCGGCTCGGGGGTCGGAACCGGGACGGTCTCGACATCATCTACTTCGCGCTGGATCTGTTCCAGCAGCGAGCCGGGTGCCGGCGGAGTATCTTCCTGCGGTTCGGCTTGCGGCTGTGCGCTGCCGGTGTCGCTGCCTTCGCCCATGATCGCCTGGTCACGGCTGACGCCTGGCATGAAGTCGCCGGCCAGGCCGACCAGTTGGTCGCTGCCGTCGAACACCAGGCTGACGCGCTCCTGCAGGCGCTGGCCGCCGCCTGGCTGGATGCTGTACAGGTAATCCCAGCGATCGGCATGGAAGGTGTCGGTGATCAGCGGGTTGCCCATGATAAACCGCACTTGGCGCCGGGTCATTCCAGGGCGCAGCTGGTCTATCATGTCCTGTGTCACGACATTGCCCTGTTGAATGTCGATCTTGTAAACCCCGGGGAATGAACAACCGGCGAGTGCGAAGAGCCCGGTCAGCGACAGGCTGGTCAGCAAGAGCTTGGTTTTTTGCATCGGAGGGTGACTTCCACTATCTTGGGCAACTTGAACCCCGGATCATACCCGTATTGAAGGGTGCTGCGAAGCAGCATCCATGAGAAAGCAGACCATGGTTGAAAATAACGAACTGCGCAAAGCTGGACTGAAGGTGACTCTGCCACGGGTCAAAATCCTGCAGATGCTCGATAACGCCGAGCACCGCCACATGAGTGCGGAGGATGTGTACAAGGCGCTGATGGAGGCAGGTGAAGACGTTGGCCTAGCCACCGTGTACCGCGTGCTGACTCAGTTCGAGGCCGCCGGCCTGGTGGTGCGTCACAACTTCGATGGCGGCCATGCCGTATTCGAGCTGGCCGACAGCGGCCACCACGACCATATGGTCTGTGTCGATTCCGGTGAGGTGATCGAGTTCTTCGATTCCGAGATCGAGAAGCGCCAGAAGGAAATCGTCAAGGAGCACGGCTTCGAGCTGGTCGATCACAATCTGGTGCTGTACGTACGCAAGAAGAGCTGATGCTTCTGCGGTAATGAGAAAGGCGACCCTCGGGTCGCCTTTCTGTTTTATGGCTTCGATGCAAGCCGGATCGCCGTTTGCCGATCGCATCCGGCTGCAACGCTTCACGCAGCCTGTGCGCTGGTCACCATCTTGCGCGCATGGGCCAGGGATTCCTCGGTCAGGTCGACGCCGCCGAGCATGCGCGCAATTTCCTCGACGCGGCCGCTTTCGTCCAGCTTGCTCACCGCAGTGGAAGTGGCATCTTCGCCGCGACGCTTGTGCACGAACAGGTGCTGATGACCTTGCGCGGCGACTTGCGGCAGGTGGGTGACGCAGAGCACCTGGCCGCGTTCGCCAAGGCGGCGCAGCAGCTGGCCGACCACTTCCGCCGTCGGGCCGCCGATACCGACGTCCACTTCGTCGAATACCAGGGTCGGTACGCGCGAGGTCTGGGCAGTGATCACCTGGATCGCCAGGCTGATACGCGACAGCTCGCCACCGGAGGCCACCTTCGCCAGGCCGCGCAACGGCTGGCCGGGGTTGGCGCTGACCAGGAACTCCACGGTTTCCAGGCCATTGGCATGCGGCTCTTCGCAGCTCATGGATTGCAGCTGGATGCTGAAACGCCCGCCTGGCATACCCAGTGCCTGCATCTCCTGTTCCACGGCCGCGGACAGGCGCTCGGCGGCGTTGCCACGCAGGGTGCTGAGTTCGGCTGCCTTTTCCTGATAGTGGCGCTCATAGGCGGCCAGTTCCTCGGCCAGGCGTTCGCTGGCCTGGTCGTCGGCATTCAGGCCTTCGAGTTCCTCGAACAGTTGCTGCTGCAGGGCTGCTAGCTCGGTGGGCTGGATGCGGTGCTTGCGCGCCAGGGTATAGATGGTGTCCAGGCGCTCCTCGAGAAACTGCTGGCGCTCGGGATCGGCGTCGAAGTGATCGACGAAGCGGTTCAGCTCACCGACGGCTTCTTCGACCTGAATCTGCGCGCTGGCCAACAGGTTGCTCGCTTCACCCAGCGCGCTGCCCTGGCCGCCGAACGCGCCCAGGCGGTTGAGGCTGGCGGTCAGCGCCGCCAGCACGTTGCCGGCGTCGCTCTCGCTGCACAGGTCGAGCACCTGACGGCAGGCGCCGAGCAGCGCGTCGGCATTGCTCAGGGCCTTGTGCTCCTGCTCCAGTTGTTCCAGTTCGTTGTCGCCGAGGGCGAGATTCTCCAGCTCTTCGAGCTGATAGCTGAGCAACTGGTGGCGGGCGCGCTGTTCGTCACCCTGGCTGGAGATGCGCTCCAGCTCGTTGCGCGTCTGCTTCCAGCGCTGCGCGGCGAGTTGCACCTGACGCGCCAGCTCCTGGCTGCCGGCGTATTCGTCGAGCAGGCGGCGATGGGTGTCGGTCTTGAGCAGCGATTGATGTTCGTGCTGGCTGTAAATATCGATGATCAGCTCGCCAATGGCCTTGAGGTCGGCCTGCGGACAGGGGCTGCCATTGATGTAGCCGCGTGATCGACCTTCAGCGGTGATCACCCGGCGCAGGATGCACGGGCCGTCGCTGTCCAGATCGCGTTCGGCGAGCCAGGTGCGGGCTTCGGGAATGTCCGCCAGATCGAAGCTGGCAAGAATGTCCGCCTTGTCCGCGCCTGGGCGTACCACGCCGCTGTCGGCGCGATCACCCAGGCACAGGCCGAGGGCGTCGAGCATGATCGACTTGCCGGCACCGGTCTCGCCGCTGATGGCGCTCATGCCGGCATCCAGTTCGAGATCCAGGTGGTCGACGATGGCGTAGTTGTGAATGGACAGGTGCACCAGCATGGCGAACGCTCCCGAGTTGATGTCTGGTTATTTATACAGTGTTTTTTCTTTTCCTGGCAATCCTCGTCTATCGCCCCTTGAAAGCTGTGGAATTGGCTCCATATAGGCGGCAGGAGCGCGAGCCGGACTCGCGCCGATTCATTCGAGAGGAGATAGGCATGGCTGACGAACAGTACCTGGATACGCAGAACCCCGAGACTCAGGCGGCCGAGAACGTCGCGTCGAGCGACGACCTGGCGGCTCGCGTACAGGCCCTGGAAGAGCAGCTGGCTGCGGCGCAGGATCAGTCGTTGCGCGTAGCGGCCGAGCTGCAGAATGTGCGCCGTCGCGCCGAGCAGGATGTGGAGAAGGCGCACAAGTTCGCCCTGGAGAAGTTTGCCAACGACCTGCTGCCGGTGGTCGACAGCCTGGAGCGTGGCCTGGAGCTGTCCAGCCCGGACGACGAAGCCATCAAGGGCGTGCGTGAGGGCATGCAACTGACCCTCAAGCTGTTCCTCGACACCCTGGCGCGTCATCAGCTGGAAGCGATCGAGCCGCATGGTGAGCCGTTCAACCCCGAGCATCACCAGGCCATGGCGATGGAAGAGAGCACCAACGTCGAGCCGAACTCGGTGCTCAAGGTGTTCCAGAAGGGTTATCTGCTCAACGGTCGTCTGCTGCGCCCGGCCATGGTCGTGGTCAGCAAGGCGCCTACCACGCCGCCGCCGTCCATCGACGAGCAGGCTTGAAATTTCCGGGGGCGACCCCATTTTTGAGTCAAGCGTTTTAGTGCTGCCGGCGCCTGTGAAACGAGGCGACGGATAAATCAAAGTTTCGGGAGAATTTTCATGGGTAAAATCATCGGTATCGACCTGGGGACCACCAACTCCTGCGTCTCCATTCTGGAAAACGGCAACGTCAAGGTGCTGGAGAACGCCGAAGGCGCTCGCACCACGCCGTCCATCATCGCCTACGCGGGCGACGGCGAAATCCTGGTTGGCCAGTCGGCCAAGCGCCAGGCCGTGACCAACCCGCACAACACCCTGTACGCGGTGAAGCGTCTGATCGGTCGTCGTTTCGACGAGGATGTCGTGCAGAAAGACATCCAGATGGTTCCGTACAAGATCGTCAAGGCGGACAACAATGACGCCTGGGTCGAAGTGAACGGCCAGAAAATGGCGCCGCCGCAGATCAGCGCCGAAGTGCTGAAGAAGATGAAGAAGACCGCCGAGGACTACCTGGGCGAGCCAGTCACCGAAGCGGTGATCACCGTTCCGGCCTACTTCAACGACAGCCAGCGTCAGGCCACCAAGGACGCCGGCCGCATCGCCGGTCTGGACGTCAAGCGCATCATCAACGAGCCGACCGCGGCTGCGCTGGCCTATGGCATGGACAAGGCCAAGGGCGACCACACCGTGATCGTTTACGACCTGGGCGGCGGTACCTTCGACGTATCGGTGATCGAGATCGCCGAAGTCGATGGCGAGCACCAGTTCGAAGTACTGGCCACCAACGGTGACACCTTCCTCGGTGGTGAGGACTTCGACATTCGCCTGATCGATTACCTCGTCGACGAATTCAAGAAAGAAACCGGCATGAACCTCAAGGGCGACCCGCTGGCCATGCAGCGCCTGAAGGAAGCTGCCGAGAAGGCCAAGATCGAGCTGTCCTCGAGCCAGCAGACCGACGTCAACCTGCCGTACATCACTGCAGATGCCACCGGTCCGAAGCACCTGAACGTGAAGATCTCCCGTTCCAAGCTCGAATCGCTGGTCGAAGACCTGGTGCAGCGCACCATCGAGCCGTGCCGCACTGCGCTGAAGGACGCCGGTATCGACGTCAGCAAGATCGACGACGTGATCCTGGTCGGCGGCCAGACCCGTATGCCGCTGGTGCAGAAGACCGTTGCCGAGTTCTTTGGCAAGGAGCCGCGTAAGGACGTCAACCCGGACGAAGCCGTGGCCATGGGCGCCGCCATTCAGGGCGCGGTTCTGGCTGGTGACGTCAAGGACGTTCTGCTGCTGGACGTCTCCCCGCTGACCCTGGGTATCGAAACCATGGGCGGCGTGATGACTGCGCTGATCGAGAAGAACACCACCATCCCGACCAAGAAGTCGCAGGTGTTCTCCACCGCCGACGACAACCAGAACGCCGTGACCATTCACGTGCTGCAGGGTGAGCGTAAGCAGGCTGCGCAGAACAAGTCGCTGGGCAAGTTCGACCTGGCCGAGATTCCGCCGGCTCCGCGTGGCGTGCCGCAGATCGAAGTGACCTTCGATATCGATGCCAACGGCATCCTGCACGTGTCCGCCAAGGACAAGGCCACCGGTAAGCAGCAGTCCATCGTGATCAAGGCCAACTCCGGTCTGTCCGAGGAAGAGATCGAGCAGATGGTGCGTGACGCCGAGGCCAACGCCGAGGAAGACCGCAAGTTCGAAGAGCTGGCCACTGCCCGTAACCAGGGCGATCAGCTGGTGCACGCCACCCGCAAGATGCTCACCGAAGCGGGCGACAAGGCCACCGACGACGAGAAGGCGACCATCGAGAAGGCCATTGGCGAGCTGGAAGTAGCCGTGAAGGGCGATGACAAAGCGGCCATCGAAGCCAAGATGAACGCACTGTCGGAGGCCACCACGCCGCTGGCGCAGAAGATGTACGCCGAGCAGCCGCAAGGTGGTGCCGCGCAGGCTGATGCCGGCGACGCCAAGGATGCCGGTGACGACGTGGTCGACGCTGAGTTCGAAGAGGTCAAGGAGAACAAGTAAGGGATGCGGCCTGCTCAGCGGGCCGCCTCTGCTTTTTGCTCCACCGTCGCTCGCGACGGGCAGGATTCGCCGCGCGGGAGCCTTCTCCCGCGTCGGCGTATCTGGAGCTCACGAATCTGAGAGTGCAGCACAACTATGGCAAAACGTGATTATTACGAGATCCTGGGGGTCGAGCGCGGCGCCAGCGAGGCCGACCTGAAGAAGGCCTATCGGCGCCTGGCGATGAAATACCATCCGGATCGCAACCCGGACGACAAAGACGCCGAGGAGAAATTCAAGGAGGCCAACGAGGCCTACGAAGTGCTCTCCGACGCCAGCAAGCGTTCAGCCTACGACCAGTACGGCCATGCCGGGGTCGACCCGCAGATGGGCGGTGGCGGCGGTGCCGGTTTCGGTGGCGCCAACTTCTCTGACATCTTCGGTGACGTGTTCAGCGACTTCTTCGGCGGCGGCCGTGGCGGTTCGCGCGGCGGTGCCCAGCGTGGCAGCGACCTGCGCTACACCCTTGAGCTGGACCTGGAAGAGGCGGTGCGTGGCACTACCGTGACCATTCGCGTGCCGACTCTGGTCGGCTGCAAGACCTGCGATGGCAGCGGCGCCAAGAAGGGCACCAGCCCGGTCACCTGTACTACCTGCGGTGGTATCGGTCAGGTGCGCATGCAGCAGGGCTTCTTCTCCGTGCAGCAGACCTGCCCGCGCTGCCATGGCAGCGGCAAGATGATCACCGATCCCTGTGGCAGCTGCCATGGTCAGGGTCGGGTGGAAGAGAGCAAGACGCTGTCGGTCAAGGTGCCGCCAGGTGTCGATACCGGTGATCGCATTCGCCTGTCCGGCGAAGGTGAGGCCGGCGCGCATGGCGGCCCGGCCGGTGACCTTTACGTGGTGGTCAACGTCCGTGAGCATGCGATCTTCCAGCGCGACGGCAAGCATCTGTACTGTGAAGTGCCGATCAGCTTCGCCGATGCGGCGCTGGGTGGCGAACTGGAAGTGCCGACCCTGGATGGTCGGGTCAAGCTGAAGATTCCGGAAGGCACCCAGACCGGCAAGCTGTTCCGCCTGCGCGGCAAGGGCGTGGCCCCGGTACGTGGCGGTGGTGCGGGCGATCTGATGTGCCGGGTGGCGGTGGAGACGCCGGTCAACCTGAACAAGCGTCAGCGCGAGCTGCTCGAGGAGTTCCGCAAGTCGCTGCAGGGCGACGACTCCCACTCGCCCAAGGCCAGTGGCTGGTTCGAAGGCGTCAAGCGCTTCTTCGGTGACGTTTAATTGAGCGTCAAGCGGCAAGCCAGAAGCGGCAAGAGGTTATTGCGCTTGGCTTGCAGCTTGAGGCCTGCAGCTTGGAGCTGATGTTATGCAACGTATTGCAGTGATGGGCGCCGCCGGGCGTATGGGCAAGACCCTGATCGAGGCCGTGAGTCAGGCCGAGGGCGCCAAGCTCAGCGCCGCTGTAGATCGTGCCGATAGCAGCCTGATCGGCGCCGATGCTGGTGAGCTGGTCGGTTTGGGCAAGATCGGCGTGACCCTGGCAGGTGACCTGGCGGCGGTGCTCGATGATTTTGACGTGCTGATCGATTTTACCCATCCGTCGGTGACGCTGAAGAACCTGGAAGTCTGCCGTCAGGCGGGCAAGGCCATGGTGATCGGCACCACCGGTTTTAGCGTGGAAGAGAAACAGCAGCTGAGCGAAGCGGCCAAGCAGATCCCGATCGTCTTTGCCGCCAACTTCAGCGTCGGCGTCAACCTGTGTCTGAAGCTGCTGGATACCGCCGCCCGCGTGCTGGGCGATGACGTGGATATCGAGATCATCGAGGCGCATCACCGGCACAAGGTCGATGCGCCCTCCGGCACTGCGCTGCGCATGGGTGAAGTGGTCGCCGATGCGCTGGGGCGTGATCTGCGGAAGGTGGCCGTGTATGGCCGTGAAGGTCAGACCGGGGCGCGCGAGCGCGAGACCATCGGTTTCGCCACCGTGCGTGCCGGCGATGTAGTAGGGGATCACACCGTGCTATTCGCTGCCGATGGCGAGCGCGTGGAGATCACTCACAAGGCCTCCAGTCGCATGACCTTCGCCAAGGGAGCGGTGCGTTCCGCGTTGTGGCTGCAGCAGCGTTCGCCTGCCCTGTACGACATGCAGGACGTGTTGAGCCTGCGTTGACGCGAATGTGTGACTGAGGCGTCTTATCGGGTGGACCGAAAAAGGGTTTTCCTGTAAGCTTCCTGTTTTAGTGTGTCCACTAAAAGTTACGCAGAATGGCTCAAATAAAAAAGCGGGATGACCTTCACACGTCATCCCGCTTTTTTACAACCTGCGTTTGCTTCAAGCCTTGATCGTGACGGAGGTCTTCTTGACTAAGCCAGCCCCCAAACCTGCCATTTTAGCCCTTGCTGACGGCAGCATTTTTCGCGGCGATTCCATCGGGGCCGATGGCCAGACCATCGGAGAGGTGGTGTTCAACACCGCCATGACCGGCTATCAGGAAATCCTTACCGATCCATCCTATGCCCAGCAGATCGTTACCCTGACTTACCCGCATATCGGCAACACCGGCACCACGCCGGAAGATGCCGAGTCCAACCGCGTCTGGGCCGCCGGCCTGATCATTCGCGACCTGCCGCTGATTTCCAGCAACTGGCGCGACAAGCAACCGCTGGACGAGTACCTGAAAGAGAACGGTACCGTCGCCATCGCCGGCATCGATACCCGTCGCCTGACCCGCATCCTGCGTGAGAAGGGCTCGCAGAACGGCTGCGTCCTGGTTGGCGACGACGCCACTGAAGAAAAAGCGCTGGAGCTGGCGCGCAGCTTCCCGGGTCTCAAGGGCATGGATCTGGCCAAGGAAGTCAGCTGCACCGAGCGCTACGAGTGGCGTTCCAGCGTGTGGAATCTGGAGAACGACAGCCATCCGGAAATCGCCGCTGCCGATCTGCCGTACCACGTCGTGGCCTACGACTACGGTGTGAAGCTGAACATCCTGCGCATGCTGGTCGCTCGCGGCTGCCGCCTGACCGTAGTGCCTGCGCAGACCCCTGCCAGCGAAGTGCTGGCGCTGAACCCCGATGGCGTGTTCCTCTCCAATGGTCCTGGCGATCCCGAGCCGTGCGACTACGCGATCAAGGCGATCCAGGAAATCCTGGAAACCGAAATTCCGGTGTTCGGCATCTGCCTCGGTCACCAGCTACTGGCCCTGGCCTCCGGTGCCAAGACCCTGAAGATGGGCCACGGCCACCACGGCGCCAACCACCCGGTACAGGACCTCGACAGCGGCGTGGTGATGATCACCAGCCAGAACCACGGTTTCGCCGTGGACGAGAGCAGCCTGCCGAGCAATCTGCGCCCGATCCACAAGTCGCTGTTCGACGGTACCCTGCAGGGCATCGAGCGTACCGACAAGGCCGCCTTCAGCTTCCAGGGTCACCCCGAGGCTAGCCCAGGCCCGCACGACGTTGCGCCGTTGTTCGACCGTTTCATCAATGAGATGGCCAAACGCCGCTAAGCCCGCCGAGCAGAGAATTCGAGAAGACCATGCCAAAACGTACAGATATCAAAAGCATCCTGATCCTCGGCGCCGGCCCCATCGTCATCGGCCAGGCCTGTGAGTTCGACTACTCCGGCGCGCAGGCGTGTAAGGCGCTGAAGGAAGAAGGTTTCCGCGTCATCCTGGTGAACTCCAACCCGGCCACCATCATGACCGACCCGGCCATGGCCGACGCCACCTACATCGAGCCGATCAAGTGGGCCACCGTGGCCAAGATCATCGAGAAGGAGCGCCCGGACGCGCTGCTGCCGACCATGGGCGGCCAGACCGCACTCAACTGCGCGCTGGACCTGGAGCGCCACGGCGTGCTGGAGAAATTCGGCGTCGAGATGATCGGTGCCAACGCCGACACCATCGACAAGGCTGAAGACCGTTCGCGCTTCGACAAAGCCATGAAGGATATCGGCCTGGCCTGTCCGGTTTCGGGTATTGCCCACAGCATGGAAGAAGCCTACGGCGTGCTGGAGAAAGTCGGCTTCCCATGCATCATCCGCCCAAGCTTCACCATGGGCGGCACCGGTGGCGGCATCGCCTACAACCGTGAAGAATTCGAAGAAATCTGCGCCCGTGGTCTCGATCTGTCGCCGACCAACGAGTTGCTGATCGACGAATCGCTGATCGGCTGGAAGGAATACGAGATGGAGGTGGTCCGCGACAAGAAGGACAACTGCATCATCGTCTGCTCCATCGAGAACTTCGACCCGATGGGCGTGCACACTGGTGACTCGATCACCGTCGCACCGGCGCAGACCCTGACCGACAAGGAATACCAGATCCTGCGTAACGCCTCGCTGGCGGTGCTGCGTGAGATCGGTGTGGAAACCGGCGGCTCCAACGTGCAGTTCGGCATCTGCCCGAACACCGGCCGTATGGTGGTGATCGAGATGAACCCGCGCGTATCGCGTTCCTCGGCGCTGGCTTCCAAGGCCACCGGCTTCCCGATCGCCAAGATCGCCGCCAAGCTGGCCGTCGGTTACACCCTCGACGAGCTCTCCAACGACATCACCGGCGGTCGCACTCCGGCGTCGTTCGAGCCGGCCATCGACTACGTGGTGACCAAAGTTCCGCGCTTCGCCTTCGAGAAATTCCCCAAGGCCGACGCCCGCCTGACCACGCAGATGAAGTCCGTCGGTGAAGTCATGGCCATCGGCCGTACCTTCCAGGAGTCGCTGCACAAAGCCCTGCGTGGCCTGGAAGTCGGCGTTGCCGGCTTCGATCCGAAGCTCGACCTGAACGACCCGGAAGCCGAAAGCACTCTGCGTCGCGAGCTGACCGTGCCCAGCGCCGACCGCATCTGGTACGTGGCCGATGCCTTCCGCGCCGGCAAGACCGTCGCCGAAGTGTTCGAGCTGACCCGCATCGACGAGTGGTTCCTGGTGCAGATTGAAGATCTGATCAAGGACGAAGCCACCGTGCAGACCCTGGGGCTGTCGGCCATTGATTACGACCTGATGTTCAAACTCAAGCGCAAGGGCTTCTCCGATGCGCGTCTGGCCAAGCTGCTGGGCGTTTCCGAGAAGAGCCTGCGTGCCCACCGGCACAAGCTGAAAGTGCTGCCGGTGTACAAGCGCGTGGACACCTGCGCCGCCGAATTCGCCACCGACACCGCCTACATGTACTCGACCTACGAGGAAGAGTGCGAGGCCAACCCGAGCGGTCGCGACAAGATCATGATCCTCGGCGGCGGTCCCAACCGTATCGGCCAGGGCATCGAGTTCGACTACTGCTGCGTGCACGCCGCACTGGCCATGCGTGAAGACGGTTACGAGACCATCATGGTCAACTGCAACCCGGAAACCGTCTCCACCGACTACGACACCTCCGATCGCCTGTACTTCGAGCCGGTGACCCTGGAAGACGTGCTGGAAATCGTCCGCGTCGAGCAGCCCAAAGGCGTGATCGTGCAGTACGGCGGCCAGACGCCGCTGAAGATCTGCCGCGCGCTGGAAGAAGCCGGCGTGCCGATTATCGGCACCAGCCCCGAGGCCATCGACCGCGCCGAAGACCGCGAGCGCTTCCAGCAGATGGTGCAGCGCCTGAACCTGCGTCAGCCGGCCAACGCCACTGCGCGTAGCGAAGACGAAGCGCTGGCGCTGTCCAAGAACATCGGCTACCCGATGGTGGTGCGCCCGTCCTATGTATTGGGCGGCCGGGCGATGGAAATCGTCTACCAGGAAGAAGAACTCAAGCGCTACATGCGCGAAGCGGTGAAGGTGTCCAACGACAGCCCGGTGCTGCTCGATCGCTTCCTCAACTGCGCCATCGAAGTGGACGTGGATGCAGTCAGCGACGGCGAAACCGTGGTGATCGGCGCGATCATGCAGCACATCGAACAGGCCGGTGTGCACTCCGGTGACTCCGCCTGCTCGCTGCCGCCTTACTCGCTGCCGGCGCACATCCAGGACGAAATCCGCGAACAGGTCAAGAAAATGGCCCTGGAGCTCGGCGTGATCGGCCTGATGAACGTGCAGATGGCCGTACAGGGCGAAGACATTTACGTCATCGAAGTGAACCCGCGCGCCTCGCGTACCGTGCCGTTCGTCTCCAAGTGCGTGGGCGAGTCGCTGGCCAAGGTGGCTGCTCGCGTCATGGCCGGCAAGACCCTGGCCGAGGTGGGCTACACCCAGGAAATCATTCCGCCGTTCTTCAGTGTCAAGGAAGCGGTGTTCCCCTTCGCCAAGTTCCCGGGTGTCGACCCGATCCTCGGCCCGGAGATGAAATCCACTGGTGAAGTGATGGGTGTCGGTGACAGCTTCGGCGAAGCCTTCGCCAAGGCCCAGGTCGGTGCCAGCGAGATCCTGCCGAACACCGGTTGCGCCTTCATCAGCGTGCGTGAGGATGACAAGGAGCAGGCGGTACAGGTTGCCCGTGATCTGGTCAGCCTCGGCTTCGAGGTGGTCGCCACCGCTGGCACCGCCAAGGTGATCGAGGCTGCCGGTCTGCCGGTGCGCCGCGTGAACAAGGTGACCGAAGGTCGTCCGCACGTGGTCGACATGATCAAGAACGACGAAGTCACCCTGATCATCAATACCACCGAGGGGCGTCAGTCCATCGCTGACTCCTACTCGATCCGTCGTAACGCTCTGCAGCACAAGATCTACTGCACCACCACCATCGCGGCGGGGCAGGCGGTCTGTGAGGCGCTCAAGTTCGGTCCCGAGAAGACCGTGCGCCGGCTGCAGGATCTGCATGCAGGAATCAAGGTATGAACAAGTACCCCATGACCGTCCAGGGCGCTCGCGCCCTGGAAGAAGAGCTAGCGCACCTGACCAAGGTGCGTCGTCCCGCACTGAGCCAGGCGATTGCCGAGGCTCGCGAGCTGGGCGACCTCAAGGAAAACGCCGAATACCACGCCGCGCGTGAAGAGCAGGGCATGGTCGAGGCGCGCGTGCGTGATATCGAAGGACGCCTGCAGAACGCGGTGATCATTGATGTCACCAGCATCGAGCACACCGGCAAGGTGATCTTCGGCACTACCGTGGAAATCGCCAACGTCGAAACCGACGAGAGCGTGACCTACCAGATCGTTGGTGAAGACGAAGCCGACATCAAGCAGGGCAAGATCTCCGTCGGTTCGCCCATCGCCCGTGCCCTGGTTGGCAAGAGCGAGGGTGATGTGGTCGGCGTGCAGACGCCCAGTGGTCTGGTCGAGTACGAGATTGTCGAAGTCCGTCACGTCTAAGCCACACCTGCCGTCGCGGGCCGCTGCCGTCAGTTGGCAGCTGGCCCAGACCCTCTGGGTCGGCGGCTTGTGGTTATTGCATTTCGTCATTCTGCCGGCCATCGGCCAGACCGGCCTGGCACCTCTGCTGGTGCAGGAAATAGCCGAGCGCCTGGCGCCGCTGCTGGTTGGCCTGACGGCCGTATGCGTGGCGCTGCAGGCCGTTGCGCTACTGCGCAGTGACGGGCTCTCGAGTCTGTGGCGGGATATGCGCGGGCAGCTTTTGTTGACCGTTGCGGTCATGGCCCTGAGTTATTTCGTCGCGTTGCACCAATGGCCGCAGGCCGAGTACTGGTTACGCTTCAGCTATCTGGTGATGGCATTCTGTGGGCTATTGCTGGTGCTGCAGCCGGTTCCGGGCACGCCGGCGAGGCGCTAGCGGGTGTTCTGCAGGAGCGAATTCATTCGCAATCAACGCGTGGCGCTGGCCCGCTGTGACGCGAACAAATCCGCTCCCGCGCCTGCTCAGCCCTGGTAGCGGATCACGTTGGACAGGTTGCGATTCGGCTTGGGATTCTTGCGATAGACCAGGGCGACCTTGCCGATCGACTGCACCAACTCGGCGCGGCCGGCTTCGCACAGGGCGGCGATGGCAGCCTGGCGATCCTCGCGTTCGGCGAGACGCAGCTGTACCTTGATCAGCTCGTGATCGTTCAGAGCGCGGTCCAGTTCGGCCAGCACGCCCTCGGTCAAACCATTGTCAGCCACGATCAATACAGGTTTCAGGTGGTGGCCGATAGATTTGAATTGTTTCTTCTGCTCTTGAGTGAGCGGCATAATCGTTAGTACCTAATTCGGTCTGGAAAACGGCGCCTATCTTACCCGAGCCCGCGCAGTTATTCATGACCCGTTGAATTCGAGGTTTCAGTGGCACGTTCCAAAACCAGCCAGCGTTGGCTGAAAGAACATTTCGACGATCCCTACGTGAAGATGGCGCAGAAGGACGGCTATCGTTCGCGCGCCAGCTACAAGTTGCTGGAAATCCAGGAGAAGGATCGCATTCTGCGTCCCGGCATGACCGTGGTCGACCTTGGCGCTGCGCCAGGTGGCTGGTCGCAGGTGACCAGTCGGGTAATTGGTGACAAGGGCCGCCTGATCGCCTCCGATATTCTGGAAATGGACGCCATTCCCGACGTTACCTTCATTCAGGGCGACTTTACCGACGATGCGGTGTTTGCCCAGTTGCTCGAAGCCATTGGCGAAAATCCGGTCGACCTTGTTATTTCCGATATGGCCCCCAATATGAGTGGGGTGAGGACCGCTGATCAGGCGCGCGCCATGTACCTATGTGAGTTGGCGCTGGACCTCGCGGGGCGAGTGTTGCGGCCTGGCGGTGATTTCCTGATCAAGATTTTCCAGGGCGAGGGCTTCGATGCGTACCACAAGCAGGTGCGCGAGACTTTCGACAAGGTGCAGATGCGCAAGCCGCTGTCGTCACGAGATCGTTCTCGTGAGCAATATCTCTTGGCGCGCGGTTTTCGTGGGGTGAGTTGAAACTGGTGCCCGCAGTGTCGGTCTCAGTGGCAGAAACCTCATAAAGGGTTACAGACGGTGCCTGCGGGACGCGGGCGTTTGGTGTAAGTTAGGTCGGTATATCATTGGTCGTCATGGGAAGCCTGCTTCGCCACGAGGCCTGCTTCAGAGGGTAGCTAATTGAACGACATGGCAAAGAATCTGATCCTGTGGCTGATCATCGCGGCGGTGCTGGTTACCGTGATGAACAACTTCTCCAGCCCGAGCGAGCCGCAGACCCTGAGCTACTCGCAATTCATCGAGCAGGTCAAGGAAGGGCGCGTCGAGCGCGTCACTGTTGATGGTTACGTGATCACCGGCAAGCGCACCGATGGCGAAGGCTTCAAGACTATTCGTCCTGCTATCCAGGATGGTGGTCTGATCGGCGACCTGATCGACAACAATGTGGTCATCGAAGGCAAGCAGCCCGAGCAGCAGAGCATCTGGACTCAGTTGCTGGTCGCCAGCTTCCCGATTCTCGTGATCATCGCCGTGTTCATGTTCTTCATGCGCCAGATGCAGGGCGGTGCGGGCGGCAAGGGCGGCCCGATGAGCTTCGGCAAGTCCAAGGCGCGCCTGCTTTCTGAAGACCAGGTCAAGACCACCTTCGCCGATGTCGCCGGTTGCGACGAGGCCAAGGAAGAAGTCAGCGAACTGGTCGAATTCCTCCGTGATCCGGGCAAGTTCCAGCGCCTGGGTGGTCGTATCCCGCGCGGCGTGCTGATGGTCGGCTCGCCGGGTACCGGTAAGACGCTGCTGGCCAAGGCAGTGGCCGGCGAGGCGAAAGTGCCGTTCTTCACCATTTCCGGTTCCGACTTCGTCGAAATGTTCGTCGGTGTCGGTGCCAGTCGCGTTCGCGACATGTTCGATCAGGCGAAGAAGCACGCCCCGTGCATCATCTTCATCGACGAGATCGACGCCGTCGGTCGCCATCGTGGCGCCGGCATGGGCGGCGGTCACGATGAGCGTGAGCAGACCCTCAACCAGTTGCTGGTGGAGATGGACGGCTTCGAGATGAATGACGGCATCATCGTCATCGCTGCCACCAACCGTCCTGACGTGCTCGACCCGGCGCTGCTGCGTCCGGGCCGCTTCGACCGTCAGGTAGTCGTTGGCCTGCCGGATATCCGTGGTCGTGAGCAGATTCTGAAAGTGCACATGCGCAAGGTGCCGATGGGGGACGACGTCAATGCGGCGGTCATCGCCCGCGGTACGCCGGGCTTCTCCGGTGCCGACCTGGCCAACCTGGTCAACGAAGCCTCGCTGTTCGCCGCTCGTGCGGGCAAGCGCCTGGTGGAAATGAAGGAGTTCGAGCTGGCCAAGGACAAGATCATGATGGGCGCCGAGCGCAAGACCATGGTCATGTCCGACAAGGAGAAGCTCAACACCGCCTACCACGAGGCCGGTCATGCCATCGTTGGTCGCCTGGTGCCCGAGCATGACCCTGTCTACAAGGTTTCCATCATTCCCCGCGGTCGCGCTCTGGGTGTGACCATGTTCCTGCCGGAAGAGGATCGCTACAGCCTCAGCAAGCGTGCCCTGATCAGCCAGATCTGCTCGCTGTTTGGCGGCCGTATCGCCGAGGAAATGACCCTGGGCTTCGACGGCGTCACCACCGGTGCCTCGAACGACATCATGCGCGCCACCCAGCTGGCGAAGAACATGGTCACCAAGTGGGGCCTGTCGGAGAAGCTCGGTCCGCTGATGTATGCCGAGGAAGAGGGTGAAGTGTTCCTTGGTCGCAGCATGGGCAGCCAGAACAGCAATGTTTCCGGCGAGACCGCCAAGCAGATCGACGAAGAAGTGCGCCGCATCATTGACGAGTGCTACGCCACTGCCAAGAAGCTGCTGGTGGAGAACCGCGACAAGCTCGATGCCATGGCTGAAGCGCTGATGAAGTACGAAACCATCGACTCCGAGCAGATCGACGACATCATGGGTGGTCGTGAGCCTCGCGAACCGCGTGGTTGGGACGGTGGTGGCGACTCCGGTGCGCCGCAGGCCAAGGTCGACGAACCCAGTCGTCCCGAGAACCCCATCGGTGGGCCAGCGGCCGAGCATTAAGGTTCCATATGCTTCGACAGCAACACCCGAGCCGGCTGCCTTGTGGCAGCCGGCTTCTTGATTTCTCCCGTCCGCAAGTGATGGGCATCCTCAACGTCACCCCTGATTCCTTCTCCGATGGTGGTCGTTTCACGGCGCGCGATGCTGCCTTGCGTCATGCCGAGCAGATGGTGGTCGCGGGTGCGACGCTGATCGATATCGGTGGTGAGTCCACGCGCCCGGGCGCGCGAAGCGTTTCGCCGACAGAGGAACTGGAGCGCGTTGCGCCGATGGTCGAGGCTATCGCCCGCGAGCTGGATGTGATCATTTCCGTGGATACCTCGACACCGGCAGTCATGCGCGAAAGCGCAAGACTCGGCGCAGGGCTGATCAATGACGTGCGTTCGCTGCAGCGCGATGGCGCTCTCGATGCTGCGGCCGACACGGGGCTGCCGGTGTGTCTGATGCACATGCGCGGTGAGCCGGGCAACATGCAGGACAATCCGCAGTATCCGGATGTCCTCAGCGAGGTGCGCGATTTTCTCGTCGAGCGCATGGCGGCATGCGCGACGGCTGGTATTTCCGCCGAGCGGATCGTGCTCGATCCGGGCTTTGGCTTTGCCAAGACCCTGGAGCACAATCTGACCCTATTCAAGCGCATGAGTGAACTCTCTGCCTTGGGCTGCCCTCTGCTGGTCGGTGTCTCGCGCAAGAGCATGATCGGCAAGGTGCTAGGGCATGAAGTTGGCGGGCGTCTGTACGGCAGCCTGGCATTGGCCGCCCTGGCGTTGACCAAGGGTGCACATATTCTGCGTGTGCACGATGTCGCCGAGACGGTGGACGTGGTGCGCATGATCGCTGCGGTCGAGGCAGCGCAATAACAGGCTTTTGAACGCGTAGACGAGGTGGTCTGGGCTAGGCAAAAACAGCCGAAAAAAACGCTCGGAGTCGCGCTCGATCTTACGTGTTGTAAATGAGCATTTTGAGGCTGTTTTTAACGACGGCCGTACAAGGCAGGTAGTTTTCAATGTCCTGCTAATAAGGAAAGCGTTATGGCTAGAAAATACTTCGGCACCGACGGTATTCGTGGGCGCGTCGGTCAGTTTCCCATTACCCCCGATTTCATGCTCAAGCTCGGCTGGGCGGCCGGCATGGCGTTTCGCAAGGAAGGCAAGTGCCGCATTCTGATCGGCAAGGACACGCGAATCTCCGGCTACATGTTCGAGTCCGCTCTGGAGGCCGGCTTGGCTGCTGCTGGCGCGGACGTGCAGTTGCTCGGTCCGATGCCGACGCCGGCCATCGCCTACCTGACGCGCACCTTCCAGGCCGATGCGGGCATCGTCATCAGCGCCTCGCACAACCCGCACGATGACAATGGCATCAAGTTCTTCTCCAGCGAAGGCACCAAGCTGCCGGATGACGTGGAGTTGATGATCGAGGAGCTCCTCGACCAGCCGATGACGGTGGTCGAGTCTGCCGGGATTGGCAAGGCATCGCGAATCAATGATGCCTCTGGCCGCTACATCGAGTTCTGCAAGGGCAGTGTGCCCAGTGGTACCAGTTTCAAGGGGCTGAAGATCGTCATCGACTGCGCCCATGGTGCTGCCTACAAGGTGGCGCCGAGCGTATTTCGTGAGCTGGGCGCGGAAGTGCGGGTCATCTCGGCACAGCCCGATGGCCTCAATATCAACGATGGTTGTGGCTCCACGCACATCGCGGCGCTGCAGGCCGAAGTGGTCGCGCAGCAAGCCGATCTGGGCATTGCCTTCGACGGTGACGCGGATCGTGTGCTGATGGTCGATCAGCATGGGGCGGTGGTCGACGGCGATGAATTGTTGTTCATTATCGCCCGCGATCTGCAGGAGCGCGGGCGACTGCGCGGTGGTGTGGTCGGTACGCTGATGAGCAACCTGGGCCTGGAGTTGGCACTGGCCGATCTGAATATCCCGTTCATTCGCGCCAATGTCGGTGACCGTTACGTGATCGCCGAGCTGCTGTCGCGCAACTGGCAGCTGGGTGGTGAGAACTCGGGGCACCTGGTGTGCTTCCAGCACACCACCACCGGCGATGCGATCATTGCCGCGCTGCAGGTGCTGATGGCGCTCAAGCGCCGTGGCCAGAGCCTCGTCGATGCGCGTAGCGACCTGAAGAAATGCCCGCAGGTACTGGTCAATGTGCGCTTCTCCGGCGCGGTCGACCCGCTCGAGCATCCTTCGGTCAAGGAGGCCTGTGCGCGGGTTACCGAGAGCATGGCTGGGCGCGGTCGCGTGCTGCTGCGCAAGTCCGGCACCGAGCCGCTGGTGCGGGTGATGGTCGAAGGTGACGATGAATCCACGGTTCGCGGCTATGCCGATGAATTGGCTAAGATTGTTGCCGAAGTCTGTGCTTGAATTGAGCTTGCTACCGGGGGTGCTCTTGGGTAATATCTGCGCCCTCTTTGATCGACGAGGTAAAGCATGCGTCGCCCCTTGGTTGCAGGTAACTGGAAAATGCACGGTACCCGCGCCAGCGTCGCAGAGCTGATCGAAGGGTTGCGTCAACAGGCCTTGCCCGCTGATGTGGATGTCGCGGTTTTCCCCTCCAGTCTGCATCTCGCCCAGGTCGTCGAAGGCCTGGGTTCGAGGGCGGTGAAGGTTGGAGCGCAGGATTGCGCAGCGCAGGTGGAGCAGGGTGCCTTGACCGGTGAGTTGGCTGTTAGCCAGCTGGTCGATGGCGGTTGTGAGCTGGTGCTGGTCGGTCACTCGGAGCGTCGCCTGATCCTGGGTGAAAGTGACGAAGTGGTCGTGAGCAAGTTTGCCGCGGTGCAGAAGGCGGGTTTGATGCCGGTGCTCTGCGTCGGTGAAACCCGTGAGCAGCGTGAAGCGAATGCAACGCTGGGTGTGGTGGGTGGCCAGTTGGCCGCAGTGGTAGATGCCCTAGGTGTCGAAGCACTGAAGAATGCCATAGTTGCCTATGAGCCTGTCTGGGCTATCGGTACCGGCCTGACCGCTACGCCTGAGCAGGCTCAGGAAGTGCACGCAGCGATTCGCGCGCAGGTTGCGCAGCTGGATGCTGAGGTGGCGAGCGAGCTGAGAATTCTTTATGGCGGCAGTGTGAAGGCCGCCAGTGCAGCCGAGCTGTTCGGCATGCAGGATATCGATGGGGGGCTCGTAGGTGGCGCCTCTCTGAATGCGGATGAATTCGGTGCGATCTGTCGCGCTGCAGGAAACTGAAGAATGCTGGAAACCGTCATTGTTGTTCTGCACCTGCTGGGTGCGATCGGGATTGTAGTGCTGGTTTTGCTGCAGCAGGGTAAAGGCGCTGACGCGGGTGCGTCGTTCGGTTCGGGTGCTTCGGCAACTGTATTCGGAAGCCAAGGTTCCTCTACCTTTCTGAGTAAGTTTACTGGTATACTTGCCGCAGGTTTTTTCATTACCAGCTTGGGTTTAGCGTTCTTTGCTAAAGAAAAAGCTGATGCGCTGACTCAGGTTGGTCTGCCAGATCCAGCGGTTCTGGAAGTTCAACAAAAGCCGGCCGTCGAAGACGTGCCGGTGCTCGAAGAGCAAGCTCCAGCATCCGATGCTTCGGATGTTCCGGAGGATCCAGAGCAGTAACCGTTTTGCCGAGGTGGTGGAATTGGTAGACACGCTACCTTGAGGTGGTAGTGGCCATAGGCTGTAGGGGTTCGAGTCCCCTCCTCGGTACCATACTCAAGAAAGCCCGCAGTTAGCGGGCTTTCTTGTTGCTGGAGTGTTTGGTTGACCCTTGCCAGGGGGTGGCCGTATAATTCCGGCCCAGCTTTGACGCGGGGTGGAGCAGTCTGGTAGCTCGTCGGGCTCATAACCCGAAGGTCGTAGGTTCAAATCCTGCCCCCGCAACCAGTTTCAGAAGCCCCTTTTAAGGGGCTTTTTGTTAGCTGAAACACAGTGTCCGCTGCTCTATCGCGGACAGACGGGATGGGCGTTTCGCCCATTTTTTATTTGCACAGCATGCACGAGGGCCGTTAAGTGTCGAGCAAGCTAGAACAGTTGCAGGCCTTGTTGGCCCCGGTAATCGAGGCGCTCGGTTATCAGTGTTGGGGCATCGAGTTCCTGTCGCAGGGGCGTCATTCGCTGCTGCGTGTCTATATCGATAAGGCCGACGGTATCCTGATCGACGATTGTGAAATCGTCAGCCGTCAGCTCAGTGGTGTACTCGATGTCGAGGACCCGATTTCCTCCGAGTACACGCTGGAAGTTTCTTCTCCCGGGATGGATCGCCCGTTGTTCACCCTTGAACAGTTTGCGGCGCATGTCGGTGAGCAAGTGAAGATCAAGCTGCGTTCGCCTTTCGACGGGCGTCGTAACTTCCAGGGCCTCCTTCGCGGTGTGGAGGAGCAGGACGTGGTGGTGCAGGTGGATGACCACGAGTATCTGTTGCCGATCGACCTGATCGACAAGGCCAATATCATCCCCCGATTTGATTGAAATGCGAATCTGCGTCGCTGCCGGGCTGCCAGCCTTCTGTGCAGTTCGAGCGACTCAGATGGCGCGAAGGTAGCGCGGCAGCTCACGTGTTTGGCGCCCATGGCGTAAACGTGACGCGGATTGCGCATAACCAATGGATTGCGAAAGGCGAGGCGTACGATGAGCAAAGAAGTACTGCTGGTTGTTGAGTCGGTATCCAACGAGAAGGGTGTACCGGCCGGCGTGATTTTCGAGGCGCTGGAGCTGGCTCTGGCGACCGCCACCAAGAAGCGGTTCGAGGACGAAGTCGATCTGCGTGTGTCGATCAACCGACACAACGGCAGCTACGAGACCTTCCGTCGCTGGACCGTGGTCGACGAGTCCGAATTCGACGATCCGGCTCACCAGCTGACCGACGACATGCCGCAGGCCGTCGAGGCCAACGCCAAGATCGGTGATGTGCTCGAAGAGAAAGTCGAGTCCATCGAGTTCGGCCGTATCGCCGCGCAAACCGCCAAGCAGGTCATCGTGCAGAAAGTGCGTGAGGCCGAGCGTGCGCAGGTGGTCGATGCCTACCGCGAGCGCCTGGGGGAGATCATCTCCGGCACCGTGAAGAAAGTCACCCGCGATAACGTCATCGTCGACCTAGGCAACAATGCCGAGGCGCTGCTGGCCCGCGAAGACATCATCCCACGCGAGACTTTCCGCGTTGGCGTGCGTCTGCGTGCCCTGCTCAAGGAAATTCGTACCGAGAACCGCGGCCCGCAGTTGATCCTGTCGCGTACCGCTCCGGAAATGCTGATCGAGCTGTTCCGCATCGAAGTACCGGAAATCGCCGAAGGGCTGATCGACGTCAAGGCCGCCTCCCGTGATCCGGGCTCGCGCGCCAAGATCGCCGTGCGCTCCAAGGACAAGCGTATCGACCCGCAGGGCGCCTGCATCGGCATGCGCGGTTCGCGCGTTCAGGCCGTTTCCGGCGAGCTGGGTGGCGAGCGTGTCGATATCGTGCTGTGGGACGACAACCCCGCGCAGTTCGTGATCAATGCCATGTCGCCGGCTGAAGTGGCTGCGATCATCGTCGACGAAGATGCCCATGCCATGGACATCGCCGTTGGCGAAGACAACTTGGCTCAGGCCATTGGTCGTGGCGGTCAGAACGTACGTCTGGCCAGTCAGTTGACCGGCTGGACGCTGAACGTGATGACCGAGGCGGACATTCAGGCCAAGCAGCAGGCGGAAACCGGCGACATCATGCAGTCCTTCATCGACGAGCTGGAAGTCGACGAAGAACTGGCTCAAGTCCTGGTCGAAGAGGGTTTCACCAGTCTCGAAGAGATTGCCTACGTACCCATGGAAGAAATGCTCAGCATCGATGGCTTTGACGAGGACATCGTCAATGAGCTGCGTGCACGGGCCAAGGATCGTCTGCTGACCAAGGCGATCGCCAACGAGGAGAAGTTGGCCGATGCCCATCCGGCGGATGATTTGCTGGAACTGGAAGGCATGGACAAGGCGCTGGCTCTTGAGCTCGCGCTGCGCGGCGTGATTACCCGTGAAGACCTGGCCGAGCAGTCGATCGACGACCTGCTCGACATCGACGGCATCGACGAAGAGCGTGCCGGCAAGCTGATCATGGCCGCTCGAGCCCACTGGTTCGAATAAGCGGTTGCGGCCTGAGGAGAAAGATGCATGACGCAAGTCACGGTGAAAGAACTGGCCAAAGTGGTCGACACTCCGGTTGAGCGCCTGCTGCAGCAGATGCGTGAAGCTGGCCTGTCCCACAGCAGTGCCGAACAAGTAGTGACCGATAGTGAGAAACAGGCCCTGCTGGCCCATCTCAAGAGCAGTCACGGCGACAAGGTCGAAGAGCCGCGCAAGATTACCTTGCAGCGCAAGACCACCAGCACCCTCAAGGTTGCTGGCAGCAAGACCATCAGCGTTGAAGTGCGCAAGAAGAAGACCTTCGTCAAGCGCAGCCCGGAAGAGCTCGAGGCCGAGAAGCAGCGTGAGCTGGAAGCTCAGCAGGCAGCTGCCGAGGCCGAGCGTCTGAAGGCCGAGGAAGAAGCCAAGCGCAAGGCCGAGGAAGAGGCCAAGCGTCAGGCTGCGGCCGCCGCTACCGAAGCCCCTGCACCCGCTGCTGCGCCGGTCCCGGCCAGCGAGCCCGTGGTTGCTGCTGCTCCGGTTGTCGACGCCGAGCGCAAGAAAGAGGAAGTGCGCCGTCCCGAGAAGGCGCGCAGCGACGAAGACGAGCGTCGTGATCGCAAGCACGCGCAGCACCGTCCGACCCTCAAGGAAAAGGCACCAGCTCCGCGTGTCGCACCGCGCAGTGTCGACGAAGAGAGCGACGGCTTCCGTCGTGGCGGTCGCGGCAAGGCCAAGATGAAGAAGCGCAACCAGCACGGCTTCCAGGCTCCGGCCGGTCCGGTTGTGCGTGAAGTGTCGATTGGCGAGACCATCACCGTGGGCGAACTGGCCCAGCAGATGTCGGTGAAGGCCGCTGAAGTCATCAAGTTCATGTTCAAGATGGGCTCGCCTGCCACCATCAACCAGGTACTGGATCAGGAAACTGCCCAGCTGGTCGCCGAAGAGCTGGGCCACAAGGTCAAGCTGGTCAGCGACAACGCGCTGGAAGATTCCCTGGCCGAGTCGCTGAAGTTCGAAGGCGAGGCCATGTCCCGTGCGCCGGTGGTGACCGTGATGGGTCACGTCGACCACGGTAAGACCTCGCTGCTCGACTACATCCGTCGGGCCAAGGTGGCTTCCGGTGAAGCGGGTGGCATCACCCAGCACATCGGTGCCTACCACGTGGAAACTGACCGCGGCATGGTCACCTTCCTCGATACCCCCGGTCACGCCGCGTTCACCCAGATGCGTGCCCGTGGTGCCAAGGCCACCGACATCGTCATCCTCGTCGTCGCTGCTGACGACGGCGTGATGCCGCAGACCCAGGAAGCCGTGCAGCACGCGAAAGCCGCTGGCGTGCCGATCGTGGTCGCGGTGAACAAGATGGACAAACCGGAAGCCAACCCGGACAACATCAAGAACGGCCTGGCCGCGCTGGACGTGATTCCGGAAGAGTGGGGCGGTGACGCACCGTTCGTACCGGTTTCTGCCAAAGCCGGTACCGGTATCGACGAGTTGCTCGAAGCCGTGCTGCTGCAGGCCGAGGTTCTCGAACTGAAAGCCACTCCGACCGCGCCTGGTCGTGGTGTCGTGGTCGAGTCGCGTCTGGACAAGGGCCGTGGCCCGGTCGCTACCGTACTGGTTCAGGACGGTACCCTGCGTCAGGGCGACATGGTTCTGGTCGGCGTCAACTACGGCCGCGTGCGTGCCATGCTCGACGAGAACGGCAAGCCGATCAAGGAAGCCGGTCCGTCGATTCCGGTCGAGATCCTCGGCCTGGACGGAACGCCGGATGCCGGTGACGAGATGATGGTGGTGGCCGACGAGAAGAAGGCCCGCGAAGTTGCGCTGTTCCGTCAGGGCAAGTTCCGCGAGGTCAAGCTGGCTCGCGCCCACGCGGGCAAGCTGGAAAACATCTTCGAAAGCATGGGCCAGGAAGAGAAGAAGACCCTCAACATCGTCCTCAAGGCCGACGTTCGTGGTTCTCTGGAAGCCCTGCAGGGCTCGCTCAGCACCCTGGGCAACGACGAAGTGCAGGTGCGTGTGGTCGGTGGCGGCGTCGGTGGTATTACCGAGTCCGATGCCAACCTGGCTCTGGCTTCCAATGCCGTGCTGTTCGGCTTCAACGTCCGTGCTGACGCTGGTGCGCGCAAGATCGTTGAGTCCGAAGGCCTCGACATGCGCTACTACAACGTCATCTACGACATCATCGAAGACGTCAAGAAAGCGCTCACCGGTATGCTCGGCAGCGATGTTCGCGAGAATATCCTGGGCACCGCGGAAGTGCGTGACGTGTTCCGTTCACCGAAGTTCGGCGCCGTCGCTGGCTGCATGGTCATCGAGGGCACCGTCTACCGCAACCGTCCGATCCGCGTACTGCGCGAGGACGTGGTGATCTTCGAAGGCGAGCTGGAATCGCTGCGTCGCTTCAAGGACGACGTCGCCGAAGTGCGTAACGGCATGGAGTGCGGTATCGGCGTGAAGAGCTACAACGACGTCAAGGTCGGCGACAAGATCGAAGTGTTCGAGAAGGTCCAGGTGGCGCGCAGCCTGTAAACACAGCTGCAAGCCTCAAGCGGCAAGCTTCAAGAGGTGGCCTGGCCCACCTGTTGAGCTTGCCGTTTGGCTTTTTGGTATTTTTTAGCTTGAAGCTTAGCGCTTGAAGCTTGAGGCAGCTTTTATGGCCAAAGATTACAGCCGTACTCAGCGTATCGGTGATCAGATGCAGCGCGAGCTGGCAGTGTTGATCCAGCGCGAGATCAAGGACCCGCGCCTGGGTCTGGTAACCATCACCGCCGTCGACGTGAGTCGCGACCTGTCCCATGCCAAGGTGTTCATCACCGTGATGGGCAAGGACGACGACGCCGAGCAGATCAAACTCAACCTGGAGATTCTCGGTGAGGCAGCCGGCTATCTGCGCATGCTGCTGGGCAAGTCGATGAAAGTGCGCACCATCCCGCAACTGCACTTCCAGTACGACGCCAGCATTCGTCGCGGTGCCGAGTTGTCGGCACTGATCGAGCGTGCGGTGGCGGAAGATCGCAAGCACCAGGACGGCAGCGAGGAATAAGCGTGGCGCAGGTCAAACGTATTCGCCGCAAGGTCGACGGCATCATCCTCCTGGACAAGCCGCGTGGCTTCACCTCCAACGCGGCGCTACAGAAGGTACGCTGGCTGCTCAATGCCGAGAAGGCCGGGCATACCGGTAGCCTCGATCCGCTGGCAACCGGCGTGCTGCCGCTGTGCTTCGGTGAGGCGACCAAGTTTTCCCAGTACCTGCTCGATGCCGACAAGGGTTACGAGACGGTGGCCCAGCTCGGCGTGACCACCACCACCGGCGATGCTGAAGGTGATGTGCTCGAACGCCGCGCGGTGACCGTTGGTCGCACTGAAATCGAGGCCCTGTTGCCGCGTTTTCGCGGGGAAATCAAACAGATACCCCCGATGTACTCCGCCCTGAAGAAGGACGGGCAGCCGCTGTACAAGCTGGCCCGTGCAGGTGAAGTAGTGGAGCGCGAGGCGCGTTCTGTTACTATTGCGCGCCTGGAATTGCTGGCTGTGGAAGGTGAGCAGGCGCGTCTGGCGGTGGATTGCAGCAAAGGCACCTACATTCGCACCCTGGTCGAAGACCTCGGCCAATTGCTCGGTTGCGGCGCCCATGTCGCCGAACTGCGTCGGACCAAGGCCGGCCCGTTCGATCTGGCGCGCACCGTGACGCTTGAAGAGCTGGAAGCGGTGCATGCCGAGGGCGGCAGCGCAGCGCTCGATCGCTTCCTACAGCCGGTCGACAGCGGGCTGCTGGACTGGCCGCTGCTGCAGTTCTCCGAGCACAGCGCGTTCTACTGGCTGCAAGGGCAACCAGTGCGGGCACCGGAAGCGCCGAAGTTTGGCATGGTGCGGGTACAGGATCACAATGGTCGCTTCATCGGTATCGGTGAAGTGAGCGACGATGGGCGTATCGCCCCGCGGCGACTGATTTATACCGGCGCGTAGCGCCGACAGTTTCGGCCGAAATGGCTGAAAGCCTGATGCTGACGATGTCGTCATCAGGTGTTGCGAGGGTGGCTGTTAGTAGGCACGGTCATTCCTCTTTTTAAAACACGGGAAGCGATTCCCGGCCTATTGAGACTGCCTCGGCAGTTTCCAGATGAGAGGAAGCCAACATGGCACTCAGCGTTGAAGAAAAAGCCCAGATCGTTAACGACTACAAGCAAGCTGAAGGCGATACCGGTAGCCCGGAAGTGCAGGTTGCCCTGCTGACCGCCAACATCAACAAGCTGCAAGGTCACTTCAAGGCCAACGGTAAGGATCACCACAGCCGTCGTGGTCTGATCCGTATGGTTAACCAGCGTCGTAAGCTGCTGGACTACCTGAAGGGTAAAGACACCAGTCGTTACAGCGCCCTGATCGGTCGCCTGGGCCTGCGTCGTTAATAGACGCGAGCTGCACAAGTTGGAAGCTGGGAGTTCGGCGCCGCGAGTGGGGAGTGATCCTCACCTCGTGGCGTCGGGCTTCCAGCTTTCGGCTTTTCGAGGGATGCACCGGGTCCGACTCCCGCGCTTCTTTCCAATTTCCCCCAAGGCAACAAAGAGAAGGAAAACACCGTGAACCCGGTAATCAAGAAATTCCAGTTCGGTCAGTCGACCGTTACCCTCGAGACTGGCCGTATCGCCCGTCAAGCCTCCGGCGCAGTGCTGGTCACCGTTGACGACGACGTCAGCGTGCTGGTTGCCGTCACCGGCGCCAAGACCGCGGACCCGAGCAAGGGCTTCTTCCCGCTCTCCGTGCACTATCAGGAAAAGACCTACGCAGCCGGCAAGATCCCTGGCGGTTTCTTCAAGCGTGAAGCGCGTCCTTCCGAGAAAGAAACCCTGACCTCGCGTCTGATCGATCGTCCGATCCGCCCGCTGTTCCCGGAAGGCTTTCAGAACGAAGTGCAGGTCATCTGCACTGTAGTTTCCACCAGCAAGAAGACCGATCCGGACATCGCTGCGATGATCGGTACCTCGGCTGCCCTGGCTATCTCCGGTATTCCGTTCAACGGCCCGATCGGTGCCGCGCGCGTCGCCTTCCACCCGGAAACCGGCTACCTGCTGAACCCGAATTACGAGCAGCTGAAAGCCTCTAGCCTGGACATGGTGGTTGCGGGTACCAAAGACGCCGTACTGATGGTCGAATCGGAAGCCAAAGAGCTGACCGAAGACCAGATGCTCGGCGCCGTGCTGTTCGCCCATGAAGAGTTCCAGGCTGTCATTCAGGCTGTCGCCGAGCTGGCTGCCGAAGCTGGCAAACCGACCTGGGACTGGCAGCCGAAGCCGGAAAACACCGCGCTGCTGAACGCCATCCGTGGTGAGTTCGGTGATGCGATTTCCCAGGCCTACACCATCACCATCAAGCAGGATCGCTACGCGCGTCTGGGCGAGCTGCGTGATCAGGTCGTGGCCAAGTTCTCCGGCGAAGAGGATCAGCCTACTGCCGGCGAAGTGAAGGAAGCCTTTGGCGAAATCGAATACCGCACCGTGCGCGAGAACATCGTCAACGGCAAGCCGCGTATCGATGGTCGTGACACCCGTACCGTACGTGGCCTGAACATCGAAGTCGGTGTGCTGGACAAGACCCACGGTTCGGCGCTGTTCACCCGTGGCGAAACTCAGGCGCTGGTCGTGGCCACGCTCGGCACCGCTCGCGACGCACAACTGCTGGATACCCTCGAAGGCGAGAAGAAAGACCCCTTCATGCTGCACTACAACTTCCCGCCGTACTCGGTCGGTGAGTGTGGTCGCATGGGCGCTACCGGTCGCCGCGAAATTGGCCACGGCCGCCTGGCCCGTCGTGGCGTCGCTGCCATGCTGCCGAGCGCTGACGAATTCCCGTACACCATCCGCGTGGTATCGGAAATCACCGAGTCCAACGGTTCGTCCTCCATGGCTTCGGTCTGCGGCGCTTCCCTCGCGCTGATGGACGCCGGTGTGCCGATGAAGGCGCCGGTAGCCGGTATCGCCATGGGTCTGGTGCTGGAAGGCGAGAAGTTCGCCGTTCTGACCGACATCCTCGGTGATGAAGACCACCTGGGCGACATGGACTTCAAGGTAGCCGGTACCGCCAAGGGCGTCACCGCGCTGCAGATGGACATCAAGATCCAGGGCATCACCGAAGAGATCATGGAGCAGGCGCTGGAGCAGGCGCTGGAAGCGCGCCTGAACATCCTCGGCCAGATGAACCAGGTCATCGCGCAGTCGCGCAGCGAGCTGTCGGCCAACGCGCCGACCATGCTGGCGATGAAGATCGACCAGGACAAGATCCGCGACGTCATCGGTAAGGGTGGCGCCACCATCCGCGCCATCTGCGAAGAGACCAAGGCCTCGATCGACATCGAAGACGACGGCTCGATCAAGATCTTCGGCGAAACCAAGGAAGCGGCCGATGCTGCCAAGCAGCGCGTGCTGGCCATCACTGCAGAAGCCGAGATCGGCAAGATCTACGTGGGTAAGGTCGAGCGTATCGTCGACTTCGGTGCCTTCGTCAACATCCTGCCGGGCAAGGACGGTCTGGTGCACATCTCCATGTTGAGCGATCAGCGTGTGGAGAAGGTCACCGACGTGCTGCAGGAAGGCCAGGAAGTGAAGGTACTGGTACTGGACGTGGACAACCGCGGCCGTATCAAGCTGTCGATCAAGGATGTAGCTGCTGCTGAGGCCTCTGGCGTCTAAGCACGGCTCGTCTGTTCGAACGAGAAGGGCTCCTGCGGGAGCCCTTTTTTATGTCCGCCTGTCAGGCTCGGCCATCAACCTTCGCGCTCTGCCTTCATTCAGGTCCATTACGAGCCGGGAGTGTCAGGGCTTCGCCCGCCGCGTTGACTGCAGGCGGCCGCTTCACTCTCGCAAAGCGCGGCATCCGCGAATTTTCCGATTCGATCTGACATCACATACGGCTGTACTGTGTAAACCATGCAAATTGCCCGAGTGTTTTTTTCAGACTCGGCGAAATGCAATCAAACGGCTTTCCTTGCTTGTAAATAAGTTGTTGTTTTTAAAGGATTTATTGGTTTTTAAAAAACTGGCACAGCGCTTGCGATAGTACTGGTGAACCTGCAACCAGGAGTTGGTTTGCAGATTGTCTGCAATGTACAGGAGTCGAATCATGAAACAGCCAATCAACCGTTTTGCCGCTACCACCCTGACCGCTGCCGTGCTGAGCATGTCTCTGGCCTCCGCAGCTTTCGCCGCAGAGCCGACCATGCTGGCGGCCAATGACACCGTGGATAAAGCCGAGCAGGCGGTATCCGACACCTGGATCACCAGCAAAGTGAAGTCCACCTTCATCGCTGATTCTGACCTCAGCGCCCTGGACATCAAGGTCGAGACCAACCAAGGCGTGGTTTCCCTGTCCGGCGTGGTGTCCACCGATGCCGAGCGTGACCTGGCTATCGCCAAGACCAAGGAAATCGAGGGTGTGCGTGACGTGTCCGCCGATGCCCTGAAAACCGCTGACTGATAGCCGAGCCGGCCGGGCTGTAGCCCGGCCTAACCTTCTGTCACTGGGAGAATGACCATGAATAGCGACATCATCAAAGGCAAATGGAAGCAGCTCAACGGTCGTATCAAGGAACGTTGGGGCAACCTGACCGATGACGACCTGGACGTCGCCGAGGGCCACAGCGACTATCTGGCCGGCAAGCTGCAAGAACGTTATGGCTGGACCAAGGAAAAGGCCCAGCAAGAGCTGCGCGACTTCAGCGACAAGCTCTAAGCACGGATAGCCTGGTACGGATGCCGCACGAGTACGGATAGCTTCAGATACGGATGTCACATCAGCACGGATGCTGCCGACATGGACGCCTCAGCACGGATAGCGACAGGCACGGATGCTCGAAGGCCCCGCCGGTATGACCGGCGGGGCCTTGATTTTTTATGCGTGCTGAACCGGTTGGGCCGGCACTGCGGCAATACCTTAGCGACCGCGTTTGCTGCGTATCTCGCTCAGGCGACCGCCCTCGAAACGTAAGAAGTGGTACATGCCATTCTTCGGTCCGTAGATCCACTCTTCGACAGTCACCTCGTTGCGAAAACCATAGCTGTCGAGCACTTCCTTGTAGCCAAGAAAATCTCGGCTGGCAGGTTCGCCACACTTGCTCAGCACCTCGGCGCTGGGCGCTGTCTTGCTGACCAGCGCGCTGCCGCAGCGGTAGGTCGAGGACGCCTCGGCCAGCAGGGGCAGGCAGAGCAGCGTCAACAGATAGGCCAATTTGCACATGACAGCTTCCTGCTCAACGTTCGCGACGACGTTCGATGGCGACCAGGCGATTGCCTTCGAAGCGCAGGATGCTGAGCATGCCGTTGCTTGGGCCGTAGACCCATTCCTCGATCATGTATTCGCGACGGTCATAGGAGCCCAGGGTGTAGCCGACCGGATCGCGATGTACCGGCGCGCCACATTTGCGTTCGACCTCGAACGGGCGGTCGCCCAGGCTGACTAGGGCACTGCCGCAGCGCAGCGTATCGGCCTGCGCAGTGGCGCTGAGCAGGCCAGCGGCCAGGGTGGCGAGCGTAAGGAAGGATAAGCGGCGCATGATCATTGGCTGTCCAGGTGCAGTATGGTGAGCACGCGGCCATCGGCTTCCGGCTCGCCCAGGTTGGCATCGATCAGGTAGACGCGCTCATCGTACAGCCCGCCCTGTTCCACCAGATAATCCTTGATCGTTGCAGCGCGTTGCTGAGCCAGCTGGCGCAGCAGCAGCTTGCTCTGCGCCCAGGAATCCAGCACTGCCTTACGCATGTTCTGCTGGCGCTGCTCGCTGTCCAGTTCGGCCCATTCGGCCGGCGGCTGTTGCTTGAGGCGGGTGCGATAGATGCCTTCCAGCAGCGCGGCCTGCTCATCTTCGTCGACCGTCAGCTCATCGGGGCTGGCGGGCACCTTGTCGCCGCGACGTTGCAGCACCTTGTACCACCCTTCGCGGAATTCGCGCTGCAGCCGCTGTTCGGCCAGCAGCGGGCCATCAGCGCTCTGCGCGGCCTGGCCTTCCACCTCCAGACGCAGATTGGGGCGTTCCTCGAGCGCCTTGGCCAGGGTGTCCAGTGCCTGGCGCGCGTCGCCCTCCAGCTGTGCCGAGCCGGCGTTGAACGGTACGGTGCTGAGGTCGACATCGCTGCCGCCGACCAATCCGGCGATGAACTTGAATGGCGCCTGGGCTGCGCGCAGCACCAGATTGCGCAGGGTTTGCCAGACGATGGGCATGACGCTGAACTCTGGGTTGTTCAGATCGCCCTGCACGGGCAGTTCGATGGCGATGCGGCCCTGGGTGTCCTTGAGCAGGGCCACCGCCAGGCGAACCGGCAGGTCGACGGCATCCGGGCTGTCGACACGCTCGCCCAGTTGCAGGTTTTCCACCAGCACCTTGTTCTCGGCATTGAGCTGGCCCTTCTCGATGCGATAGTGCAGGTCGAGGTTGAGGCGGCCCTTGCGGATGCGATAACCGGCGAACTTGCCGGAGTAAGGGGTGATGGTGGTCAGCTCGACGTTCTTGAAGCGCGTGGCGATATCCAGGCTGTTGAGCGGATCGAACGGCGTCAGCTTGCCCTTGATGCTCATGGGCGCATAGCGGTCGACCTTGCCCTGAATATCGACGCTGGCCGCCTGCGGCTTCTGGTTGTCGAGCACGCCGATACGGCCGTTCATCTGCTGGATGGCAGTGGCGAAGTTGGGCGTCAGGCTGAAGTCGGCGAAGTTGGCCGAGCCGTCATTGATGGTCACGCCGCCGATGCGGATGGCCAGCGGCTTGCCGGCATCCGCCTTGTCCTCGTTCGGGGTCGCCGGCTGCGGCACGACCAGTTCGCTGACGTTGGTGGTCAGATTCTCGTTGATCACGAAGCGCGCGTAAGGTTGATCCAGCTCGACACGCTCGATGGCCAGGCTTTCACCGTGGCGATAATCGATGCCGCCGACCCGGACCTGTTTCCAGCGCAGCAGATCGCGCTCGCGCAAGGTATCCAGGGTGTGCAACTGGTCGACCCTGGCGTCACCGGTGACGCTGAGTGCCAGCGGCTCGGTACTCTCAAGCTGCACCTCGAGGTCGCTGCCGAGCAGGCCACTGCGCAGTTCCAGACGAATGAAGGGGCTCAGGTAGGGCCTGCGCCAGGCGCAGGTCGATATCCTGGGTGGCGACCTTGAGCCGGGCGGTGGTCGGGCTCAATTGCACCTGGCCGGCTGCCTGCAACTTGCCCTGTTTGCCCAGGCCGCTGTCGAGCCTGAGGTCGAAGGGCTTGTCGCCGAGGCTGTCGAAATTCTTCAGGTCGAGGTTCAGTGGGCCGACATCTACCGCCACTTCCTGCTGCGGTACGCGGTCGGCCAGGTGAGCCTTGTAGTCGCGCAGTTGCACGTCCTGCAACAGCACCTGCCAGGGCTCGCTCTCGCCGGATTGCTCGGCGGGTTCGGCAGTTTCGCTCTTGGCGCTTTCTGGTTTGGCAAACAGCTTCTGCCAGTCCAGTTGACCGTCGGCTTCGCGTGCTGCCCAAGCCTCCAGGCCCTGGCTGCGCACCTGGCCGACCACCACTTGCTGCTTGGCCAGGTCGAGGCTGCTGTCATCGATATCCAGGCGCTGCAGGCGCACCAGTGGTTTGCCTTGTGGGTCGTCGATGGCGAAGGGCGCCAGCTGCACCTTGATCTTGCTCAGTTGCAGCTCCGTGCTGCTGGACAGGTCGAGCCGGTAGTCGCTGCTGAGGTCGACCAGGCCCTCCTTGAGCACCAGCGGCAGTGCGTCGCGCACGTACGGCCAGAAGGTGCTCAGGCGACCATCGCTGATGCTCAGACTGCCGCTGGAGGTGATGGGCGTCAGGCTGACCTGACCGCGCCAGTCGATCCGTGCGCCGTGCGGGCCACTGGCGGTCATGGTCATCTGCGCGTTGTCGCCGGCCAGGGTGCTGAGGTTGTGCAGCTCCAGATCAAGTGAGTCGTAAGCGAACTCCACCGGCTCGCTTGGGCGTAGATCCTGGAAGCGCAGGGCTTTCTCCCGCAGGCGAATGCTGTCGATGCGCAGCGGGAAGGGCTCGCTGCTTTCGGCCTTGGGTTCTGCCTGGCTTTCCGGCAGGCGGAACAGCTGGGTGAGATTGAGCGTCCCGTCCTTGGCGAAGAGGATTTCGGTTCGCGCACCATCCAGTTCGATATCGCTCAGGTGCAGGGCACCGCTCCACAGGCTGTCGCTCTGCAGGTTGGCGTACAGGCGCTGGAAGCTCAGTTGCTCCTGGCCGCTTTCACCGATCCGCAGGCCCCAGAGGCTGAGTTCGAGGGTGAAGGGGTTGAGCTGCAGGCGTTGCAGCGAGGCCGGTAGCGTGGCGTACTGCGCCAACTGCTGGTTGGCGATGCGCAGGGCGATGCCCGGCAGAATCAGAAAGCCGATCAGGCTATAGAGGAAAACGGCGATCAACAGTGCGCTCAGCGCGCGCTTCAGTCCTTTGGGCATGGCTTGGCGTCATCTATCCAGACGAGGAGACGCCTTGGAGTATGGCACGGCGTTTCGGTTCCGGTCGTCATCGCCGCAGTCAGATTGCGCCCAAGTCCCGGTTCAGAGGTGCAGGACCAGGGTTTTCAGTGGCGGCCTGGCGTCCGTGGAAGGGAAGTCCGATGCCGGGGCGATGACCTGACAATCCTGTACGGGGCGGCCCAGTTTTTCTGCGCAGCGTAGTACCTGCAAGCGCCAGTCGCTCATCTCCACTTTCGCCAGGTTGTTGCAGCACACCAGCGTGCCGCCTTCGGCAGTGGCCAATAGTGCCGGTTTGAGCAGGCTCTGGTAGTCGCGCAGTAGGTCGACCGTGCCGAAGGCGCTCTTGGCCCAGGCCGGTGGGTCGAGAAAGACCAAATCGAACTGGCGCGGCTGCAGGCGCGGGTAGCTCGGCAGCTTCTGCCCGCGGCGGCTGCTGATCGGCAGATCGGCCAACTGGCGGATGGCCGGGAAATAGTCGGACTGGATGAACTGCATGGCCGGCAGTTCAGGATTCAGCGCACCATTCTCGCGGCCTACAGCCAGGTTGCCCTGGGCGAAGTCCAGGTTGATCACCTCGCTTGCGTCGCCGGCTGCGGCGCACAGGCCGACCCCGCAGGTGTAGGCGAACAGGTTGAGCACGGACTTGCCGGCACTGTTGGCCTTGACCCAGCCGCGGGCGTTGCGCAGGTCGAGAAACAGCAGCGGGTCCTGCCCGGCATGGCGGCCGCGCACGCGGTAGTTCAGCCCCCATTCATGGCCGATCATGTCGGCCAGGGCGGCCTCGCTGGCCTGGAACAGGGTCGGGTCGCGGTCGATACGCGAGTTGCTCCTGGAACGGTCGTTGTAGACCGGCAGCAGGGCCTGGCCAAGATGGGCCTCGACGCTGTCTGCGATGGTTTGCAGTTCGTCGGATTGCAGCGGCTGATGAAAGCTTTGCACCAGCAGTTGCGGGCCATAGCGGTCGACGGTCAGACCCGGCGCACCTTCCTGACTACCATGGAACAGCCGGTAACAGTCGGTGCCTTGTGCGTGCAGTTCGACCAGTAGCTGCTGGCGGGCGTCGAGGGCGGCGCGCAGCGCCTGGTCAAGAGAAGGCATGCGCGGCGTCTCGGAGAAAGGAGACCGGCAGTTTATCAAGAAAACGAGCGGCTACCGCAGGTCTGACGTAGCCGGATGCAATCCGGGTGGGTCGAGGAATAGTTGTCCCGGATTGCATCCGAGGCTACGTTTTTTTCGCCTGCGGCCGCGCGCGTTGGCCTCGCATCTAAGGCGTCAGACGCCGTCTGGCACGCTGGGCGGCGCTGTTGCGCACGGCCCAGCGCAGCAGATTAGCGGTGCGCTGCACGCTGGTGCGGATCAGTGGGCGGCGCCAGGCGGCCTGGTGTTCGCCGAGCAGCTCGCTGGCCCAGTCCGGCAGCAGGTCGACGCCTGCCTGCATCATCAGACCACCGAAGGGCTTGGCGAGAATGCTGGGCATCGGTGCGCTATGCAGCAGCCGCACCACTTCGCGGGTGCGTTCATCGCACAGCAGTTGCGGACGCATGCGCTGCAGATAGTCGGCCACGGCCTGAGCCGACTTAGGCACGCCCTGCGCGCCGAGGCGTTCGGCGATCAGCGCCACTTCGCGGTAGTAGCGATCCTGCTCGGCGACCGGCAACTGCGGGTCGACATAGCGCAGGTAGCCGGCGAGAAACTGGCTGACTTCGGAAACATGCACCCAGGTCAGCAGCTCGGGATCGCTGGCGCTATAAGGTCGGCCATCCGGCGCGTGGCCGACTACCTGCAGGTGGATGCGGCGCACCTTGTCGATCAGCTGTTCGGCATCGTGCAGGCCACCATAGGTGGTGCCGGCGATGAACAGGCTGGTGCGGCGCAGACGGCCGAGCATGTCCTGGCGAAAGGTGGAGTGATCCCACACGCCGGCCAAAGCCAGCGGGTGAAGCATCTGCAGGAGCAGGGCGGAGATGCCGCCGACCATCATCGCGGTGAAGTCGGCGTGTACTTCCCAGACCATCGACTCGGGGCCGAACAGGCCGGCATCTCCTCGTGGCTGGTCGAGGTCGAGCACGCCCAGCGATGCGCCGGTGAGGCTGTGTACCTGTTTTTCGATTTGGCGACGTAGGCTTTCCATGACGCGCAGTTTCGGCGCTCGGCAGGCACAAGACAAGGTGCGCCGGCCCTTTCGGGCCGGGCGCGAGGCTCAGCGGTTCAGGCGCTGCTCGGTCAGGCTGTCGACCACGCTGGGGTCGGCCAGAGTGGAGGTGTCGCCCATGTTTTCCAGCTCGTTGCAGGCGATCTTGCGCAGGATACGCCGCATGATCTTGCCCGAGCGGGTCTTGGGTAGGCCTGGCGCCCACTGGATCAGCTCCGGCTTGGCGAAGCTGCCGATTTCCTTGCCAACCAGGGTCAGCAAGTCCTTCTTCAGCTCGTCGGAAGGCTCCTGGCCGTTCATCAGGGTGACGTAGGCGTAGATGCCCTGGCCCTTCACGTCGTGCGGGTAGCCGACCACGGCGGCTTCAGCCACGGCGTCGTGCAGCACCAGCGCGCTCTCCACCTCGGCGGTGCCGATGCGGTGCCCGGAGACGTTGATCACGTCATCCACGCGGCCGGTGATCCAGTAATAGCCATCCTCGTCACGGCGCGCGCCGTCGCCGGTGAAGTAGTAGCCGGGATAGGGCTTGAAGTAGGTGTCGACCATGCGCTGATGGTCGCCATAGACGCTGCGGATCTGGCTCGGCCAGCTGGCCTTGATCGCCAGCACACCTGCGCCCGCACCAATGATCTCCTTGCCCTGTTCATCCAGTAGCACCGGCTGCACGCCAAAGAACGGGCGGGTGGCCGAACCCGGTTTCAGATCGGTAGCACCGGGCAGCGGGCTGATCAGGATCGAGCCCGTCTCGGTCTGCCACCAGGTGTCGACGATGGGGCAGCGCGCATCGCCGACCACATGGAAATACCATTCCCAGGCCTCGGGGTTGATCGGCTCGCCCACCGTGCCAAGCAGGCGCAGGCTGCTGCGCGAAGTGCCCTTGACCGCCGCCGAGCCCTCACGCATCAGTGCGCGCAGGGCGGTCGGCGCGGTGTAGAAGGTGTTGACCTGGTGCTTGTCGATCACCTGCCAGAAGCGCGAGGCGTCCGGGTAGTTCGGCACGCCCTCGAACATCAGGGTGGTGGCGGCATTGGCCAGCGGACCGTAGACGATGTAGCTGTGCCCGGTAACCCAGCCGACATCGGCGGTGCACCAGTAGATGTCGCCCTCGTGGTAGTCGAACACGTACTTGTGGGTCATCGCCGCGCCGAGCAGGTAACCGCCAGTGGTGTGCAGCACGCCCTTGGGTTTGCCGGTCGAGCCCGAGGTATAGAGGATGAACAGCGGATCTTCGGCGTCCATCGGCTCGGCCGGGCAGTCGGCATCGACTTCCTTGAGCGCCTGGTGGTACCAGATGTCTCGGCCTTCCACCCAGGCCACGTCACCCTGGGTGCGCTCGACCACCACCACGGTAGAAACGTCCGGGCAGCTTTGCAGGGCCTTGTCGACGTTCGCTTTCAGCGGGATGTACTTGCCGCCGCGCACACCCTCATCGGCGGTGATCACGGTGCGGCAGTCGGCATCGAGAATGCGGTCGCGCAAGGCATCGGGGGAGAAGCCGCCGAATACCACCGAATGCACGGCGCCGATGCGTGCGCAGGCGAGCATGGCGTAGGCCGCCTCGGGGACCATCGGCATGTAGATGCATACCCTGTCGCCTTTCTTCACCCCACGGCTTTTCAGTACGTTGGCCAGGCGGCTGACGTTATGGTGCAGCTTGTTATAGGTGATGTGGGCCGACTCGGCCGGGTTGTCGCCTTCCCAGATGATCGCGATCTGTTCGCCGCGTTGTTCCAGATGGCGATCAATGCAGTTGTAGGCGACGTTGAGCTGGCCGCCCTTGAACCATTCGGCGTGGCCCTGCTTCAGGTCACTGGCGTGCACCTGATCCCAGGGCTTGAACCAGTCGAGGAAAGCCTTGGCCTGCTCGGCCCAGAAGGTATCGGGCTGCTCGACAGACTGCTGGTACAGACGCAGGTAGGCGTCGTTATCCAGGTGTGCGCGCTGGCGCACGGCATCTTGCACGGGATGGCGAGTGATCTCGAACATGGCGGGGTCCTTGTAATTTTTTGTCCGCAACGGTCACAAGGTTGCACCCAGGCAGGCGCCTGGTTCAAGGCTTAAACATTTCGACATGCTGCCGGGCCTGTTCGTTCTGCTCATACTCGAGCTGCGCGGCGACCAGACGCTGGGTCGCCGCTCCGTAACGACTGGCGATTGCTGCGAGCGCCTCGTCGAAAGTCTGCGCGGCGCTCACGGCACGTCCCGGCAGCTCTGGCAATTCGCTAGAGTCGCTTCGCTGCGGTATTAACTCCAGCCCGCTGGCGCTGAATACTGGCTGAGGGGCCACGCCCAGCACCTGGGTGCGGAAGGTGCGCGCCCAGGCATCCACACGCAGTGCCAGGCTGACTTCATCTATCCCGGGCAACAGGGTGACGGCGAAGGTTTCGTGCCTCCAGCGCGCGATATAGTTGCCCGCTGCCGTCAGGTAGCCCTGGCTGCCAAGGGTGAACGCCTCGCTGTCATGACGTGTGGACCAGTCGTCGACCCCGAGCTCCCGGCCCAGTGCGCGCGCTTTGGCCGTGCCGGCAATGGCTTCGACCAGCGCGAGTGAGGCTGGCAGGGCTGCGCTGACCCCAGCGGTGGTCATCAGTTGGCCGTCTACCACATAGCGCTGATTTTCCTGCCACAGGGTGTTCGGAAAGTCGCCCAGGCGCTGGTCACGCGAGTACCAATGCCCTGTGGCGCGGCGTCCGTGCAGCAGGCCGGCATGAGCCAGCGGCAGCACGCCGTCGCAGATGCCGATAACGCTCGCGCCCAGCGCCGCTTGCTGTCTGATGAAGTCCAGCAAGCGGGGCTCCTGGCTATCGTGTACGGCAGGCACGATCAGGTAATCGGCGCCCTGGGGGAAGTTGCGCTGAAACTCGGCGATGCTGGCTTCGGCGCGCACACTGAGTGCCGGCATCAATTGCACCGCGCCCGGCTCGGTGGCCACCGCCAGCACCCTGGCCGCGCCGGATCGACGTAGAACCCCGAGGGGCACCACAAAGTCCGTCAGCTCCGTCATCTGGTTCTGTGCGACCACGACCACCACCGGCTGCTCGCGCTCAAAACGCGGCTGGTAGGTGGCCAGTCGTGCTTCAGTGGCGCTCACGTAACCGGCGAAATAGAGCAAGCCCAGCAAGCCTGCCAGTGGCCATTTTCTGTACATGACGTCATTCCTCTGTTTGGGAAATGAGATCAGTCTGGCGTGTGCGTGCCCGGCGCATATGTCATAAACGAGTGAAAACCTGCCATCGGTTACGGGAGGGATGCGATGCCGCACAGGATCTTGCTGTTGGTGTTTCCCGAGTTTCAGTTGCTCGATGCCACCGGGCCGGCGGACGTATTTGCCGCTGTGGATGAACACTTGCCGGTAGAGGGGCGCCCGGCCTATCGGTTAGAGGCGATCTCGCCGCAGGGCGGTCTGGTCGCCTCCAGTAGCGGGCTGTCGATAGAGACCCAGCCGTTGCCCGAGCCGCAGGAAGTGACCGACAGCATGTTGCTGGTTGCCGGCGGATACGGTGTTCAACGCGCCTTGCAGCAGGGGCATGTCGCTCGGTGGCTGATGCGAGCCGGGTCACAGGCGACGCGCTGTGCCTCGGTGTGCACAGGCGCATTTCTGCTGGCGCAGAGCGGTCTGATGACGGGGCGCAAGATGGTCACCCATTGGCGCTATGCCGAGCTGTTGCAGCGGTTATACCCAGACGTGGAGGTCTTGCATGACAGTCTGTTCGTCCATGACGGGGCCTTCTACAGCTCGGCTGGGGTGACTGCGGGTATGGACCTTTGTCTGAGCCTGGTGGAGCAAGACCACGGGCGTGACGTTTCGCTTCAGGTGGCCAAGGGCCTGGTGATGTACCTGAGGCGGCCCGGCGGGCAGCGTCAGTTCAGCGCCGAGTTGCTGGCCCAGCAGGCGCCCGAAGATGGCGTGATGCAACGCTTGCTGACGGAGCTGCGCAAGTCACTGGCTAACCCTTGGGACGTCGAGAGCATGGCGGCCTGCATGAACATGTCGTCGCGTACGCTGCATCGTCATTGCCTGGCCGAACTTGGAGTGACGCCGGCTCGGCTGCTGCTGCACCTGCGTCTGGAGTGTGCATGCCAGTTGCTGGAGGCTGGGCAGGCGTCGCTCAAGCGCGTGGCGCAGAGTAGCGGCTTCGGCAACGAGTACAATCTGAGACAGGCATTTTCCCGGGCGCTGGGGGTGACGCCCGGGGAGTATCGTCAGCGCTTTTGCCGCTAGGCGCACGGATGCGCCCGCCGCTGAACGATCAACCGCGATGCTGGGAGCGGAAGTGCTCGATCAGGCCCTGAGTGGAGGCATCGCTGGCCGTCTCGTCGCTGGTGCCGGTCAGGCGCTGGTAGACCTCCTTGCCCATCTCCTTGCCCAGCTCGACGCCCCACTGGTCGAAGGCGTTGATACCCCAGATGGCGCTCTGCACGAATACCTTGTGCTCGTACAACGCTACCAGCGCGCCGAGGTTGAATGGGGCGATGCGGTTCATTACTAGAATATTGCTCGGTCGGTTGCCGGGAATGACCTTGTGCGGCGCCAGGCGTTGCACATCGTCCTCATTCATGCCCTTGGCACGCAGTTCGGCTTCGGCCTCTTCGCGGGTCTTGCCCTGCATCAGCGCCTGGGCCTGTGACAGGCAGTTGGCGAACAGCCACTGATGATGGTCCGAGAGCGGGTTGTAACTGTTGACCGGGACGATGAAGTCCGCCGGCACCAGCAGGCGGCCCTGGTGCAGCAGCTGGTGGTAGGCGTGCTGACCGTTGCAGCCGACGCCGCCCCAGATGATCGGCCCTGTGGCGATGTCCAGCGGGGTGCCGTCCTGGCGCACGCTCTTGCCGTTGGACTCCATGTCCAGCTGCTGCAGGTGCTTGGTGAAGTTACGCAGATAGTGGTCGTAGGGCAGGATGGCGTGGCTCTGCGCGCCCCAGAAATTGGTGTACCAGATGCCCAGCAGGGCCATCAGCACTGGCATGTTCTCGGCCAGTGGCGCCTGGGTGAAGTGCTGGTCCATGGCATAGGCACCGGCCAGCAGTTCCTTGAAGTTGGACACGCCGATGGCCAGGGCGATAGGCAGACCGATGGCCGACCACAATGAATAGCGCCCACCGACCCAATCCCACATGGGGAAGATATTCTCTTCGCCGATCCCGAACTCGATGGCGGCCTTGCGGTTGCTGGTCACGGCGATGAAGTGGCGGTGCAGTTGCTCTTCCGGGCCGCCCATGGCCAGGTACCAGTCGCGTGCGGCCAGGGTGTTCTTCAGCGTTTCCAGGGTGCCGAAAGACTTGCTGGAGACGATGAACAACGTGGTCTCCGGATCGAGGCGGGCAGTCAGCTCACGGAATTCGCTGCCATCGATATTGGCCAGGTAATGGCAGCGCACGCCGCGCTGGGTGAACGGGCGCAACGCCTCGGAGACCAGCTGCGGGCCGAGGAAGGAGCCGCCGATGCCGATGTTCACCACTTCCTTGATCGGCTTCTCGCTGTAGCCACGCCACAGACCGCTGTGAATGCGGCTGACCAGCTCGGTGACCTGGTTCAGGACGCGGTGTACGTCGGGGATAATGTCATCACCATCAACCACTAGACGCCGGCCAATCGGGCTGCGCAGGGCGGTATGCAGCGCAGCGCGACCCTCCGAAGCATTGACATGCTCGCCGTTGTACAGGGCGGCGATGGACTGCTGCAGGCCAGCCTGTTCGGCCAGCTGGATCAGCAGCTCCAGGCTGCGTTCGTCGATCAGATTCTTCGAGTAATCCAGCAGCAGCCCGCAGCTATCGAGGGAAAAGCGCTGGAAGCGCCGTGCGTCCGCGGCGAAGGCATCGCGCATGCTGAAACCGGCCATTTCCGCGCGGTGCTGCTGCAGGGCCTGCCAGGCCGGCAGGGTGGTAACGTCTTGAGGCTGCTGGTAGTAGGCCATCGGAGCTCCTGATCCGCAAAAGCAACGGCCCGGATCGAACCGGGCCTCCATGAGTGTAACCGTCTGCCTTTGGAGGCAGCTACTGACTCGGCAGTTCAACCACAAGATTGTCGATCAGGCGGGTGCCGCCCAGCTGTGCCGCGGTGAGAATCACCAGATGGAGATCGTCGATCTGTGCCGGACGCAGCGTCACCGCGTTGCGGATCTCCAGGTAATCGGGAACGAAGCCCGCTGCGCGTTGTTGCTCCTGAGCAGCATCGATGAGGCGCGTGTAGTCACGGGCGCCACGGCGCAGTTCATCGGCGATCGCTTGCAGGCCTCGATACAGCGCTGGCGCTGCGCTGCGTTGCCCGGCGCTGAGGTAGCCGTTGCGCGAGGACAGGGCCAGGCCGTCTTCGGCGCGCTGGGTCGGTGCGCCGATGATCTGGATCGGCATGTTCAGGTCCTGCACCAGCGCGCGGATCACCGCCAGTTGCTGGTAATCCTTCTCGCCGAACACGGCCAGATCGGGCTGGACCATATTGAACAGCTTGGTCACCACGGTCGCCACACCCTCGAAATGCCCCGGACGGCTGGCACCACAGAGCCCCTCGGAGACGCCCGGAACGCTGACGCGAGCCTGGTCGCCCATGCCGTGCGGGTAGATCTCGGCGACATCAGGGTGAAACAGCAGGTGGCAGCCGGCGGCCAGCAGTTTTTCCTGGTCGGCGGCAAGCGTGCGCGGGTACTTGTCCAGATCCTCGCCAGCGCCGAACTGCAGAGGGTTGACGAAGATGCTGGCGACCACGAAATCGGCGCGCTGGGCGGCGATCTGCACCAGCGACACGTGGCCGGCGTGCAGGTTGCCCATGGTCGGCACGAAGCCGATCTGCTTGCCCTCGGCCCGAGCCTGGGCCACGGCAGCACGCAGCTCGCGCAGGGTCTTGACCGTGTTCATGCGGAGAAACCGTGTTCGGCCGCGGGGAAGCTGCCGTCTTTCACGGCCTTGACGTAGGCGCTCAGCGCCTCCTGAATGCTGCTCTGACCTTCCATGAAGTTACGCACGAACTTGGCGACGCGGCCGGAGAGCGACAGGCCGAGCATGTCGTGCAGGACCAGTACCTGGCCGTCGGTGCCAGGGCCGGCGCCAATGCCGATAACCGGAATCTTCACCGCCTGAGCGATCTCGGTCGCCAGCTCGCTGGGAACGCATTCGAGCAGCAGCATGGCGGCACCGGCCTGTTCCAGGGCCATGGCGTCGGCGCGCATCTGGCGCGCCTGGGCTTCCTGGCGGCCCTGAACCTTGTAGCCCCCAAGGATGTTCACCGCCTGCGGAGTGAGCCCGAGGTGCGCACACACCGGTACGCCCCGCTCGGCCAGCAGGCGGATCGGTTCGGCCAGCCAGCCGGCGCCTTCGAGCTTGACCACGTGAGCGCCGGCCTGCATCAGCCTGGCGCTGTTGAGCAGGGTCTGTTCGCTGGTGGCGTAGGCCATGAACGGCAGGTCGGCGATGATCAACGCGCCGCTGTTACCGCGTTTGACGCTGGCGGTGTGATAGGCCATCTCGTCGACGGTGACCGGCAGGGTGCTGTCGTGGCCCTGCAACACCATGCCCAGGGAGTCGCCGACCAGCAGCACTTCAGCGCCGGCCTGACAGCAGGCCTGGGCGAAAGTGGCGTCATAAGCGGTCAGCATGGCGATCTTCTCGCCGTTCTGCTTCAGGCTTTGCAGGGTGGTCAGGGTAACGTCAGGCATTTCAAAGGTCCTCGCTCAGGCTCGGTATACCGCTTCTATCTGGCTGCAATCCGGCCTGGATTGGCATCAAAGGTGCGCCCGTCGCTGGGCAACGGGACGCCTATAGTCCTGATGGGGGGGCGCGAAGTCAATTGCGGGTGTTACCGTCATGTTACTGGCGTTACCGCCAATGCCGACGGCAGAAGGCCGCGCTAGAGCTGGCGCGGCCTTGCGGCGGGTAGCAGGCGAGGGTAACCGACGGCTCGGGCGAAGCTGACACAGCCATCGGTGGTTACTGCGGCAGGCGTTCCAGGCCGCTGAAGGGGCAGGCTTGCAGCAGAGCATTGAGGCTGCGGCCGTCCGGCAACTGCAGCTCGGCGGCCAGTTCGGCCAGCGGATAGAGCACGAAGGGGCGGGCGTGCATGTGGTAGTGCGGCACGGTCAGGCGCTCGTCGTCGAGCAGGCGCTCACCGAACAGCAGGATATCCAGATCCAGTGTGCGCGGGCCCCAGCGCTCGGCCTTGCGCACGCGGCCCTGCTCCTGCTCGATGCACTGCAGGGCGTCGAGCAGTTGCCAGGGCTCCAGCTCGGTATCCAGCGCTGCCACGGCGTTGACATAGCGCGGCTGGTCCGCCGGGCCGAGCGGATCGCTGATGTAGAACGAGGATTGTGCCTGCAAGCGGCTGTGCGGCAATTGCGCGATGGCGTTCAGGGCCGCGCGCAGTTGCTGCAGGGGTTCGGCCAAGTTGCTGCCGAGGCCGATGTAGACCCGCTCCATCATTCGCCGCCGCTTTCGCTGCGTTTGCGGCGATTGTTGTTGCGGCGACGTTTGCGCGGCGCATTGCCGGTGCTCTCGCCCTTGCCGGCGAGGTCGCGAATCATCTGCCGGCGCTCGCTGTCGGCGGCATCCTGATAGTCCGTCCACCATTCGCCCAGGCCGCCGGTGTCCTCGCCTGCCAGTTCGCGCAGCAGGAGGAAGTCGTAGCCGGCGCGAAAGCGCGGGTTCTCCAACAACAGGTCGGCACGTTTGCCGCTGCGTCGCGGCAGGCGCTCCTGCATGTCCCAGATCTCGCGAATCGGAATGGTGAAGCGCTTGGGTACGGCGATGCGCTGGCATTGCTCGGCGATCAGCTCGTGGGCGCCTTCCTGCATCGCCGGAATCGGCGGCATGCCCTTGCTCTGCAGCTGCAGTACGCGCGCCGGCAGCGCAGGCCAGAGCAGGGCGGCGAAGAGGAACGCCGGCGTGACCGACTTGCCGTCGTGGATGCGGTCGTCGGTATTGATCAGGGCTTGGCGGATCAGCTTCTCGGTGTACTCGGGGTTGCGCTTGAGCGCCTCGCCGCTGGCCGGGAACAGTTGGGCGAACAGGTCATGTTCGAGCAGCAGGTCGAAGGTGTACTCTGCGTAACCGGCGAGGAACAGCTTGAGCACTTCATCGAACAGGCGCGCCGAGGGAATGTCGCGCAGCATAGGTGCCAGGCGGCGAATCGGTGCGGCGCTGTGTTTCTCGATCTCGAAATCCAGCTTGGCGGCGAAGCGCACCGCACGCAGCATGCGTACCGGATCTTCCAGGTAACGCTGTTCCGGGTCGCCGATCAGGCGTACCAGGTGGTTGCGCACGTCGTGCATGCCTCGGGCGTAGTCGAGGATGTGTTCCTGGGTCGGGTCGTAGTACAGCGCGTTGATGGTGAAGTCGCGGCGCTGGGCGTCGTCTTCCAGGGTGCCGTAGACGTTGTCGCGCAGGATGCGGCCGCTCTCGTGGCGGGCGGCCTGGTTGCTGTTTTCCTCTTCCTCGCCTTGCGGGTGGTTGGCGCGGAAGGTCGCCACTTCGATGATCTCACGGCCGAAGTGCACATGAGCCAGCTTGAAGCGGCGGCCGATCACCCGTGCGTTACGGAACTCGGCCCGTACCTGCTCGGGCGTGGCGCTGGTGGCCACGTCGAAATCCTTGGGGTCGATGTCCAGCAGCAGGTCGCGTACGCAGCCGCCGACCAGATAGGCCTGGTAGCCGGCCTTCTGCAGGCGTTCGACCACGCTGATGGCGTGACGGCTGATCTCGTTGCGATTGAGCGGATGCTGACGACTGCTCAGCACTTCGGGAGTGCTGCGTGGGCGTGGGGCACGGCGCAGAGGTGAGTTGAAAGACTTGAACAGCTTTTTCAGCATGGGATGCACTGTTTGGAGTAGTGGCCGGTCTGCTCCATATGCTGTCGAGGTGCTGCCTGGAGGGCATCGCGGCGTTGAGGGCAGCAGCCATGGGTTCGCTCTCGAGCCCTGAAGGCTACGCTGGCGCCTGCTTCGGCAACCTGTTTCGACGGCATACGGAATGATGACCGCATAATTGCTGCGGATTCTAGCATCGTGTAGGGAGAAGGTGTGTAGAGGGGCGGCAGGCGGGGATTCTGGGACCGGAAGCTACTGGGGGAGCCGAAGCTCCCCCCCAAGTTGGTGCGTGCTCTGTTTTTATTGTTATTGAGGGCCTGTTGTTTTTGTTGTTCGGCCCTTCCCGGCTCGCCGTGGCTTACCGGGTGCTCCCTAGAAGGGGGAGCCAATAGCAAACGGATTTCTTTGGACGCTGATGCTGCCATTATCAACCAGTTCCGGCGCTGCCTTAGGGCAGTTTTATTGTTCTCAGCCTGGTCGCTGGGGCGAACCCCGTGCGGCAACTCCTCTCCAAAAGAATCAGTTAGCTGCGCCTCCGTACCTTGTTGTTCTTGTTGTTCTGGAGTCGTTACGTCTTGTTCTTATTGTGTAGGGCATTGCTTGTTATTGTTGTTGTGCCAGAGATAAAGCAGATGCCGTGCCAGTTTTCAAGATTCCTTGTAAATCAAAGGCTTGCGGCAATCTTGGAGTTCGGTGGGGTAGAAAAAAGCCGGGTTTTCGTTACCGTTATCCCCGGCCTTTGTTACGAGATATTGAAACGGTAACAACCTGTGGAACCCATGTGTGGGCAGGTTGTCACCGTGCCGTGATGTCAAGGGCCGGTGGTCACGCCGGATTTGCGTCGCGGAATGCCCAGGCGCTGACGGCGTTCCCACAGGCATTTGCGGCTGATACCCAGTTTGCGAGCCAGCTCGGTTTCGGTCATGTGGTCCTGGTGCTCGAGGACAAAGTGCTGGAAATAGTCTTCCAGCGACAGGTCTTCGGTAGGCTCGTGACTGTTGCCAGCGTTCTGCCCGGCGGCCGCTGGCAGGCCGAAATCCTCGTCATCCAGATCGTCCAGCTCGATATCGATGCCCAGCAGATCGGCGGAAATTTCCGCGCCCTCGCAGAGAATCACCGCACGCTCGATGGCGTTTTCCAGTTCGCGCACGTTACCTGGCCAGGAGTAATGACGGATCGCCTGCTCGGCATCATGGGCGAAACGCAGCGGTTCGCGGCTCATACGCGTGTATTGGCGTACCAGGAAGGCCTGGGCGATTTCGATGACGTCGCTGCCGCGTTCGCGCAATGCAGGCAGTTTCAGTGCGATGACGTGCAGGCGGTAATAAAGGTCTTCGCGGAACTGACCGGTCTTGGCCAGCGTCTTGAGGTCGCGGTGGGTGGCGGCGATCAGGCGCACATCCACCTTCTGCGATTGCACCGAGCCGACCCGGCGAATTTCGCCTTCCTGCAGTACACGCAGCAGTCGCGCCTGAGCTTCCAGCGGCAGTTCGCCGATTTCGTCGAGGAACAGCGTACCGCCGTCGGCCGCTTCCACCAGGCCGGCGCGCCCGGCGCTGGCGCCGGTGAAGGCGCCTTTCTCGTGGCCGAACAGCTCGGACTCGATCAGCGTTTCCGGAATGGCGGCGCAGTTCACCGAGATCAGCGGCGCCTTGGCGCGCCTGGAGAGGTTGTGCAGGGCGCGCGCGACCAGCTCCTTGCCGGTGCCTGACTCGCCCTGCACCAGTACGTTGGAATCGGTGGGGGCGACCTTGCGAATCTTGCTGTAGAGCTCCTGCATGGCAGCGCAGGAACCGATGATGCCGATCTCGCCGTTGGCGTTGTCCGCTGTCTTCTCGGCATTGCCGCTGCGCGCGCTGTTGGCGGCTGGCGCTGGGGCATTGCTGGCTTGCTGGCGGTCGCGCAGGATGCGGGCGACCGCCTGCAGCATCTCGTCGTGGTCGAAGGGCTTGGCGATGTAATCGACCGCGCCCATTTTCATCGAGTCCACCGCCGAGCGCAGGCTGGCGTAGCTGGTCATGATCAGCACCGGAGTGCCTTCGGCCAGCTTGATCAGTTCGGTGCCCGGCGCGCCAGGCAGGCGCAGGTCGCTGACGATCAGGTCGAAGGTGGGAATGCTGTAGCGCTCCTGGGCTTCCTGTACCGAGCCGGCTTCGCTGACTTGGTACTGATTGCGTTCGAGCAGGCGGCGCAAGGCAGAGCGGATAATGGTTTCGTCTTCGACGATAAGAATATGTGGCATTAATTCGATCTCTCGACGGTCACGGTGGCGCCGTTGGCACCCTATATCGCTGTTTACATCGCTACGGACGTCGCCTCGACATGCCTGGGCAGGGTGACCCGAATGCGAGTGCCCAGTTGGCGCTCGGGGTCGGCCGGGCTGTCGATTGTTATTTGTCCATAATGCTCTTCCACGATCGAATAGACCAGCGCGAGGCCCAGGCCTGTCCCCTCGCCGGGGTCCTTGGTGGTGAAGAAGGGTTCGAACAGCTGGTCGATGATCGCCTTGGGAATGCCGCTGCCTTCGTCCTCGACGATCAGGTCGACGGTATGCTCGCTAGCCTCGCTGCGCACGCGAATGGCGCCGCCGGGTGGCGAGGCGTCACGCGCGTTGGACAGCAGGTTGATCAGCACCTGGGCCAGGCGCTGCGGGTCGCCGCAGGCCCAGTGCTGCGGATCGCACAGGTTATAGAACTGGATCTCGAAGTTGCGCTTGTTCAGCGACAGCAGGCCAATGGCGTCCTGCGCCACGTCGGCCAGGCACACGGGTTCGTCGCTGCGCTGGTGGCTGCCGGAGTGGGCGAAGCTCATCAGCGACTGGACGATGCGTGATACACGCTTGGTCTGTTCGAGAATCTGACCGCTGATTTCGGTCAGTTCGCCATCGTTTTCGCGCTCCTCGCGCAGGTTCTGCGCCAGGCAGGCGATACCGGTGATCGGGTTGCCGATCTCGTGGGCGACCCCGGCGGCGAGACGGCCGATACTGGCCAGGCGCTCGGAGTGCACCAGCTTGTCTTCGAGCATCTGGGTTTCGGTCTGATCCTCGACCAGCAGCACCAGACCGCTGTTACCGGGCGCCAGTGGTTCGTCGATGGCTGCCTTGTGCAGGTTCAGCCAGCGAATCTGCCCGTCGAGCGCCAGATGCTGTTTGTGCAGGTGCTGGTCGGGGCGTTCGATGAAGTCCTGCAGCAGGCTCTGCCAGGGTTCGGCAAGGGTGCTCAGGCGCGAACCGACGATGCGTTGCGCGGGTATGTCGGTGAGTTCTTCCATGGCCCGGTTCCACATCAGGATTTCCTGGTCCTTGGCCAGCGAGCACACGCCCATGGGCAGTTCCTGCAAGGTCTGGCGGTGATAGCGGCGCAGGGCGTCGAGCTCGGCGGCCAGGCCGGTGAGGCGCGACTGGTAATCCTCCAGGCGGCTTTCGATGAAGTGGATGTCCTCGGTGACATAGCCTTCGGCGCCGGACTTGTAGGGCAGGAAGGTTTCGACGATGTCCTGCGCCACGCTCGGCCCCATCAGGCCGGACAGGTTGGCCTCGATACGGTCGCGCAGGCGGCGCAGGGCATAAGGGCGGCTCTCGTCGAAGGGCAGGTGCAGGTCGCGCAGGGCCTGTTCCACTTCGCGCTGCGCGGTCTTGGCGCCGAGCGGCTTGGCCAGTTGTGCGGCAAAGTCCTGCGGGGAAACGGCGACCAGCTCGCGCCGCTGCGGGCGGCGCACGTTGTCCACCGCGCAGGCCTCGGCGGCGCTCTTTTCCTCGGGGCTGGCCTCGGTGAACAGTGAGACCAGGGTGAACATCAGCACGTTGGCCGCCAGTGAGGCGATGGCCGCCAGGTGCCAGCTGGCGTCATCGAGCACATAGATGACGTTGAACAGCGGCAGGTAGAAGCCTTCCAGATTGCCCAGCAGTGGCAGCAGCATGGTCAGTGCCCAGACGCTGATGCCGGCCAGCAGGCCGGCGAGGAAACCGCGGCGATTGGCCGTCTGCCAATACAGCACTGACAGTACGCCGGGCAGGAACTGCAAGGTGGCGACGAAGGCGACGATACCCAGGTTGGCCAGATCCTGCTGGGCGCCGAGCAGCAGATAGAACCCGTAGCCGGCCATGATGATAGCCACGATCAGCGCGCGCCGCGTCCACTTCAGCCAGCGGTAGATGTTGCCTTCGGCTGGCGGTTGGTAGAGCGGCAGCACCAGGTGGTTCAGCGCCATGCCGGACAGCGCCAGGGTCGAGACGATGATCAGGCCGCTGGATGCCGACAGACCGCCGACATAGGCGAGCAGGGCCAGGGTTTCGCTGTTGACCGCGATACCCAAGCCCAGGGTGAAGTACTCGGGGTTGGTAGTGGCGCCGAGCTTGAGGCCGGCCCAGAGAATCAGTGGCACGGCCAGGCTCATCAGCAGCAGGAACAGTGGTAGGCCCCAGCTGGCGCTGACCATGGCGCGCGGGTTGAGGTTCTCGGTGAAGGTCATGTGGTACATGTGTGGCATGACGATGGCCGAGGCGAAGAACACCAGCAGCAGGGTGCGCCACGGGCCTTCCTGCAGCGGCGTATGCAGCGTGGCCAGTGCCGCCTGGTTCTGCACCAGCCATAGCTCCAGCTCACGCGGGCCGCCGAACACCTGATACAGCGCGTACCAGCCGATCACGCCGAGGGCCACCAGCTTGACCAGCGACTCGAAGGCGATGGCGAACACCAGGCCCTCGTGCTTCTCGCGCGTGGCGATATGGCGCGCGCCGAACAGGATGGTGAACAGGATGATCAGCCCGCAGTAGCTCAGCGCGACCTTTTCCTGCAGCGGCTCGCGGCTGAGGATGCCGATGGAGTCGGACACTGCCTGGATCTGCAGGGCCAGCAGCGGCAGCACGCCAATCAGCATGAACAGGGTGGTCAGGGCGCCGGCCCAGGTGCTGCGAAAGCGGAAGGCGAACAGATCGGCCAGCGATGACAGCTGGTAGGTGCGGGTGATGCGCAGGATTGGATAGAGCAGCACCGGTGCCAGCAGAAAGGCCCCGGAAACTCCGAGGTAGCTGGCAAGAAAGCCGTAACCGTACTGGTAGGCCAGGCCGACCGTGCCGTAGAAGGCCCACGCGCTGGCATAGACGCCCAACGACAGGGTGTAGGTCAGCGGGTGGCGGATGATCCAGCGGGGGATAAGGCCCTTTTCACTGACCCAGGCGACCCCGAACAGCATCAGCAGATAGCCGGCGCTGATCAGGATCAGTTCGCTCAGGCTAAAGCTCGTCAGCATCGCGTTGGCTCTGAAGAATGAAGGTGACGACGATCAGGATCAGCCACAGCAGATAAGGCCGGTACCAGGCGCCATTGGGGTCGATCCACCAGTCCATGATGGCCGGTGAGAACAGGTAGATCCCCACTACCAGGATCAGAACCAGTCGGTAGATATACATGTGACATCTCGTCGAAAGATGCCGCGATGGTAAAGGAAGCCGCGCGCTTCAAGCCACAAACTTGAAGCCAGCGCATCTAGCGCGTAGCCCGGATGAAATCAGCAGATGTCTGCACCCTCGTTCCCGGATTGCATCCGGGCTACGCCTATTTCAATTGCGCTTCGGCCAGGGTGCGGCTGCGGGGAATGCGCGTGGCGTCCCAGTTGGCGATACCCCAGGCCAGCAGTTCGGCAGGCGCCGCGCCTTGCAGTTCGGCGGGGGGGTGCTGGCCCAGCGCACGAAGGGCGCGCAGCAGCAGAGGCCCGGCCTGGTCGGCGGGTAGCGGCGGCGAACGGTAGCTCTTGCCCAGCTTGTGGCCGTCCGGCTGGATGATCAGCGGCACGTGCAGGTAGCGTGGCTGCGCCAGCCCGAGCAGCTCCTGCAGGTAAAGCTGGCGAGGGGTGGAGTCGAGCAGGTCGGCGCCACGCACCACGTCGGTCACGCCCTGCCAGGCATCGTCCAGCACCACGGCGAGTTGATAGGCGAACAATCCATCACGCCGTCGGATCACGAAGTCGCCGACTTCAAGGCCCAAATGCTGACGAAATTCCCCCTGCACGCGGTCGACGAAGTGGTAGTCCAGCTCCGGCACGCGCAGGCGGATGGCCGCGTCGTGATCGGGATGGCAGGCGTTGCGGCAAAAGCCCGGATAGATGCCGGCGTAGCCTTCGAGCTGCTTGCGTGAACAGATGCAGGCGTAGGCCAGCCCCTGGCTGAACAGGCGGGCAATCACTGCGGCGTATTCGGCGTTGCGCTCGCTCTGGCGCACCAGCTCACCGTCCCACTCGAAGCCGTAGCATTCCAGGGTGCGCAGGATCGCATCCTGTGCACCGGGCACTTCCCGCGGTGGGTCGAGATCTTCCATGCGCAGCAGCCAGCGACCGCCAACGGCGCGGGCGTCGAGATAGGAGGCGAGGGCGGCGACCAGCGAGCCAAAATGCAGGTAGCCGCTGGGCGTAGGGGCGAAGCGCCCGATATAGGCTGTGTTCATGCAGCGAAGGCCAGAAACAGAGCGGGGCGCCTAAGCGCCCCGTCGTCAGATCAGGAACCGATCTGCTTTTCCTTGATTTCCGCCAGCGTCTTGCAGTCGATGCAAAGGGTCGCGGTCGGGCGGGCTTCGAGGCGGCGAATGCCGATCTCGACGCCGCAGGAGTCGCACCAGCCGTAGTCTTCGTCTTCGATAAGCTGCAGGGTCTCGTCGATCTTCTTGATCAGCTTGCGCTCACGATCACGGGCACGCAGCTCCAGGCTGAACTCTTCTTCCTGGCTGGCGCGGTCCGCCGGATCGGGGAAGTTGGCCGCTTCGTCCTGCATGTGGTGCACGGTGCGGTCGACTTCCTGCATCAGCTCCAGCTTCCACTTATTGAGGATGCTGGTGAAGTGAGCGCGCATCGGCTCGCTCATGTATTCCTCGCCTTTCTTCTCTTGATAAGGCTCGAAACCACGAATCAGCTGGCTGGTGCTTTGGGCTTTTTCTTTTGTGGGCATGGATGACGCCTCTCACTCTTTCGAATCCATCGCGCAGGTTATTCCATTGCCAGGCGTTTGTCCGGCCCTGCGACTGCAAGCCGGCGAACTTACCAGATCGAATCGGGGCGCGCTACTCCCGGTTGTCTCCGCCTTGTTCGGGGTGTGAACGAAATCTGCATGGGCCTGGCTGGCAAGCGTAGCGGCGCTTTGGCGCCCTTGCCGTGGCCGCAAGCGGCCCTGCTAGAATCCGCGCCTCGCAATTGTGAAGACAGACCCATGGCTCAGCTCTACAGCGGGCGCAGTCGCGCCATCGAACCCTTCCATGTGATGGCCTTGCTGGCACGAGCCAACGAGCTGCAGGCGGCCGGCCACGATGTGATTCACCTGGAGATTGGCGAGCCGGACTTCACCACCGCCGAGCCGATCATCCGTGCCGGCCAGGCCGCGCTGGCCGGCGGGCACACGCGCTACACCGCGGCACGGGGCCTGCCGCAGCTGCGCGAGGCGATTGCCGGCTTCTACGCCGAGCGTTACCGCCTGAATATCGATCCGCAGCGCATCCTGGTCACGCCGGGTGGCTCCGGTGCACTGCTGCTGGCCGCCAGCCTGCTGGTCGACCCGGGCAAGCACTGGTTGCTCGCCGACCCGGGCTATCCGTGCAACCGGCACTTCCTGCGCCTGGTCGAAGGCGCGGCGCAGCTGGTGCCGGTCGGTCCGGACGTGCGTTACCAACTGACCCCGCAACTGGTGGAGCGGCATTGGGACGCGGGCAGCGTCGGCGCACTGGTGGCCTCGCCAGCCAACCCGACTGGAACGCTGCTGCACAAGGATGAGCTGGCGGCGCTGTCGACCTGCCTCAAGCAGCGTGGCGGCCATCTGGTGGTGGACGAGATCTACCACGGCCTGACCTACGGCTGCGATGCTCCGAGCGTGCTGGAAGTGGATGACGATGCCTTCGTCCTCAATAGTTTCTCGAAATATTTCGGCATGACCGGCTGGCGCCTGGGCTGGCTGGTAGCACCCGATGCTGCCGTGCCGGAGCTGGAAAAGCTGGCGCAGAACCTCTACATCAGCGCCCCGAGCATGGCCCAGCATGCCGCGCTGGCCTGCTTCGAACCGGCCACGCTGGCGATCCTCGAAGAGCGCCGCCACGAATTTCAGCGTCGCCGTGACTATCTGTTGCCGGCGCTGCGCGAGCTGGGCTTCGGTATCGCCGCTACGCCTGAAGGCGCCTTCTATCTATATGCAGACATCAGCGCCTTTGGCGGCGACGCCTTCGCTTTCTGCCGTCACTTCATCGAAACCGAGCATGTGGCCTTCACCCCGGGCCTGGATTTCGGCCGTTACCAGGCCGGGCACCATGTGCGTTTCGCCTACACGCAGAATGTCGAACGCCTGCAGCAGGCGGTCGAGCGTATCGCCCGCGGCCTGAAGAGCTGGCAGCCCGATGCGCTTTGATCCGCCGCTGGAACAGGGTCGTCTGCTGCGCCGCTACAAGCGTTTTCTCGCCGATATCGAGACGGCCAGCGGTGAGCTGCTGACCATCCACTGCGCCAACACCGGTTCGATGCTCAATTGCATGAGTGAAGGTTGCCGGGTGTGGTTCAGCCGCAGCAACGATCCCAAGCGCAAGCTGCCGGGCAGCTGGGAAATCAGCGAAACGCCACAGGGGCGCCTGGCCTGCATCAACACCGCACGGGCCAATGCGCTGGTGGAAGAGGCGCTGCGTGCCGGGCTGATCACCGAGCTGGCCGGCTTTACCGCGCTCAAGCGCGAGGTGGCTTACGGCGTGGAGAACAGCCGCGCCGATTTTCGCCTGGATTACCCGGACGGGCCGGCCTATGTTGAGGTCAAGAGCGTGACGCTGGGCTTCGAGGGCAGTGACGTCGCGGCCTTTCCCGATGCGGTGACGCAGCGCGGCGCCAAGCATCTGCGCGAGCTGGCGGCGCTGGCGCGGGCCGGCGTGCGCACGGTGCAGCTGTATTGCGTGAACCTCTCGGACATTCGCGCCGTGCGCGCGGCGGAGGAGATCGATCCGGCTTACGCCGCCGGCCTGCGCGATGCCAAGGCCGCGGGCGTGGAGGTGCTGGCTTATGGCGCCGAGCTCAGCCCCGAGGGCGTCGCCCTGACGCGCCGGCTGGAAGTCCTGACGTAGGGTGCGCTGTTTCGGTAGCGCGGTGGGCGAGATCGCGATGTAGCCCGGATGCAATCCGGGAATTCAGTTTTCGCCCAATCCCGGATTGCATCCGGGCTACCTGGCCGCAGCGCCTTCGATCCAGATACCCTCGGCATCTTCCCGACACACCAGCAGTTGCAGCGCCTGCCCCTCGCAAGGCCCCGCCACGCATTCGCCACTTTCGATGAGAAACAGCGCGCCGTGGGTGGCGCAGCGGATCAGGCTGCCGCTGTCATCGAGAAAGGCATCCTTCTGCCATTCCAGGGCTATGCCGCGATGTGGGCAGCGGTTGAGGTAGGCATGCACCCGGCCGTCCCTGCGCACAGCGAGCAGGTCAAGTTGGTCGATGGTAAAGCCCCGGCTCTGGCCTTCAACCAGCTCCTGTGAGGCACACAAGCGGATCATCGCGGTTTCCCGTTAGCGTGAAGTCGCCGGGTGACGACCTCTGATGACCTCTCCCGTTGGGGGGAGAAGGTGGCGCATAGCGCCGCAACAGGTGTGGATTATCCCGCAGGAAGGAGGAGGGCGCATCCATGCGCCAAGTGGAACTCGGGATCTGCGTAAGCGTTTCTAGAACTGCCAGGATGCCGACACGCGGAAGCTGCGACCTGGCTCGCTGTAATAGTCGACCGGTTGCGGCGTGGTGCGGCCGCCAGCGCTGGGCACGTTGAGGGCGTTCCAGTACTTCTTGTCGAACAGGTTGAACAGGCCGGCCTGCAGCCTGACGCCGTCCAGTGCTGCCGGTTGCCAGTAACCGGTGAGATCGACCACGCCGTAGCCGGGGGCCTGGAAGTCGCCGTCGTTCTCGACCTTGTCGCGGCGGCGTGCGGCGGTCAGCATCAGGTCCGCGCCGTAGTGCTGCTGGGTGTAGCTGAGGCCGAGGGTGCCGGTCAGCGGGGCGACCGAGTTCAGGTGCTGCTTGGTCTCGCGATCCTTGCCCACGGCCCAGGCGACCGAGGTCCAGGCCTGCCAGGAGGGCGCGAACTGCCAGTGTGCGGTGCCTTCTGCGCCATAGATGCGCACCTTGTCGCGGTTTTCCATGACCTCGAAGAAGGTCGGGAACTCGCCCGGCTCGAAGCCGTAATCCTCTTCATTGGCCGCAATACTGTCGATGAAGTTCTTGTAGCGGTTGTCGAACAGACTGATGGAGCCACCCAGCCGGCTGTCGCCCAGGCGTGCGCCGACCTCGTAGCCGGTGCTCTCCTCGGGCTTGAGGTTGGGGTTGCCGACCCGCGCGTAGCCCATGCCGGAGTTGGTGAAGGTGCTGTACAGCTCGTTGACATCCGGTGCCTTGAAGCCCTGCGCCCACTGCGCGTAGAGGTTAGCCAGCTCGTGCGCCTGCCAGGTCAGCAGCAGGCTGCCGGACCAGTTGGAGTCCTTGTTCTCGGTGAGCATCACGCTGTCGCCGGCCAGCACGTAACCGCTGGTGCCGCTCTTGGGCTTGTATTCGTAACGGTCGTAACGCACGCCCGGTGTCAGGGTCAGGGTGTCGCTGAGGGCGATGTCGTCTTTCAGGTAGAGGCCATACAGGTTGCCCGGTGTTTTCGGCATCTCGGCCTGGTTGGTATGCAGGTTGATGCAGGAGAAGTAGATGCCAGCCGGCGTGCTGTCCGGGCGCGGCGGGAAGGGCGGCACCAGTACGCTCGGGCAGGCATCGTAGCCGCCGCTGTACTGCTCGGCCTCGACGCGGCTCCACTCCGCCCCCAGGGTCAGGTTGTGCTGGTCCAACTGCTTGCCCAGGCTGCTGGTGACGCCGTACTGGGTCTTCTCGATCTCGTTGTCGCGGCCAAAGGGGCCGGCCAGGGTCCCGGCGCGGATGGCATCCACCTCATCCTCGCGGCGCAGCTTCTGCCAGTAGACGACGGTGTCCGCCCAGTCCAGCAGGCCATCCGTGTTTTCGGCACGGTATTGGTGGTCGAAGGACAGACGTTTGCGCTCGTTGTTCTCGCGGGTGTCGTAGTGCCGAGGGTAGTTGACGGTGCCCTGGTTGATGCGGCTGTCCATGTCCTCGGTGCGCTCGAACAGTTCGGCGGTTACACCGACGCGGTGCCCGCCGTCGAGCTTTTGCTGAACCTTGAGCAGCAGGCTGTGCTGATCGGTATCGCTGGGGTTGGCCTCGGTACGCTGGGTGCCCAGCACATCGCGGTTGCCCTGGGTGTCGAGCTCGTGACCCTTGCGTCCGCCAGCCTGGAGCAACCAGGAAGTGTCGTTGACGCGACCGGCCAGCGCGGCATTGAGCCCCCAGCTACGATCGGCGCTGTCGTAGTCATTCTTGATCAGGCCGGCGAACTCGTCCTTGTCGCCCAGCAGGTCGTCCGGGTTCAGCGTGCGCAGCTGCAGCGCGCCACCCAGGGCGCCGGAGCCGACCTGGCTGGAGTTGGCACCGCGCACCACGTCGATCGAGGACAGGCTCTGGAAATCGATGCTGTCCAGGCCGCCATTCACTTCTCGCACTGCGTCGTTCAGCCAGGGCATGCGAATGCCGTCGATGGTGGTCAGCACGCGATCGCGGTCCAGGCCGCGGATGTTGATGCTGTTGTTGCTGCGGTTGAAGTTCACCCCGGGTTCCGCGCGTCGCGACAGGTCGTCGAAGCTGCGGATCTGACGGCGTTCCAGCGTTTGTGCATCGGTCTGGGTGGTGGTTGGCAGCGGCTGTTTGGCCGCAGCAGCGGTGACTTCGACATCTGGCAACTCGGTCGGCGTATCGGCCAGGGCTAGGGAAGGGCACAGCAACAGCAGCGCGAGCCAGGGACGGCGAGCGTAGGGCGGACGGACGAGCATGGTGGTACTCCATTGCATGCTTGGCAGTTCTGCGACTGCCTGGTTGGCGACGGCGCAAGACGTTAACCAGATTATTTATCTGATGCAAATAATTCTCAGGTAGATTATCTTTCTCGAAAATTGCACTGCTGTGTCGGCACGCGCTCGCGTCGTCGCCGGAGTGGATAACCCGTGAGAGAGGAACGTCCCGATGAGTACCGCAAACACCCTGGCCGCACCGGCTGCCAATCTGTACCAGGCCTGGCAAGCGCTACGTGATGAGCAACCCCGACTGCGCGCCCGCGAAGCAGCAGCGCAGCTGGGCGTCAGCGAGGCTGAACTGACTGCCAGCCGTCTTGGCATCGATACCCGGCGCCTTCGCCCGGACTGGGCCGCGCTGCTGCCGGCGCTCGGCGAGCTGGGGCATGTGATGGTGCTGACCCGCAACGAGCACTGCGTGCATGAGCGCAAGGGGCTGTACCGCGAGGTGAGCGTTTCCGCCTCCGGGCAGATGGGCCTGGTGGTATCCGCCGATATCGACCTGCGTCTGTTTCTCGGTGGCTGGGCCAGCGTATTCGCTGTCGCCGAGGAGACCGCCAAGGGTACCCAGCGCAGCATCCAGGTGTTCGACCAGCAGGGTGTTGCCGTGCACAAGGTGTACCTGACCGAGCGTAGTGAGCTGGACGCCTGGCAACCGCTGATCGAGCGCTTCGCCGGCGAGCAGAGCGCCGAGCTGCAATTGCTGCCACCGCCTGCCGCACCAGCGCGCAAGGCCGATGCCGATATCGACACTCAGGCGCTGCGTGAGGGTTGGGCGACGCTGCAGGACACCCACCATTTCTTCGCCCTGCTGAAAAAACATCAGGTGGCCCGCACCCAGGCGCTGCGCCTGGCGGGCGAACAATGGGCGCAGCCGCTGGCAATCTCCGAACTGACGGTGCTGATGGAGCAGGCGGCTGCCCGTGAAGTGCCGATCATGGTGTTCGTCGGCAACCGCCACTGCATCCAGATTCACACCGGTACGGTGAACAACCTGCGCTGGATGGACAGTTGGTTCAACGTGCTCGACCCCGACTTCAACCTACACCTGCAGACCCGTGGCGTGGTCGAGCTATGGCGTGTACGCAAACCCAGTGTCGACGGCGTGATCACCAGCCTGGAGGCCTTCGACGCAGACGGTGAACTGGTGGTCCAGCTGTTCGGCGCGCGCAAGCCCGGTATGGCCGAGCGTGACGACTGGCGCGAGCTGGCCGAGTCGCTGCCGGTGCTGGCCTGATCCGTGCCGGTTCCCCGTAGGGGCCGGTCGATGTCACGTTCGAGGAGTCGAGACCATGCGTCTTGCGAATATCCTGGGCGGCCTGGCGGCCGTCCTGCTGTTTCCCAATCTGGCGCTGGCTGACGAGCCATTGCCGCAGCGCTGGGTATGCTCCGGCGGAGCCCTGAGCGAGTGGGTGGTGTTGCTGGGCGGTGAAAACAAGCTGGTGGGTGTCGATACCACCAGTCGGCATCCGGCGTCATTGAGCAAACTGCCCAGCGTCGGTTATCAGCGTCAACTGGCGGCTGAGGGCATTCTCGCCCTGCGCCCTGATCTGCTGCTTGGCAGCGAGGAAATGGGCCCGCCGCCGGTACTCGAGCAACTGGCGGCGGCTGGCGTGCGCATCGAGCGTCTCAGCGCGCAGGCCGAGCTGGACACCCTGCAGACCAACCTGCAGCGTCTGGGGCACCTGCTCGGTGATGAAGCGTCGGCGCAACGCGCCTTTGCCGATTACCAGGCGCGTCTGCAGACCCAGCAGCAGTGGGTCGAACAGGCCCAGCGCAGCCAGGAGGCACCCGGTGTACTGTTGTTGCTCGGGCATGCCGGTGGCAGCCCGCTGGTGGGCGGCACCGATACGGCGGCCGACTGGCTGATCAGCCGCGCCGGTGGGCGCAACCTGGCCAGCCACACTGGCTATAAGGCGTTGTCCAGCGAAGCGCTGCTGGCGCTTGACCCTCAGGTCATGGTGGTGGCTGATCGCGCCCTGGAAGGCGATGCCGCGAGGCAGGCCCTGCTGCAGCAGAACCCGGCCCTGGCCGCTACCCGCGCGGCGCGCGAGGGACGTTTGCTGGCGCTCGACCCGACCCTGCTGGTTGGCGGCCTTGGGCCGCGCGTACCGGATGGGCTGGCGATGCTCGCCGCAGGCTTTTATCCTGCCAGCCAACCCCTGACTGCTGAAGCCAAACGCGAGCCATGACCTCACCTTTTTCGACGCGCCCTTTGTTCATTGCACTGGGCTTGTTGCTCGTGCTCGCATTGTGGCTTTCGCTGGCGCTCGGGCCGGTCAGCCTGCCTCTGGGGGATACCCTGAGTGCTACGCTGCGTCTGCTGGGCCTGCCGGTTACTGAGGATGCATCGGTGCAGCAGGCGGAACTGATCCTGGCGCAAATTCGCATGCCGCGTACCTTGCTTGGCCTGGCGGTTGGCATGGTGCTGGCGCTGTGCGGTGTGGCGATGCAGGGCCTGTTTCGCAACCCGTTGGCCGACCCCGGCCTGGTCGGAGTCTCTAGCGGCGCGGCACTGGGCGCCGCGGTGGCCATCGTCGGTGGCGCCGCCCTAGGCGGTTTACCAGAAGCCTTCGCGCCCTATTTGTTGTCGGTCTGCGCCTTCGTTGGCGGCTTGCTGGTGACAGCGCTGGTCTATCGCCTGGGCCGGCGTGACGGGCAGACCAATGTGGCGACCATGCTGCTGGCCGGGATTGCCTTGACTGCACTGGCTGGTGCGGCCATCGGCCTGTTCACCTACCTGGCGGACGATGCGACCCTGCGTACCCTGACGTTCTGGAACCTGGGCAGCCTTAATGGCGCCAGCTATGCGCGGCTCTGGCCGCTATTGCTGGCCACGCTGGCTGTGGCACTGTGGTTACCGCGGCGGGCACGGGCGTTGAATGCCCTGCTGCTGGGCGAGTCGGAGGCCCGCCACCTCGGTTTCGATGTCGAGCGGCTCAAGCGCGAGCTGGTGTTCTGCACCGCGCTGGGCGTCGGCGCAGCGGTGGCCGCCGCCGGTCTGATCGGCTTCATCGGTCTGGTGGTGCCGCACCTGATGCGTCTGCTGGTCGGCCCCGATCATCGCCTGTTGTTGCCGGCATCCGCGCTCGCCGGGGCGAGCCTGTTGCTGCTGGCCGATCTGGTCGCGCGTCTGGCGCTGGCGCCGGCCGAGTTGCCGATCGGTATCGTCACGGCGCTGATCGGCGCGCCGTTCTTCCTCTATCTGCTGGTGCGGGGGCGAAGCTGATGCTGCGGGTCGAACAGCTGGAAATTCGCCGCGGGCAGCAGGTGGTGCTCAGTGGCATCGATCTGCAACTGCGCCCGGGCGAAGTACTGGGCGTGCTGGGCCCGAACGGTGCGGGCAAGAGCACTCTGTTGGCAGCGATGACCGGCGAGCTGCCGGCCAGTGCCGGGCAGGTGACGCTGGATCAGCGTGCGCTCGATGACTGGTCCGGGCCGCAGCGGGCACGGCGCCTGGCCGTACTGCCGCAGAGTTCGAGCCTGAATTTCGCCTTCCGCGTTGAAGAGGTGGTCGCCATGGGGCGTCTGCCGCATGACAGCGGGCGCGTGCGCGATGCGCAGATCATCAAGGAGGCGTTACATGCGGCCGACGCCGCTCACCTGACGGGGCGCAGCTACCTGGCCCTGTCTGGCGGCGAGCGTCAGCGCGTGCACCTGGCGCGGGTGCTGGCGCAGTTGTGGCCAGGTGGTGAGGGGCAGATTCTGCTGCTCGACGAGCCGACCTCGATGCTCGATCCGCTGCATCAGCACACCTGCCTGCAGGCGGTTCGCCGTCTGGCCGAATCCGGTGCGGCCGTGCTGGTGATACTCCACGATCTGAATCTGGCTGCACGCTATTGTGATCGCCTGTTGTTGCTGGAAGAGGGCAGGGCGCATGCGCTGGGCACGCCTGCCGAGGTATTGCGCGCAGAGCCTCTGCAGGCCGTGTTCGGTCTGGAAGTCCTGGTGCAGACTCATCCCGAACGCGGTCATCCACTGATCGTCGCACGCTGAATGCTGGAGCCCTCGATGCGAGTCGTACTGCTGAGCTGTCTGATGCTGCTGGCTGCCTGTCAGAGCCGAGATGCCTTGCCACCACCGGCACCGCTCGCCCCGATGGGGCGTGAGCATGCCGATCTGGGTCGTATCGTCGATTTGGCAAGCGGGCAGTCGATCAGCCCCGAGCAACTGCTGGAGCGCCTGGCGCGAGCCGAGCGGGTATTGGTCGGCGAGCAGCACGACAATCCCGATCATCATGCCTTGCAGCTCTGGCTGTCACGCGAGCTGGCCAGGGCGCGGCCGCAGGGGAGCGTGTTGATGGAGATGCTCAATCCGGATCAGCAAGGCAAGGTCGAGCTGGCTCAGGTGGCGGCACGTGCGGGCCGGACGCCTGGCGATCCATTCGACGCCCTGGGCTGGCAGCCGGGCTGGGACTGGTTGCTTTACGGGCCGCTGGTGCTGCATCAACTGCGGCAGCCATACCCCTTGCTTGCGGCCAACCTGGACCGTGCCGAGATCATGCAGATCTATCGCCAGCGCCCGGCGCTGGAAGGCGAGCGTTCCAGCGCCGCCGACGTACAGGCGCGCCTGCTGGACGATATCCGCGAATCGCACTGCGGCCTGCTACCGGACAGCCAGTTGCCGGCGATGCTCGCCGTACAGCAACAGCGCGACCGACGCATGGCCGAGGTGTTACTGGCGGCCCCGCAACCAGCCATGTTGCTGGCCGGCGCCTTTCACGTGCGCAAGGATCTTGGCGTACCGCTGCATCTGGCCGATCTGGGGGCGCAGACGGGCAATAGTGTGCTGATATTGGCCGAGGTCGGCCGTGAGGTAGACGCGTCCATGGCGGACTACGTCTGGTTCACCGCTGCGCAACCTGTGCAGGATCACTGCGCCAAACTGCGACCCTAGCCGCCTTTCGCGCTTGGGCTGCGCGGTATCCTCGGCGCTTTGCCGCTCTGGAACCAGCCCTATGTCCACAGATGTTCGCGACCTGCTGCAACGCTATTTCAACGCCCTCAATGATCGGGATATCCGCGCTTGCCTGTCGCTGGTCAGCGACGAGCTGATTGTGGAGCCCAATCAAGGCTTCGCCGAGCACGGGCGCGACGCCTTCGCCGCCTTCCTTGAGCGGCAACAGCACTGTTATCGCGAAACGCTCGAACCACTGGCGATCCTGGCCGAGCCACATGGGCAGCACGCGGCCTGCGAGTACCGCGTCACCGGCGAGTATCTGGCGACCGACGAGGGGCTGCCGGAGGCCTATGGGCAGCGTTATGAAATGCGCGTTGGGGCTTTCTTCGAAATACAGCAGGGGCTGATCTCACGTATCAGCCTGCATTTCAATCTACCGGACTGGCTGGCGCAGATAGACGACTGAAGCGGCGGCGCGCCCTTCAAACAGGCAAAAAAAACCCGGCAAGAGCCGGGTTAATAACCGTGATTAGCCTGATGAGGAGATAATCTGAAGAGTCCGACTGAAAGGGTCTCTTTAGCTTATCGGCCGATCTCGCGATCAGTTGATGTAATAATAACAATTCTCATTTCATGGTCAACACCTTTTTGAGAATTTTTCTCATGGAGTTGCCGGGCGTTTGGACAGGCAAAAAAAACCCGGCAAGAGCCGGGTTAATAACCGTGATTAGCCTGATGAGGAGATAATCTGAAGAGTCCGACTGAAAGGGTCTCTTTAGCTTATCGGCTGATCTCGCGACCAGTTGATGTAATAATAACTATTCTCATTTTCATGTCAACGGGCATTGAGCACTTTTCTCAAAAATATTGCCGGCCTCAGAAATGCAAAACCCCGGCATTTGCCGGGGTTCGTTGACGCTGGAGAAGTGACTCAGGATTCCCCTGGCAGGCGCAGTTGAGTGACTTCCTTGTTCAGCAGGTCGATGCGTCGCGCCATGCTCTCGATCAGGCTGTGCGCGATACGCGGGTTGCTTTGCATCAGGCTGAGGAATTGCTCCTTGGGAATCACCATCACCGTACAGGGTTCGCTGGCGACTACCGTGGCGCTGCGCTTCTCGCGGGTGAAGACGGCCATGGCACCGAAGATCTCGTCCTTCTGCACGTCGCCGACCTTCTGGCCGTCTACGTAAGCCTCGGCGTGACCTTCGATGATGATGAACACGTGGTCGGCTTCGTCACCCTGATGGATCAGCTCCTCGCCGGCAGCGAAATGCTGGAAACCGGTCGCCGGACGAATCTCGGGTTGTTTCAGGCGTGCCAGCGCATCAGAAAGCAGGGCGGTGTGGCCGATCAGGTACTGAATGAACTGTTCCTGGCGCTGCTCGCTGGCATAGATGTGCTGGAACACCTCACTGCGCGAGTAGGGAACCAGGCTGATGGGTTCTTCGCTGCTGTAACGGCAGGAGGGCAGGTCGATGCCCTGGCGCAGACCGACCAGATCGCCTTCCTGCAAATAGAAAAGTGGGCGCTCGTCGACCAGTGCATGCAGCAGGCCGTTCTCGATGACGAACAGCTGGTTGCCAGGCAGTACCTGAGCCAGATCGTCGACGCGCTCCAGACGCAGCGGCTCGCCCGCGGGTTGCAGCCCTTCCAGCAACTGAGTGGGGATGCTCTGCAGGCGGTTGATCAACTGATCGGCGTAGGCCGGTTGCTCCCCGAGTAAATACATAACCGTAATTCCTTGAACTGGCTGGGCTGGCTGACCGCACGAAGGTCCCTGAAACAATAGGCTGCGCGGCTCGCCGAGTAAATCACCTTGCGCTGGTGTTGTGAGCTAGCTCTTGTTGTGACCCTGGGCTGCGTCCAACTGGCCGTTCAATTCAGCCTTGTGCGCCGGAGGCAGCTCACTCCAGTGCACGTTGAGCAGCGCCCCCTCGATGGCGTAGAGCAGAACCTTGGAAGCGCGAAAACCGCGTGCCTTGACCGCCCGGTAGGCGCCGACAGCGCCGTAGCGACGTAGGTCGTTGGCGCTGTGTATGCCAACGGCGTGCAGCCATTGCGCCGAGGTCTTGCCCAGGTTCTTCAGATGTTGCAGTTCGTCGTTCATCGGGCCTCCTTGCGTGCGGGTGACGGGGTCACGGTGGCGCGCCTGCCGAAAAGTGTAGCGGCCAATTGCCTGGTGTCTCAGTTGGTTCAGCGCTACTTGGTGCGATAGCGCAGGCGGGTGCCGAAATTCACCGACATGAGGATCTCGTCCGCGGTCAGCTCGACAGGAAAATAGGCACCGGAAATCTGTGCATGAGCCAGACTGGCGCCTTCTATCCGGGCATTACGGAAGTCCAGACCGCGCAGATCGGCTCCACGAAAATAGGCGTCGGTGAAATTGACGGCGTCGGTGTCCATGGTGCGCAGGTCGAGCCCGCGGAAGTCCCCGCCGGAAAGATCGACCTCGACCCCCTTCGGCCTCTGCTCGTTGAAGCCTTTCACATCGTCATTGTGCAGGAGGTCGTAGAGCGGATGATCAAGCTGACGTGGCTGACTCATGGCAGATACCGGTGATGGTTTCACCGGCAGTATAGAAGCCCTGCCGGGGTTTGCCCGGCAGGGGAGCCGACTGCTTGCGGGGCTCTCAGATGCCCGGCAGGCGCTGACGAATGCGCTCCACCAGGCTGTCCAGGCTGGCGCTGTCATGTGTATCGACGCGCTTGCTGTGGATCTGTTCGTCGGCGTCGAGCGGGTCGCGGTTGGCCTGCTGATTCTGGATCACCTCCAGCGTCGCATCCGATGGGTCCCTGCCTTCGCTCTGGCGCTGCTCCAGCCAACTGGCGATGACCGCTTCCGGCGCATGGCAGTCGAGGATCAGCAGGGGCGCGCCGGTCTCTTCAGCGACTTCGCTGGCCGCCTGGCGTTGCGCGACCTTGAGGTAGGTCGCGTCGATCACCACCGGGAAGCCGGCCTGGAGGACCTCGCGGGCCAGTTGATGCAGGCGCTGATAGGTCGCCTGGCTGGCGTCGGCACTGTAGATACCGGCACTCAGCTGATCCTTGGTCGCTGCGCTCTGCTCGCCGAAAAGGCGCTTGCGTTCGATGTCGGAACGCAGGCGAATGGTGCCCAGTGCTTCCACCAGGCGCAGGGCGACGTGGCTCTTGCCGACTGCCGAGACGCCATGGGTGATGGCCAAAAAAGGCGTCGGAATGGCGCTGTAGCTCTCTGCCAGTGCGGCATAGCCGCGGTACTGGCGCAGAATCACTGCGCGCTGCACCGAGTCCTGCTCCTGACCCAGGCGGAACAGTGCGACCTTGCCACGAACCATGGCGCGGTAGGCCTTGTAGAAATTCAGCAGCTGCAGGGCTGCATAATCGCCGGTGCGCTCCAGCCAGCCACTGATGAAACGGCGTGCCAGGCACTTCAGGCCGCGGTCCTCGAGGTCCATGGCCAGGAAGGCGATGTCCGCGGTGACGTCGGTCAGGCGGAAAGGCTCATTGAACTCGATGCAGTCGAACAGCACCACCTTGCCGTCGATCTGCGCGGCATTACCCAGATGGATATCGCCGTGGCATTCACGAATGAAGCCTTGCGCCTTGCGCGCGGTCAGCAGCGGCTGCAGGCGTTCGTAGCTGGACTGGGCCCAGGCTTCGAGGGCGTCGAGTTGTAGCAGGTCCGCCTGCTCGCTGAGCATGGGGCGGATCTGGTCGAAGTTCTGCTGCACCGGAACCATCACCGCCTCTGCACTACCCAGCGAGTGTTCCTGCGGCACCTTCGGTGCGTTCAGGTGGAAGGTGGCGATCTGTTCGGCCAGTGCATCGATATGGGCGTCGTTCAGCTCGCCGCGGGCCTGGATGGCGCTGAGCAGTTGCTCCTGTGGAAACTGGCGCATTTTCAGGGCGTATTCGATGGGCGGTGTGCTGCCGTCGAGGCTGGGAGCGTCTTCATTGCCACCGATGGGCAGCACCTGCAGATACAGATCCTCGGTCAGGCGCTGGTTGAGGCGCAGCTCTTCTTCGCAGAAATGCCGGCGCGCGTCGAGGTCGGTAAAATCGAGGAAGCCAAAATTGACCGGCTTTTTGATCTTGTAGACGTAGGGGCCAGTGAGCAAAACCCAGGAAATGTGGGTCTCAATCACCTGAAACCCCTCCACGGGATGCGGATACAGGGCCGGGTTCTGCAATGCGGCAATCAGGGCTTGGCTCACGTTCGGTCCTTGTTCTAGACGCTGTTCGAGCTGGGCATTATGGCCGCTGTGAGCTGCTCTGCAAACCATCCGGGCGGCGCTGCTGGCCCCTTTGTAAAGTGCGTATAATCCCGCCATGACTCGAAAACGTTCCCCCCGCTCAAAGAAAAAATCCCGTTCGGCCGGTATGCGCCCATGGCTCGCCTGGGGCCTCAAGCTCGGCCTTGTCGGCCTGGTGATCCTTGCCGGTTTCGCCGTTTACCTCGATGCCGTGGTGCAGGAGAAATTCTCCGGCAAGCGCTGGACGGTGCCGGCGAAGGTCTATGCCAGGCCGCTCGAACTGTTCGTTGGCCAGAAACTGGCCAAGGATGACTTCCTGCGCGAGCTGGACGCCCTGGGCTACCGCCGCGAGAGTGTCGCCAACGGGCCGGGCGCGGTATCGGTGGCCGGCAATAACATCGAGTTACACAGTCGCGGCTTCCAGTTCTACGAGGGCGCGGAGCCGTCGCAGAAGGTGCGGGTGCGCTTCTCTGGCGATTATGTCGCCGGGCTGAATCAGGCCGATGGCAGCAACCTGGCGGTGGCGCGGCTCGAACCGCTGCTGATCGGCGGGCTTTACCCGGCGCACCAGGAGGATCGCATCCTGATCAAGCTGGATCAGGTGCCGGCCTATCTGATCGACGCGCTGGTGGCGGTCGAGGACCGCGACTATTTCGACCACTTCGGCGTGTCGCCCAAGGGCATCGCCCGGGCGTTGTGGATCAACGCCACGTCGGGACGCCTGGTACAGGGCGGCAGCACCCTGACCCAGCAGTTGGTGAAGAACTTCTACCTGACCAACGAGCGCACTTTGGCGCGTAAAGCCACCGAGGCGATGATGGCGGTGCTGCTGGAGCTGCACTACGACAAGCGCGAGATCCTCGAGGCCTACATGAACGAGGTGTTCCTCGGCCAGGATGGTCAGCGCGCGGTGCATGGTTTCGGCCTGGCCAGTCAGTACTTCTTCAGTCAGCCGGTTGCCGAGCTGAAACTCGAGCAGGTCGCGCTGCTGGTAGGCATGGTCAAAGGGCCGACCTATTTCAACCCGCGGCGCAACCCCGAGCGCGCGTTGACGCGCCGTAATCTGGTGATCGATCTGCTCGCCGAGCACGGCTCGATCACCCCCGAAGAGGCGGCAGCGGCCAAGCAGAAGCCGCTGGGCGTGACCTCGCGTGGCAGCATGGCCGACAGCTCGTTCCCGGCATTCCTCGATCTGGTCAAGCGTCAGCTGCGCGAGGATTACCGCGAGCAGGATCTGACCGAGGAGGGCCTGCGCATCTTCACCAGCTTCGACCCGATCCTGCAGCTCAAGGCCGAAGAGGCGTTGGCCGAGACGCTCAAGCGCCTGGCTGGACGCAAGGGCGTGGACGAAGTGCAGGCAGGCATGGTGGTGACCAACCCCGAGACGGGTGAAATCCAGGCCATGATCGGCAGCCGCCAGCCGCGTTTCGCCGGTTTCAACCGGGCGCTGGACGCGGTGCGGCCGATTGGCTCGCTGATCAAACCGGCGATTTATCTGTCGGCACTGGAGCGCCCGAGCCAGTACACCCTGACCAGCTGGCTGGAGGACGAGCCCTTCTCCATCAAGGGCCAGGACGGCCAGGTCTGGACGCCGCAGAACTACGATCGCAAGGCCCATGGCACGATTTACCTGTACCAGGGGCTGGCGCAGTCCTACAACCTGTCCACCGCCAAGCTCGGTCTGGAAGTCGGCGTACCCAATGTGCTCAAGACTCTCGAGCGACTGGGCGTCGAGCGCAAGTGGCCGGCCTATCCGTCGATGCTGCTCGGCGCCGGTGCACTGACGCCGATGGAGGTAGCGGGCATGTACCAGACCCTGGCCAATGGCGGTTTCAACACGCCGTTGCGCGGTATTCGCAGCGTGCTCACCGCCGATGGCGAGCCACTCGGGCGCTATCCGTTCCAGATTCAGCAGCGCTTCGATCCGGGCGCCATCTACCTGGTGCAGAACGCCATGCAGCGCACCATGCGCGAAGGCACGGGGCGTTCGGTTTACAGTCAACTGCCCAGCTCGCTGAATCTGGCCGGCAAGACCGGCACCAGTAACGACTCGCGCGACAGCTGGTTCGCCGGCTTCAGCCAGGATCTGCTGTCGGTGGTGTGGCTGGGGCGCGACGATAACGGTCCGACCCCGCTGACGGGTGCAACCGGCGCGTTGCAGGTCTGGACCGGTTTCATGCGCAAGGCCGACCCGCTGCCGCTGGACATGCCGATGCCGGACAACGTCACCCAGGCCTGGGTCGATCGGCAGACGGGGCTGGGCTCGGCATCGGGCTGCCCGAATGCGGTGCAGATGCCTTATATTCGCGGCAGCGAACCTGCCGCGGGCTCCGCTTGCGGTATCCAGGCTCCGGTCGATTCGGTGATGGACTGGGTGCGGGGCTGGTTGGAATAACGGCCGAGTCGAGTGACCCGGTGTTACCTGAAGAGGATTGGATGTGAACAAGAAGTGGCTTGCCACGATGCTGGCAACGGCGGTCCTGAGTGGTTGCAGTACGGTGCCGCAAGGCTCGATTCCGGTGGTCGATGCTGGCGCTCCGCTGTCTTCGGGCGGCTCTGGCCAACCGACCAGCCAGGGCCCGGCAGCTACGCCGCAGCGTATCGAGGAAGATTCCGGAGTGGTGGTGATGGTGCCGCAGGGCGCGGTCTCGACGCCGTTGCAAACCGACTCGCAGCCGATCACCTCCAGTGGCGGCCTGACCTTCGATCAGCCTGTGAGCAGCCAGCCCTCGACACCGAGTCAGGGCGATTTCGGTTCCTCGGCGCCGAGTCAGCCCAGCGGCATTCCCAGCGGCGGAGGCCTGGCGGCCGACGAGCAACTCGATGGGCCGGTTCTCGCGTTGTTGACCACCGCGCAACAGCAGCAGGGTGGTGGCGATCTCAATGGTGCAGCCTCCAGTCTCGAACGTGCCCAGCGCATCGCGCCGCGTGAGCCGCAGGTGCTTTACCGTCTTGCCGAAGTGCGGCTGGCCCAGGGCGATGCCGCTCAGGCCGAGCAGTTCGCCCGTCGTGGTCTGACCTATGCCAATGGCCGTCCGGCGCTGCAAGCCAGCCTGTGGGACCTGATCGCTCAGGCGCGTGAGCGTCAGGGAGATTCCGCTGGCGCGGCTCAGGCCCGCGAGCGCGCCCGGGTCAATCTCTGATGGATGCGCGTGTGGAGGCATTGGCCGAGCACCTGCTACTGATCGAGCGCGAGCTGCGTGTGCGGGGATGGTGGCAGGAGCAGGCGCCGAGCGTCGAGGCCCTGGCCAGTGTGGAACCGTTCTGCGTCGATACGCTGACGTTCGAACAATGGCTGCAGTGGATTTTCCTGCCGCGGATGAAGATGCTGCTGGAAAGCGGTGCCGCCTTGCCCTCGGTATCGGGCATTCAGGCGATGGCGGAGATGGTCTATCAGCAGCAGCCGGGCGTTGCGCGCCGGCTGCTCGAGCTGCTTGGCGAGTTCGATCGCCTGCTTACGCGCACGCCTTGAGAGCGTGCGCGAATTGCCTCACTGGCAGTTGTCTACGATGGACTTCTTCAGCTCGGTGATGCGCTCCTGACGTTCATCTTCGCCGATCCTGCGCACCTCTCCACCTTCCTCGATCCTGACCCGAGGATTGTTCTCCAGCTGAGCCAGGTTGGTACGCGCAGCGTCGCAGTACTGCTTGCGCTCGGCCTCCTGCTTCGCCACGTCCTCCTTGACCTTCTTGTCGATAGCCGCCTGCTCGGGGTCGAGTTGCTCCTCGACGCTGGGCGCAGGTGCGCTTGGCTCCGAGCGGGGTGGCGGCGTCGCGGTATTGATGGTGGTGGCCGGTTGGCCTTGCGGGGGTTGCGCGCCGAAGTGGGTCACGCCTTTATCATCCACCCACTTGTAAATCTGGTTGGCCATGGCGGTCGTGCTCAACGCGAGCATCAGGGTGCCAGTGAGGATCATGTGGCGCATGCTGTTTCCTTTATCGAGAGCTGCAGTGCTGTTGGTTACTATAACCAAAAGCCGGCAATCTTCATCCTGCGCTGCGTCACAGCGCCAAGTCGAAGAATAGGTTACACGCCGCTTGACTTGCCCTCGCCGAACCCGAACAATCCAGCCTTCCCCCGTAGTGGAGTCCGCCGCAAGCGTCCTTCAGCTCGGGGAAAAGAGGCGCTACCCGCGCCGAACCGTGACACCCGCTACGCGTTACCTCGCGCTGGGAGGGCCAGCCCCGCAAGACCATGGGCTGCTCCGTTACTCGTCAAGCTGATGTTTTGAATCCACGATCACCGTCGTGCGTGTCCGCTGACAGTAAGAACCTACTTAGGGCTACCCGTTGCGGGTGGCATACTGGCGTTCAAGAGGTGAACAACGTGGAGCTTTTATCCGGCGCTGAAATGGTCGTCCGCTTCCTGCGTGACGAAGGCGTTAAGCACATCTACGGGTACCCTGGTGGTGCTCTCCTGCATATTTACGATGCCCTGTTCAAAGAACCGGAAGTGACCCACATTCTGGTGCGTCATGAACAGGCAGCGACCCATATGGCTGACGGCTACGCCCGCGCCACCGGCAAGGCGGGTGTGGTGCTGGTGACCTCAGGCCCAGGCGCGACCAATGCCATCACCGGCATTGCCACTGCCTACATGGATTCCATTCCGATGGTGGTGATCTCCGGCCAGGTGCCGAGCGCCATGGTCGGTACCGATGCCTTCCAGGAAACCGACATGGTCGGTATTTCCCGTCCGATCGTGAAGCACAGCTTCATCATCAAGCACCCGTCGGAAATCCCCGAAGTGCTGAAGAAGGCCTTCTATCTCGCCGAGTCCGGCCGTCCGGGCCCGGTCGTGGTCGATATCCCGAAGGATATGGGCGATCCGACCCAGAAGTTCGAATACGTCTATCCGAAGAAGGTCAAGCTGCGCTCCTACAGCCCGGCGGTGCGTGGCCACTCCGGCCAGATCCGCAAGGCTGCCGAGATGCTCCTGGCTGCCAAGCGTCCGGTGATGTACGCCGGCGGTGGCGTGATCATGGGCGGCGCCTCCGCGGCCCTGACCGAGCTGGCGCAGATGCTCAACCTGCCAGTGACCAATACCCTGATGGGGCTTGGTGGCTACCCGGGTACCGACCGCCAGTTCGTCGGCATGCTCGGTATGCACGGTAGCTACACCGCCAACCTGGCCATGCACCATGCCGACGTGATCCTGGCTGTCGGTGCGCGCTTCGATGACCGTGTGATCAACGGCGCGGCCAAGTTCTGCCCGAACGCCAAGATCATTCATATCGACATCGATCCGGCTTCGATTTCCAAGACCATCAAGGCCGACATCCCGATCGTTGGACCGGTGGACAGCGTGCTGACCGAGATGGTCGCCATTCTCAAGGAAATCGGTGAAACCCCGAACAAGGACACCGTCGCCAGCTGGTGGAAGCAGATCGACGAGTGGCGTGGCAATGGTCGCCTGTTCCCGTACAACGAGGGCGACGGTTCGATCATCAAGCCGCAGACCGTGATCGAAACCCTGTGCGACGTGACCAGGGGAGACGCTTACGTCACCTCCGATGTTGGTCAGCACCAGATGTTCGCCGCGCAGTATTACCGCTTCAACAAACCCAATCGCTGGATCAACTCCGGCGGCCTGGGCACCATGGGCTTCGGTTTCCCGGCTGCGATGGGCATCAAGCTGAACTTCCCGGATGCCGATGTGGCGTGCGTCACCGGTGAGGGCAGCATCCAGATGAACATCCAGGAGCTGTCGACCTGCCTGCAGTACGACCTGCCGGTGAAGATCGTCAACCTGAACAACGGTGCGCTCGGCATGGTCCGCCAGTGGCAGGACATGCAGTACAGCAGCCGTTATTCGCACTCCTACATGGAATCGCTGCCGGACTTCGTCAAACTGGCCGAGGCCTATGGCCATGTCGGCATGCGCATCACCTCGCTGAAGGACCTCAAGCCCAAGCTGGAGGAAGCCTTCGCCCTGAAGAATCGCCTGGTGTTCCTCGACATCGCGGTGGATTCCAGCGAGCACGTCTATCCGATGCAGATCAGAGACGGTGCGATGCGTGACATGTGGCTGAGCAAGACGGAGCGTACCTGAGATGCGACACATCATTTCCCTGCTGCTGGAAAACGAACCGGGTGCGCTGTCCCGTGTGGTCGGCCTGTTCTCCCAGCGAAACTACAACATCGAGAGCCTCACCGTTGCGCCAACCGAGGACCCGACGCTGTCGCGCCTGACCCTCACCACCGTTGGCCACGACGAGGTGATCGAGCAGATCACCAAGAACCTCAACAAGCTGGTCGAGGTGGTCAAGCTGGTCAACCTGTCGGAAAGCGCCCATATCGAGCGCGAGCTGATGCTGGTGAAGATCAAGGCCACCGGCGCCCAGCGCGCTGAGGTCAAGCGCACCACCGACATCTTCCGCGGCCAGATCGTGGATGTGACCAGCAGCGTCTATACCGTGCAGCTGACCGGCACCAGTGACAAGCTCGACAGTTTCATCCAGGCCATCGGCACCGCGTCGATCCTGGAAACCGTACGCAGTGGCGTCACCGGCGTCGCCCGCGGCGACAAGGTACTGAGTATCTGATCGATCGCTGTGGTAACGCAGAGCCCCGCCTGGTGTGGGGCTTTTTATTGCCTGAATTCAGCGCTGGCGATTCCAGAAGGCGGCGATCAGCGGGTCCTTGAGGCGTTTTTCCAGCGCGAACAGGCCAATATCGTAGGCAGTGAGGGGTGGCTGGATGTCATAGATACGAATGCGCGCCGCCAGCGGGCTGTTGTCCAGCACGATCTGCGGCACCACGCCGATGCCAAAGCCCAGGCTCACCATGCTGACAATCGCCTCGTTGCCGCTTACCTGGGCATAGATGTGCGGCTTGATGTTGTGGCTTTTCAACCAGCGATCGGTGCGCGTCCGTGCCAGACCTTCTTCCGAGAGGATCATCGGCACATCCTTCCAGTTCTCGGCAGTCGGATGCTTAAGCTGTTCCTCATTCAATAGCTGCGGGGCTTGCGGGCCGATAAAGCGCAGTTCCGAACGGGTGATCGACTGAAACTCCACGCCTGCCGGCAAGTTGTCCGGCCGCGCACCGATGGCCAGATCCTCCATGCCCTGCTGCACGCGCTCGACGGCTGTGGCCGGGTCACCAGTGTGCAGCTTCATTTCGATGCGCGGGTAGTCCTGGCGGAAGCTGCTGAGGATGTCATAGAGGAAGCTGTAACTCGCCGTGACCGAGCAGTACAGCGACAGCTCACCATGCAGATTCAGCTGGTCCTGCATGAAGGTCTGGCGAATCGCCTGCCAGCCGTTCATGACCTCGCTTGCATACTCGCGAAACTGCTGGCCTTCGCGGGTCAGGCGCACCGAGCGGTTGTCGCGCACGAACAGGGCGGCGCCCAGTTCGTCCTCGAGTTGCTTGATGCTGCGGCTGAGCGCGGAAGGGCTGACATGCTGCTCGCGGCTGGTTCGGCCGAAGTGCAGGTTGTCTGCCAGGGAAAGAAAAAGCCTCAGGGAATGGCTGTCCATTTGCGTTTCATATATCGGCATGCTGTGTTGCAAATATATCATTTTACGCAATGAGGTGGATCACTTAAGGTGGCTTCGTCGCGGTGCCTGGCACCCCATCCCTTTCGATTCAGAAGAGCCAAGAACATGAAAGTTTATTACGACAAAGATTGCGACCTTTCCATCATCCAGGGCAAGAAAGTCGCCATCATCGGTTACGGCTCCCAGGGCCACGCTCAGGCCTGCAACCTGAAAGATTCGGGCGTGGACGTCACCGTCGGCCTGCGTAAAGGCTCCGCGACCGTTGCCAAGGCTGAAGCGCATGGCCTGAAGGTTGCCGACGTGGCTTCTGCCGTCGCAGCTGCCGATCTGGTCATGATCCTGACCCCGGACGAGTTCCAGGGCCAGCTGTACAAGAACGAGATCGAGCCGAACATCAAGAAGGGCGCTACCCTGGCCTTCTCCCACGGTTTCGCCATTCACTACAACCAGGTCGTTCCGCGTGCCGACCTCGACGTGATCATGATCGCGCCGAAGGCCCCTGGCCACACCGTGCGCACCGAGTTCGTCAAGGGCGGCGGCATCCCTGACCTGATCGCCGTTTACCAGGACGCTTCGGGTAACGCCAAGAACGTCGCTCTGTCCTACGCCTCGGGCGTTGGCGGTGGCCGCACCGGCATCATCGAAACCACCTTCAAGGACGAGACCGAAACCGACCTGTTCGGCGAGCAGGCCGTTCTCTGCGGCGGCACCGTCGAGCTGGTCAAAGCCGGTTTCGAAACCCTGGTCGAAGCTGGCTACGCGCCGGAAATGGCCTACTTCGAGTGCCTGCACGAGCTGAAGCTGATCGTTGACCTCATGTACGAAGGCGGCATCGCCAACATGAACTACTCGATCTCCAACAACGCCGAATACGGCGAGTACGTGACCGGCCCGGAAGTGATCAACGCCGAATCCCGTCAGGCCATGCGTAACGCTCTGAAGCGCATCCAGGACGGCGAATACGCCAAGATGTTCATCAGCGAAGGCGCTACCGGCTACCCGTCGATGACCGCCAAGCGTCGCAACAACGCTGCCCACGGTATCGAAGTCATCGGTGAGCAACTGCGTGCGATGATGCCGTGGATCGCTGCCAACAAGATCGTCGACAAGACCAAGAACTAAGGTCTACGACGTGCGAAAGAACGCGGCTTTATGCCGCGTTTTTTCGTTCTGGGGCGAGGCTTCTGGTATAAAGCCAGCTCATCGTGAGGCGAACTGAGTTCAGTTGCCCCGGTCGAAATTTGTCAAACCCGTTGCAAGGTGCTGTTCATGAGTGAAGGTCCCGAGGATCAAAAGCCGGCTGGCGACAATCTGGAAAGCCTGCTGCCGATCGACGAGCACGTAGAGGAAGTGCAGGACGAGGAAGGGCGCAAGGTACGTCATCGTGGTATCTACCTGCTGCCCAACCTGTTCACCACGGCCAACCTGTTCGCCGGTTTCTACTCCATCATCAACGCGATGAACGGTAACTTCTACGTTGCAGCCGCCGCCGTGTTCGTGGCCATGGTGCTCGATAGCCTCGATGGTCGCGTCGCGCGTCTGACCAATACGCAAAGTGCGTTTGGCGCCGAGTACGATTCGCTCTCCGATATGGTTGCCTTTGGTGTAGCGCCGGCTCTGCTCGCCTTCGAGTGGGCACTGGGCAGCATGGGCAAGGTGGGCTGGATGGTCGCCTTCATCTATGTCGCGGGTGCAGCGTTGCGTCTGGCCCGGTTCAATACGCAGATTGGCAGTGTCGACAAGCGCTATTTCATCGGCCTTGCCAGTCCGGCTGCGGCGGGTGTGGTTGCCGGTACGGTCTGGGCATTCAGCGATTTCGGCATCAAGGGCTCGAACATGGCTTTTGCCGTGGCGCTGCTGGTGGCTGCCGCAGGTTGCCTGATGGTCAGCAACATCAAGTACTACAGCTTCAAGGATCTGGACCTGAAAGGGCGTGTGCCGTTCGTGGCGATTCTGGTCGTGGTGCTGGTGTTTGCTGTGGTGTTCAGCGATCCGCCGCGTATCCTGCTGCTGATTTTCCTGGCCTATGCGGCTTCTGGTCCGATTCAGTACCTGCTGCAATTGCGCCGTCGCAAATCTGCCTGACCTTGTAATTTCTCCTGTGCTCCGTGGTCTACAGTTCGTTTCTCGAACTGTAGTCGCGGAGTCGCCATGCTCATCCGAGTTCCCCCCTCTTCTCGGGCTCTTGAGTCCGAAGTCACCCCAGAATCGGTTTACCTTTCTCGTCGCAAGCTGATGCAGGGCTCGCTGGCATTGGCGGCCATGGCTGCGATGCCAGGTTGGGCCAGCGCCGAGGTCCAAGGTGTCTACAGCGATGTCGAGCCCGCCAAAGCGCCTGGCTGGTTCGAAGAGAAGCTGGCGGCCACGCGCTGGCAAGCGATTAGGGCCGAAGGTGAGGCCATCACGCCGTTCAGGGATGCAACGCACTACAACAACTTCTATGAGTTCGGCACAGGGAAGGGCGACCCGGCAGCCAATGCCGGCAAGTTGCAGGTCGAGCCCTGGACGGTGATGGTCGATGGTGAGGTGAGCAGGCCGGGGCGCTACTCCATCGAGGATTTGATCAAGCCCCAAGCATTCGAAGAGCGCATCTACAGGCTGCGCTGTGTCGAAGCCTGGTCCATGGTCATCCCCTGGCTGGGATTCCCACTGGCTGATTTGCTCAAGCAAGTCGAACCCACTTCGTCAGCGCGCTATGTGCGCTTCGAGACGCTGGTCGATCGTGAGCGCATGCCGGGACAGCGCTCGGGGTTCTCTCTGATCGATTGGCCTTATGTCGAAGGTTTGCGCCTGGATGAGGCCATGCATCCATTGGCCTTCATGGCCGTCGGCATGTACGGGCGTGTTCTGCCAAATCAGAACGGAGCACCTCTGCGCCTGGTGGTGCCATGGAAGTACGGCTTCAAAAGCATCAAGTCCATCGTGCGGATCAGTCTGGTAGACGAAGCGCCCAAGACTACCTGGGAGCGTATTGCGCCGAGCGAGTACGGTTTCTATGCCAACGTTAATCCGCAGGTGGACCATCCGCGCTGGTCGCAGGCGACCGAGCGACGTCTGCCCAGCGGCTTGTTCAGCCCGAACGTGATCGATACGCGGATGTTCAACGGTTATGAGGAGGTTGCTGACCTCTACGCGGGTATGGATCTGGCGAGGTACTACTGATGCGCTACAGGTTATGGCGCGTCGGCGTGTTCCTGGCCGCATCGGTGCCACCGCTGTATTGGTTGTACTGCGCCGTCTTCAATCTCCTGGGGCCTGATCCGGGCAAGGTGCTGGTCGATAACCTGGGTCTTGGCGCCCTGATCCTTCTCCTGATCACCCTAACCATGACGCCGCTGCAGCAACTGACTCGTTGGGGCGGCTGGATAGCCGTGCGGCGTCAGTTGGGGCTGTGGTGCTTTGCCTACGCCGGCCTGCATCTATCTGGGTACGTACTGTTTATCGCCGGACTCCGGCTGGACCTGGTGCTGCGCGACCTTTCCGAGCGCCCCTACATCATCGTGGGGGCGCTGGCTTTTGTTGGGTTGCTGGCCTTGGCAGCTACCTCGAACCGCTTCAGCATCAGAAGGCTGGGGCGAAAATGGAAAGCTCTGCACCGCCTGGTCTACGTTATCCTGATGCTGGCCTTGCTGCATATGCTCTGGGTGGTACGTGCCGATCTGGGCGAGTGGCTCGCTTATGCGCTCATAGGCGGGGCGCTATTGCTGGCGCGTCTCTCTGTAGTAGCGAGCGGGTTGCAGCGCGCCGGAAGCCTTTGGCGAGAAAATTCGAAGAAAGTTGAAATATAAGCTTGACGCGCATTCTGCTGGATGTAGAATGCGCGCCACTTCAGCGATGAAGCGCTTCAAAAACTTCTTGTTAATCAATGAGTTAAGTTGAATGAAGGGCTTGCAAAGCTGGATCTGGCGTGTAGAATGCGACGCCGGTCGGCAGGGTGGTGGTTGAGCTCTGTTGGTGGTTCGGTCAAGTGGATCGAAAGCGGTAGAAAAGAGGTGTTGACAGCGGTTTTGAACGCTGTAGAATGCGCCTCCCGCTGGAGGGAAGAAGTTCTGATCGAAAGCGCAAGTGGTTGAGTAGAAAGAAGTTTCTCCGGAAACAAAATCGAAAAACAGCTTGACAGATAGAAAGGCTGCTGTAGAATGCGCGGCCTCGGTTGAGACGAAAAGCTTAACCAACTGTTCTTTAACAACTGAATCAAGCAATTCGTGTGGGTGCTTGTGAGGTAAGA
>NZ_CALNWT010000008.1:0-249085 GCF_940789645.1 Pseudomonas sp. Marseille-Q0931 | reverse complement strand
GCGGCGGGGGCGACTGATCCGTCGCTCCTGTCTCAAATCACTCCCAAGGTCAGCGCCTTTAGCGTCGCAGCGGCGCGCGTCGAGCACTGCAGCTTGCGGAACACGCTCTCGACATGGGTGCGCACGGTGCTCGGGCTGATGCCCAGGTCGCGCGCCACCGCCTTGTTGCTCGCCCCGCCGCTGATGCGCTGCAGAATCTGCGTTTCGCGCTCGCTGAGCAGGCCGTTGCCAGCTTTGCTGGCCAGCGGCGCATGCTCGCCGTGCGCCGCGCTGATCACCGCCTGGCAGGCTCGCAGATCAAAGCGGCCCTGCTCGGCTTCATCCTGCAGCAGCCGGGCGGCCTGATCATCATCTAAAGCCGCTCGCCAGGGGCGCTCGCCGCGCAATGCGAGCCAGGCCAGTGCGGCGCTCAGCAGTCGGTGTTCGCCACTCAGGGCATCACCACTCAGTGAGCGGAAATAGCCGCTGCCATCCAGCCGTTCGTAGGCGTGCGCAGCCAATTGTCCGGCTTCGCTCAAACCACCGATCTGACTGCATGCGCGGTGCGTCCAGTAGGGCACCAGGCGTACCGATTCGAGGTCGCCTTCGAGCTGCGGGCCGGGCGTGCTCCAGATTCGATTGGGCACGGCCGCGCGGCCCAGGCCATGGATCAGTGCCGCCTTGGCGAGCAGCTCGACGCGCGGCTCGGGTAGGCCCCACAGCCGGCCGGCGTCACGCACGAGGTTGGCAGCCTGACGCGAATAGCCGGCCAGCCAGGGCAGCTTGAGGTCGATCACGTCGCCCACCAGGGTTAGCGAGACCTGCGGCCCGACGCCAGACCGCATGCCCTCGGGCGTGCGCAGTGCGCCCAGCCACTCTGCAGCGTGGCGGACAAGCAGCTCGGCGAGGGCAGCGGGATAGCGGCGATCGCCCTGTGCGCCGATCCATTCCAGCGCCGCCTCCAGACCATGGGCGCGCGAGAGGATCTCCAGATCGCCGGCCAGCACCACGTGATAGACCACCTGCGGAATATCGGGATGACGCAGGCCCAGCGGCCCGCCGCTGCCGTCGTAGCATTCGAAGATGTGCCGCAGCCCCAGCTCGACCTGCCCCGGCAAGTCGAGGGTGCGGGCCACCTCGCCGGCGACTTCGCAGTGCACCACGGCCAATGGCGTGGTGCGCAGCATGGCGCGCTGGCCGGCGGCATTGAGGTTGTGCGCGAGCATGTCGCGGCGCCCACCGACATCGTCGCCGAACAGGCGCATGAAGCCCTCGGCGTTGGCCGTGCAGCCGGACCAACGCAGCAGCGCCACCTGGCGGGCCGCATCGATCTGCGCCTGATCGCCGCCAGCAGCCTGCACCAACCACTGTGCCAGGCGCGCAGTGCGCCGCGATTGATCGATGGGCTGGCCCATGCTCAGGTCCCCCACCATGGCCAGGGCCAGCATGGCGTCTTCGAGCGCGACGGCGTCATTCACCTGCATGGGCAGCTCTCCTGTTTTTTGCCGGCCTCGGATAAACGACCGATACCGGGACACCGGCGCATTATCGACACTGAACTCCCCCAAGCACAGGAGATTCAATCATGTTCAATTCCAAGCCGTTGATCCTGGCCCTCGCCACTGCCAGCCCCTTCTTCGCCGCCAATACCCAGGCTGCCGAGGCCAAGCCCTCGGTGGTGATCGTCCACGGCGCCTTCGCCGACGGCTCCGACTGGGCCAAGGTCGTGCCGCTGCTGCAGGAAAAAGGCATCAAGGTCACCGTGGTGCAGAACCCGCTGACCTCGCTGGCCGACGACGTCGCCGCCACCCAGCGCGTGCTGAACAACCAGGACGGCGACGTGGTTTTGGTCGGCCACTCCTGGGGCGGCACGGTGATCACCGAGGCCGGGGCCGACGAGAAAGTGCGCAGCCTGGTCTACGTCGCGGCGTTCGCCCCCAACGCCGGTCAGTCCAGCGGCGAGCTCTACAGCGGCTACCGCACCGCGCCGGGTTCGAGCCAGATCGCGGCGGACAAGAATGGCTTCCTGTATCTGACACCGCAGGGCATGGCCGCCGACTTCGCCCAGGACCTACCAGCCGCGCAGACCGCGGTGATGACCGCCACGCAAGGCCCGATCCGCGCAGCGGCGTTCGATGAGCGCACCAGCGTCGCAGCCTGGAAGCAGAAGCCGTCCTGGTACCTGGTCGCCAGCGATGACCGCATGATCGTGCCAGAGATGCAGCGCGACTTCGCCAAGAAGCTCGGTGCGCAAACCACCGAGGTCGCCGCCAGCCACGTGCCGCAGCAATCGCGTCCGAGCGATGTGGCCAAGGTGATCATCCAGGCGGTGGAGAAAACCCAGGCCGCTGTCAAGTAAGGTTGCAACCGCCTGAACGAACAATGCCGCACCTTGAAAGGTGCGGCATTGTTCTTTGCAGCGTTGCGATCAGCTCAGCGCGTCACGGCTGTGCACGCCATCGACCAGACGCTGAATGCCCAACGGGTTGGCGTTCTGCAGCGCCTCCGGCAGGACCTCGTCCGGGTAGTTCTGATAGCACACCGGACGCAGGAAGCGGTGGATCGCCAGGGTGCCGACCGACGTACCGCGAGCGTCGGAAGTCGCCGGGTACGGGCCGCCATGGACCATGGAGTCGCAGACTTCCACACCAGTCGGGTAGCCATTGAGCAGCACACGGCCTGCTTTGACTTCCAGCAGCGGCAGCAGATCGCGGAAGGCGCTCAGATCATCACGCTCGGCAATCAGGGTCGCGGTCAGCTGGCCGTGCATGCTCTGCAGGGCACGGGTCAGCTCGGCGCTGTCGGCGACTTCGACGACGATGGTGGTCGGGCCGAAGACTTCTTCCTGCAGCAGGTGGTCGCCTTCGAGCAGCATGCTCACGTCGGCCTTGAACAGCTGCGGTTGTGCCTGGTTGCCGGCCTGCTCGTTGCCCGCCAGATGGCTGACTTTTGCATGGCCTTTGAGCTGCGCAACGCCGCTGGTGTAGCTGCGCAGAGTGCCGGCGTTGAGCATGGTCTGCGCCGGCTGCGCGCCGATGGCATCGGCCAGGCCAGCGACGAACTCGCTGAACTCGGCGCTGCGAATACCGATGACCAGGCCCGGGTTGGTGCAGAACTGACCGCAGCCCAGTACCACGGAACCCGCCAGCTCCTTGGCGACGGTGGCGCCACGCGCTTTCAGGGCGCCCGGCAGGACGATCACCGGGTTGACGCTGGACATCTCGGCGAACACCGGGATCGGCTGCGGACGGGCAGCGGCCATGTCGCACAGGGCGCGACCGCCTTTCAGCGAACCGGTGAAGCCGACGGCCTGGATGGCCGGGTGCTTGACCAGGATCTCGCCGACGCCGCCACCGAAGATCATGTTGAACACGCCCTTGGGCATGCCGGTTTTCTCGGCGGCGCGGATGATCGCATCGGCCACGCACTCGGCAGTGGCCATGTGGCCGCTGTGCGCCTTGAACACCACCGGGCAACCGGCGGCCAGGGCCGAGACGGTATCGCCACCCGCGGTGGAGAAGGCCAGCGGGAAGTTGCTGGCGCCGAATACGGCAACCGGACCGACGCCGATCTGGTACTGGCGCAGATCCGGACGCGGCAGCGGCTGGCGATCCGGCAGGGCGCGGTCGATGCGCGCACCGTAGAAGTCGCCACGGCGCAGCACCTTGGCAAACAGGCGCACCTGGCCACTTGTACGACCACGTTCGCCCTGGATGCGGGCAGCCGGCAGTGCGGTTTCACGGGTGACCAGGGCAACGAAGTCGTCACCGAGGGCATCGATTTCGTCGGCGATGGCCTCGAGGAACTCGGCACGGCGCACGGCCGACAGGTTGCGGTAGGTCGGATAAGCGGCAGCGGCAGCCTGGGCGGCAGCGTCGACTTCTTCCGGCGTGGCCTGGATAAAGGTATACGGCAGCGCTTCACCGCTGCTGGCGTCGAGGCTCTTGTGCTCGACGGTGCCGGCGGCGCGGCGCTCACCGCCGATGTAATTGTGGCCAGTCAGACTCAGCATGGTGTTCTCCTGTCAGTGGATGGCGCATAAGGCACCACCGGGACATTGAATGAGACCCGGCTGCGGCGCCGGGATTCACAACCGCCTTCGCAGTTGTAGGACGTATGATAAGTGACAACTTACACATTTGTCCTCCCATACGAACGTAGAACGCGCGCCAAGTTGTGAATCTTTTCGGGAATCAGTGGCGGAAGCCTCGATGGCTCCGTTTGAATGGCCAATTGGCATGCCCGACACTCGATGCCAGTCGACCAAGCCTGCCAGAACACTTAACACCGTCTCGCCCGCGGCGTTGGCTGCCTGACATCCGCTACGGAGTTACGCAGCCAAAAGGTTGCGTTGTCTGGTGATAGATACGCAGGCCATGCACGATCTTACCCAGGCACACTTGCCTGCATCGACGCGCGCTGAGAAAAGGTCTGCTGAAATGCCGCCAACCCTAAATGCCCGGCGCGCCAGTCGAAGTCGGCAAAGCGAAAGTCCAGGTAACCCAGCGCGCAAGCGACGCCGATCTGTGCGAGGTCGAGTGGTCCCTGCAGGTGTTCGGTCTGGCGTTCCAGCTCCGTCAGCGCGCGCTGCACCTTGCCCTGCTGGCCGTCGAGCCAGGCCGGCCATTGCAGCTCGACCGGTCGCACGCTGCGTTCGTAGCGCGCCAGCAGTGCCGCGTCCATCAGGCCGTCAGCCAGTGCCGCCAGGCGCAGCACCTGCCAGCGTGCACCGCCGTCCGGCAGCAGCTTGCGGCCCTGGTGCAGGGTGTCGAGGTATTCGCAGATCACCCGGCTGTCGTACAGCGCCTCGCCGTCCCCGGTCAGCAGCACCGGAATCTTGCCCAGCGGATTGCGCGCGTTGACCTGTTCATTGACGGTGGTTGGCAATACGGCGGTATCGAGCAGTTCGATACGTGCCAGCAGGCCGGTTTCCGCAGCCAGCACGCGAACCTTGCGGGCGAAGGGAGAGGCAGCGGCGTAGATCAGTTGCATGGGCAGACTCCTGGGCGCGAGAAGAAAGAAGCGGACATCGCTCGCACTACAGCACAGTTCGCACGCCGAGGTAATCCGCGTGGCCTGGCAATGCCTGCTCATGCCACCAAAGTCGTAACGATCGGCCACCGCAGCCACTCGGGATGCGGCACAATCGTCTACCGCTGGAAAAAGGACAGGCCCATGCTGATTGACGAAGAACTGACTCTCAAAAAGCTGGAGGTCTTCCTGGCGTTCATGCGCAGCGGCAACCTGGCGCGCGCCGCCAGCGAGCTGCAGACCAGCAATGTCAGCGTGCACCGCGCCATCCACTCGCTAGAAAGTGCGCTGCGCTGCCCGCTGTTCAAGCACGAAGGGCGCAACCTGATCCCGCTGGAAAGCGCCTACATGCTGGAGGAGAAGGCGCAAAAGCTGATCCAGGACGCCCAGGAGATGGTGCGCCTGACCCGTGAGGCAGCAGGCTTCGGCGCCGAGCGTTTCAAGCTCGGCGCGCTCTACTCGCTGACGGTGAAGACGGTTCCGCAACTGATCATGGGCCTGAAGCTGCGCCGCAGCGAGCTGAACATCGACTTGGTGCTCGGTTCCAACGTCGACCTGCTGTACAAGCTGAAGAACATGGAGCTGGACGCCATCCTGATCGCCCTCGACGACAGCGTCAGCGACCCGGACTGCGAGCAATTGGCGCTGTTCTCCGATGACATCTTCCTCGCCGCACCGAACGACTCACCCTTTGCCGAGCAGGCCGAAGTGGATCTGGCCGACCTGCGCGACGACACCTTCATCACCCTGACCCAAGGCTACGCCACCTTCCGCGATGGCGAGCGGGTGTTCCAGCAGGCCGGTTTCGAGCCGAAGGTGGCGATGCAGGTGAAGGACATCTTCACCCTGCTCAGCATGGTCAGCTCCGGTGTCGGCTACGCGCTGCTGCCGGGGCGCGTGGCCGCGGTGTACGAGAACCGGGTGAAGCTGATTCCGCTGCAGGCCAAGTACCACCTGCAGCAGCATATCGGCGTGGTGTTCCTCAAGGCCAAGGAACGCGACCCGAACCTGTTGGCGCTGCTCGCCGAGTGCCGCATGTACAGCCGGCAGTCGTAGGCGCAAGCGTCGCCGCTGAAGCGCCTCCCACAGGGCAGCGCTTTCAGCCTAAATAAAAAGCCCGCCATGGCGGCGGGCAAAGAGTCAGCCCAGAAGGCCTCGCATCAGAAAGTAGAGCAGCGACGGGCCGAGCAGGCAGCCCAGCGCGGTGTAGAAGGCCGCGGTCAGGCAGCCGTACGGCACCAGCTTGGGATCGGTCGCCGCCAGGCCTCCAGCCACGCCGCTGGAGGTGCCCATCAGGCCACCGAAGATCACCGCGCTGCGTGGGTTGTTCAGGCCGATATAGGGGGCGACGAAGGGCGTGGCCACCATCACCAGGATCGCCTTGATCAGGCCGGCGGCGATGGATAACGCCATCACGTCGGAGCTGGCGCCGAGGGCCGCACCGGTCACTGGGCCGACGATGTAGGTCACCGCGCCGGTGCCGATGGTGGTCAGGCTGACCACGTCGGTGTAACCGAAGGCCATGGCCACTGCTACCCCGGCGACGAAGGACGACAGCACGCCAACGAACAGTGCCAGCACCCCGGCGAACCCTGCACGCTTGAGTTCTTCGACACTGACGCCGAAGCCCGTGGCGACGATCGCGAAGTCACGCAGCATGGCGCCGCCGAGCAGGCCCACGCCCGCGAACAGGGGTATGTCCACCAGGCCCTTTTGCCCACCGGTATAAACGCCACCGATATAGGACAGCAGCAGGCCGAGCAGGATGGCGATGGCGGAGCCGTGCAGGCGACCACGAGTGAGTTTGTCGGACATCCAGTACGACACCCACATGGTGATGCCGATGATGGCGAAGCCGCTGAGCATGCCGTAGCTGGTCAGTACCTTGAGCAGGGATTCGTACATGGCGATCACCGTGGCGCTTTGGTCATGGAGGAGGTGACATCGCCTTCAGGCTTCTTTTGCCCGACCCGGCTGAGCACGGGCACCAGGGCGAAACCGGCAGCGACGGCGGCGATCCCGGCGATGATCGCCATCGGCCCGCCGCTGAGGGCACCGTAGACGTTCTGCTGGGCGGCCATGGCGACCACGATGGGGATGTAGATGGCGCTCCAGAACTCCACGCCCTGCTCCGACTTGCCGGTGAACAGGCCGCGTTTGTTCAGGTAGCTGCCGAGGAAGATCAGCAGCAGCATGGCGATGCCGACACCGCCGACGTTGGCGGGCACGCCAATGAGTTTGCCCAGCAGCTCTCCGATGAAGATGCCTGCCAGGGTGCAGAACGCCAGAAAGGCGACACCGTAGATGATCATTGTTGTTGTCCTCGTTTTACGTTCGAAGTTGTTGTTTTTGTGCTTCGGTAAACGCTACGGCTCAGCGGTCGCGGCTTACCTCCTGACGCAACATGGCGTCGAGTGTATCCAGGCGCGCGCCGGTGAAGGCGATCGCCTGGCCAGGTTCGAGTACGCGGCGGGCAAGGCCGGTCAGCACGCTGCCTGGAGGCAATTCCAGGTGCAGGCGCACGCCGCGCTCATAGGCGGTGACGAGGGTGGCCTGCCAGCCGACGACGCGGCTCATGTTGTAAGCCAGGTCGTCGCGCAGGGTTTCGGGATCACGGATCAGGCGCGCCGAACTGCCGCTCAGGTAGCGCACCTGGGGCGCGCGCAGCTCGACCTTGGCGAAGGCTGCCGCCAGCTCGCGAGCCGGTGCAGCGAGCAGTTCGCAGTGCGACGGCACGCTCATGGCCAAACGCCTGGCGCAGCCGGCGCCCAGTGCTCGGGCACGCTCGGCAACGGTCGCCATGGCGGCATCGCTGCCGGCGATCACAAGTTGGGTTTCGGCGTTGATATTGGCCAGATACACCGGGCCCTCGGCTTCGGCGAGCAGGCGCTCGACGCTGCCCTGGTCGAGGCCGAGGATGGCGGTCATGCCATAGCCATTAGGGTACGCACGCTGCATCAGCTCGCCACGCAAGGCGACCAGGCGCACGGCATCGGCAAACTCCAGCGCACCGGCCACCACGGCAGCGGCATAGGCGCCGATGGACAGGCCGGCAACATAGTCCGGGCGATGGCCGCGTTCGTTCAGCACGCGCGCTGCCGCTACGCCGGCAATCAACAGGCACAGCTGCACGGCGCGAGTGTTTTGCAAGGCTTCGGCTGAATCCAGCAGGCGCACGTCTTCACCTAACGCAGCGCTCGCCTGCTCGATGCAGGCCTGCACCACAGGCGCATCAGGCAAGGCATGCAGCATGCCGGGCTGCTGCGCGCCCTGGCCCGGAAAGGCCCAGAGCGTGCTCATGCCGCCACCTGCTGCGTTTGCCAGGGATCGTTGATCAGCAGCGGACCTTCCTGGGTTTTCAGCAATACGCGCGGTGACTCGCCGGCCCATTCGCGCAGCGCCACGGCGCCGTATGGGGTTTCCAGCTGCAGGTCGATACGCCCCGGCGCCTCGTCCAGCAGCATGCACAATGTCCGCGCTTCGCCCCGCGAAACCGGCTCGGGCGCGCGCAGCAGCAGGTCGAGATCGCTATTCGCGTGCGCGGCGGCGATACCGCTGGCCAGCTCGAAGCCCAGGCTGCCGGTCACGCCCCAGCTCAGGCCAAGCGCATCGAACTGCTGCGCCAGCTGTTCCAATGCCTGCAATGCCGGCCATTGCGGCTGTCCGTGTTGGCGCCAGTGCCCGGCGTGGGCAACCGCTTCGGGGCTGATCACCTGGTTGATCTCGCTCAGGCGCATCCAGGTGGCGTAACGCTGCTCACGCGCGGCGCCACGCACACCCACCGCCACCCAGCCGGACTCGGCAGGCGCACGGCGCACCACCACCGGCACATGCCCGCCCAGGGCGGCGCGAGCCCAGGCCGGCGCCTCCTGTGGCAGCTGCTCGGGGCGCAGGCCCCAAAGCAGATCATGTGGACGGGGTGTCGGGTGCATCGGTTTCTCCGTAGGGTGGGTGCAACCCACCATTTCGCGTTATTCGGGGTTGGCGGATTTCACCCGCCCTACTTGTCTGCAGCAGCTCATGTGCACAAGGTGCCGCAGAGTCCTCTGTAGGGCGGGTGCAACCCGCCATTTCGCTTCACCACTGCGCGCGCAAGGCCTCACGCACCGTCGAGGAAGCCGCGCGGTTGGCGGCGCCCAGGCGGTTGCGTAAGTCACGGGGGCTGGCGGCGATATCGGCCAGGGCGAGACTCAGGGCGTCCTGAACATGGGCCAGATCAGCGCTGGTCGGCTGCGTCACCTGCTCTACATCGAGTACATCGGCTAGCAGGCCAAGCGAGGCGTAGTTGTCCAGGTCGTAGGCCATGGGCGGCACGCTGGCGGCCAGCGCCTCCAGTTCGTCGACGCTGCGCAGGGTGATGCGCGCGGCGGCGGCCTTGCCCATGGCGTGCACCATCACCCCGGCGTCGCGCAGGGCGAGCAGACGGTTGGCCTGGTAACCGTGAGCGAGGAAGGCGCCGGACATGGCCTTGCCCACCAGCAAACCGATCACCGCATGGCCGGCCAGGCGGGCACGGGCATAGGCGTCCACCGCGCCGGCCAGCGCTTGATGGATGCCGTAGGCCTCCTCGCGGCGGCCGTAGGCCTGGCTCGGCACGTCGACGATGGCGATCAGCGCGCGCTTGTGTGGATTGTCGCGGTCCGCCTCGATGGCTTCATCCACAGCCTGGGCCAGACCCCAGCCTTCGAGCAGGCCGACCTCGCCGTTGCGGGCACGGGGGAATGGGTTGTTGGCATCGGCGATCACCGCCAGATAGCGCACCGCCTGGCCGGCCACTTCGCCATCGGCGACCCGCAGCGAGGCAGGCAAGCCTTGTTGCGGCTGGGCATCGCCGGCCAGGGCCTGGAACCAGTGCAGACCGCGTTGCTGCTGTGCAGTTGTCATGTTCATGCTCCCTGGTAGGCGCTGCGCACGGCAGCGGCATCGGCCTGAATCGAGGTGTCGACGTCACGCAGGCGTTGCAGGAACCAGGCGTGGCGACGGCTGCGCTCAAGCTCGGGTTTACCCTTGGCGAACAGGCCGTGCAGCTCGCTGCAAATGGCCTCGACGTCATCACTCACATAGCCGTCGACCAGACCGCTGGCGTAGCGCTGCTCGCCGCCGGTCAGGCTCCAGATAAAGGGCCGATCACGCGAGTCGTATTCGTCCAGCCCGGCTTCCTGTTCGATCACCTGCGGGCCGTTGAGGCCCAAGCGCGCCTCACGGGTCACCAGCAGGTAGCTGCACAGCCCGGCGGCGATGGACATGCCGCCGAAGCAGCCGACCGGGCCGGCGACCAGGCCGATCACCGGCTGGTATTGGCGCAGCTCGACGATAGCGGCCTGGATCTCGGCGATGGCCGCCAGACCCAGGTTGGCTTCCTGCAGGCGCACGCCGCCGGTCTCCAGCAGCAGCACGGCGCGGGTCGGCGTGCCATTGCGGTTGTCTTCGGCCGCCAGCTCCAGGGCGCCGGCGATCTTCGCCCCGCCCACTTCGCCAAGGCTGCCGCCCTGGAAGGCGCCTTCGATGGCGATCGCCACCGCAGGCTGGCCGTCAATCAGCCCCTTGGCCACCACCACGCCGTCATCGGCCTGGGGCACGATGCCCTGCTTGGGCAGCCAGGGCGACATCAGCCGGGCGAAGGGATCGAGCAGCTCGCGAAAGCTGCCGGCATCGAGCAGTGCGCGGGCCCGTTCGCGGGCACCGAGTTCAGTAAAGCTGCGCTGCGCCAGTAGGCGCTGGATGTTCTGCTCAGCCATGGTTGAGCTCCTCCAGGCCCTGTTCCAGGCGCAGGCGCACCACGCCGGGCGTGGCGCCAAAATCATGGATGGCGATGTTCAGCGCGGGCAGCTGCTGTTCGCCGAACATGCGCTCGAACAAGAGCTGCCAGCGCGGCGCGCTGCCGTTGACCGAGGTGACCACTTCAATCGCCAGGGTGCCGGCCTGGCCGGGTTCGAGCATCACTTCCAGGTCGCCGGAACCGACGCAACCGACCAGCGCGCGGCCCTTGGCCGGTTGCCCGGCGGGGAATTGAAAAGACAGGGTTTCCATTTCACAGACTCCCAAGCTGCGCCGGCAGGCCATGCTGCAGGCGGTCGAGGAACAGGGTGGCGGCGAGCAGATCGGCAGCGCCGCCAGGCGAGGCACGCAGGTGCAGCATGTCGCGCTCCAGATCACGCAGGCAGCGGCGACCGTCAAGGCTGGCGCAACCGCCAGCGGCGAGCACCGCACGGGCGCCGCTCTGCATGCGGGTCAACCCGGCCATGTCGGCGCGATAGAGCACACAGGTATCGGCCAACTGGGTCATGATCGCCAGCAGCGCATCCAGGCGGGCGTTCTGCTCCCCTGCCCCGGCAGCGCGGCTGCGTGCCAGTTGCGGCAGCGCCTGCTGGATCACTGACGGGAAACCCAGCTGCGCTTCCTCGCGGGCGCCATGTACGCCGTACAAGCGGCAGACCTGGGCGCCATGGCTGTCGCCAGTGACAGGTGCGGTGCGGTCGTTGAGCAGGGCCAGACGGGCGGCGCGCAGGGCGACCTGAGCCGGTGCCAGTTGGCTGACGTCCAGCGCCGCTGCGCTGCTGAGCAAACCCAGCGCCCAGATTGCGCCGCGATGGGTGTTGACGCCGCCGGTTACGCGCAGCATCTCCTGCTCGCCTTCGCGACCAATACGGCCGACGGCTTCACGCAAATGCAGGTCGATCTCGCCACGCTGCTGGGCGGTTTCGGCCATAGCCTTGAAGCTCGGCCACAGGGCCAGCGCCGAAGCGTGCATCAGACCCAGGTGCAGATCGGTGTGCGCGCCGCTGCCACGCCGGTCCACCAGCCCCGGCTTGGGCGACAGGTCGGCCTCGTCGATCAGCGCGTCGACGGCCAGGTCCGCCAGCCAATCGCCCAGGGATAGCGAGAGCTGTGGCTGAATTGCAGTCAGTGCATTCATCACCAGCTCCTGAATTTGGCGGGCGGGTTGTATAGGCCGCCGGACCACTCCACCAGCTCGGCGATGCTCTTGGCCGCGAGCAGCTCGCGGCTGGCATCGGTGCGGCGGATGCCGAGGTCTTCGGGCAGGGCGATCAGCCCCTCGCGGCGCATGCGCGCGGTTTCTTTCGGGTCGTGGCGCAGGCCGATGGCGGTCACGCCGGCGACCGCGGCGATCATCGCCTGACGCTCTTCCAGCGAGCGCGCCTTGTACAGGTAGGCGATGCCTTCCTCGGTGAGCAGGTGGGTGACGTCGTCGCCGTAGATCATGATCGGCGCCAGCGGCATACCGGCTTTCTTGGCTACGTCCACTGCATCCAGACGCTCGACGAAGGTCGGTTTGCCGCCCTCCTGGAAGGTCTCGACCATCTGCACCACCAGCTTCTTGCCGCGCTCGAGCAGCGGCGCTTCGCTGTCGCTAGGGCGCATGTCCAGCCAGGCAGGCGTCGAATGACGCCGCCCGCGGGGGTCGTGACCCATATTCGGCGCGCCACCGAAACCGGCCAGGCGCCCACGGGTCACGGTGGAGGAATGACCATCACCATCCACTTGCAGGGTGGCGCCGATAAACAGATCGACCGCGTACTGCCCGGCCAACTGGCACATCATGCGGTTGGAGCGCATAGAGCCATCGCGGCCGGTGAAGAACACGTCCGGACGCTGGGCGATATAGCCCTCCATACCCAGCTCGGTGCCGAAGCAGTGCACGCTTTCCACCCAGCCGGTCTCGATGGCCGGGATCAGCGTCGGGTGCGGGTTGAGCGTCCAGTTGCGGCAGATCTTGCCCTTCAGACCCAGCGATTCGCCGTAGGTCGGCAGGATCAGCTCGATGGCGGCGGTGTTGAAACCGATGCCGTGGTTGAGCGACTGCACATTGTGTTTTTCGTAGATGCCACGGATCGCCATCATCGCCATCAGCACGTGCACCGGCTTGATATGGCGCGGGTCGCGGGTGAACAGCGGCTCGATATAGAAGGGCTTGTCCGCCACCACCACGAAGTCGACCCAGGAGGCGGGAATGTCCACACGCGGCAGCTCGTCGACGATCTCGTTGACCTGGAAGATCACGATGCCGTCGGAAAACGCGGTCGGCTCGACCAGCGCCGGGGTGTCCTCGGTGCTCGGCCCGGTATAGATGTTGCCGTGGCGGTCGGCCTGAAAGCCGGCGACCAGGGCGACGTTGGGGATCAGATCCACCAGCAGACGCGAGTAGAGTTCGATATAGGTGTGGATGGCGCCGACTTCCAGCAGCCCGTCTTCGAGCAGCTGGCCGATGCGCAGGCTCTGCGGCCCGGCGAAGGAGAAGTCGAGCTTGCGGGCGATGCCGCGCTCGAACAGATCGAGATGCTCGGCGCGGCTGACGCTGGGCATGATCATGTGCAGGTCGTGCAGGCGAACGGGGTCGGCCTGGGCCAGCGAGCGGGAGAGGAAATCCGCCTGCTTCTGGTTGTTGCCTTCGAGCACCACTCGATCACCGGGGGCGATCAGCGCTTCGAGGGCTGCCACGATCTTGTCGCCCGGCAGCACCACGCCATCGGCAAGGTGACGCACCTGATCGAGTCGCCGCGCTTTTTCAGCGCGACGGCGCGACCACTGCGGCGGTGGGGATATTGTTGTTGTCATCGATGACTCCACGAGTTCCGCTGTCGTGGAGGCACATTAGGAGCGTGACCTTGTGGTCATCAATCAAGCAGTCGACGCAATCGTTACGCCCAGGTTAACGATTGCTCAAGCGCGGGCGTCAGCGGCACCGTCCCGCTCAGAGCGAGCAGGCATCTTGGCCACTTCCAAGCGGTCACGGCCTCGCTGCTTGGCCAGGTAGAGCAGCTTATCGACGCCATTGAGGAAATCCAGCGGGCGGTCGTGCGCGCCCGGCACGATGGTGCCGACACCAAGGCTGATGGTGAGCATGGACGATACTGACGAGTGCTCATGGGGAATGCGCTGTTGGCGCACCTGCTGGCGGCAGCGCTCGGCGATATGACGGGCGGCGGCCTCGTCGGTCTCCGGCAACACCAGCACGAACTCCTCGCCACCGAAGCGGCCGACGAAATCCCGTGGCCGGCTGGCGGCGCGGCTCAGCGCCTGGCCGACGCTCTTCAGGCAATCGTCGCCCTGGATATGGCCGTAATGGTCGTTGAACTGCTTGAAGTGATCGATATCCAGCAGGATCAGCGACAGCGGCTGCTGGGTGCGTTGGGCATTGGCCCACTCGGTGGCTAGCACCGTGTCGAACATGCGCCGGTTGGCGACGCCGGTGAGGCCGTCCTTGTAGGAATACTCTTCCAGCTGCTTCTGCAGGATCAGCAACTGCTCCTCGGTCTTCTTGCGTTCGCTGATGTCGAACATGAAGCCGATCAGCGAGTCCACCTCGCCGTTGTCGTCGCGCACCACATGCACCACGTCGCGAATCCACACGTAGTCGCCGGCGGCGGTCAGCGCGCGGTAGTCGGCCTCGTGGTCGACGCCGTTCTGCGATTGCGACACGCAGAACTGCACCACCTTCTCGCGATCGTCCGGGTGCATGCGCGAGGCCCAGTCCTCGGCGCTGACCCAGCTGGCCTGCGACCAGCCCAGCAGACTCTCGATCTGCGGGCCGATGTAGGCGAAGGTCATGGTCTTCCAGTCGATCTTCCAGGGGATCGCCCGGGTGGACTCCAGCAGGGTCTTGTAAACCGCCTGATCAGTTGCTTCGCTCATGTCCGCCACCTGTGCCCGCCTTGCGCTCCGTTATAGCGCAAAAACGGGCGGCCAAGGTGACGGCCTGGCGAATGGCTATCAGGCCTCTTTGGCCTGCAGGCCGGCGTACAGGCGGGTCAGCTCGTTGAGCTGGCGGAACAGCGAGTCGGTGCTGACGGTGATCACGGTCGGCACGAAGTCGCGCTCGGCATGCAGGTCGATGCCCTTGAGGGTGAAGCCCCAGTGGGCGCGGGCGCGACGCTGGGTGTTGGCGATTTCCTCGCTCGGCGTGCCGCGGGCTTCCAGCTCCTTGAGGATGGTCTCGAAATCGCTCACGGCCGTGTCCAGTTTGGCGTCCAGGTCCGGCGCCGGCACACGCCAGGACTTGGCCATGTAGAGCATGGCGATGCGCTGGGTCTGCACGCGTGCCCAGCCAGTGCGGTGCACGGAGGCGCCCATGGCGCCCAGGTGCTGGCCCATCAGGTCGCTGACGTGCTGTGTCTGCTGCAGCAATTCCTCGCTGGTGGCGAGCATCTGCGCAGCCTTGGCGTGCTCCGGCTTGGCTTCGATCTGCTGGCGATGGACGGTCCAGGTGGCATCAACCTTGGCCAGCGCAGCCTTGATCTCGGCGGTGGGCGCATAGGCGATCAGCGCGGTGTGGCTGGCATCGAAGCGCTGGATGGTTTCCTGCAGCTGGCGCTGGGCCACGTCCACGCGCACATCGGCACCCAGCATCAGGTAGTTCTTGGCCATACGCTGGGTCAGCGAGCGCTGCAGGCCGGCCATGTTCATGGCTTCGGAATCGGTCAGTTGCGCCAGGCTTGGCATGCTCACCAGCGCGGTGCAGGCGAGCAGAATAAGAGATAGGTACTTCTTCAACACGTCGGTACTCCAATTCGGGGACGAGGCAATGCACCGCAGGCGTGCGCCAGCAGTGATGGGTGAACCCTTGAGTGCGGGGTTTTTATTGGAATGCGAGGGGCAGTTCGACGGGCGCAAGGCCCAGTTGCTGCGGAAAGGGCGCAATGATAGCTGCTAAAACGCCATCATTCTGTGCGACCAGTCATGAAGCGGACGACTGGTCGTCAGCGTTCGCATAAAAAAGCCGCCAGTCGCCATGAAACAAGGGGAAGAGCGACTGACGGCTGAGGAGTCGGAGTATCGATGCTCAGGAGAGCAGGCTGACCACCGTGGACCTGCTGATGTTGGCCTGGGCGACGACGGTCTGGGTCACCGCGGCATAACTGCTGGGGCTGCGGCGCATCAGGCTGAAGACCTCGCCGGCGAAGTCGCGCGCCCATTCGCGCTCGTTGTGCTCGGCATGACGGGCGAGAAACTCGCGGATTTCGTCCTGGCGATGGCTGAGCTGCTCACGCAACGCGCCGATCTTGTCCAGCGCCGCCACCACTTCATCCAGCGCCCGGCGCAGTTCTCGCGCGCCGTCCAGGCGCGCAGCTTCGGGCAGACGCAGCAGCTGGTCTTCCTGGCTGACGACGGGCGCCGCGGCCTTGGCCGCCAGCTTGCCTTCGCCCTGCATACGCAGCTCGCCCCTGAGCTGCTGCCACTCGCTTTCGCGGGCGCTGAACTTGAGCGCCCCGCCATTATCGACTTCAGCACGAATGCCCGCCGGAGCGAGGCCGGCGTTGAAGCGGCGCAGGATCTGCTGCTCACTCAGCCCCTCGTCGAGCACCACCGCCAGCGGCTCGGCCAGTTTGCGCCCGGCGCTGAACAACAGGGTTTCCTTGCCGGCCTGCTGCACGCTGGCGATCGAATCCAGCCCCTGCAGACTGAAGCGGCTGCGCACCGGCTCGTTGAGGCGCAGCTTGAAGCCGGCATCCAGCGCCTCGCCGGAGCGTTGGCTGCGTTCGCCAAGCAGCTTGCGCACCTGTTCCAGCTCACGCTTGAGGCCTTCGCGTTCGCCGGCCTGGGCGTTGCTCAGCTCGCGACTGAGGCTGAGCTTGAGCTGGCCAAGGCGGCCGGCCAGTTCGCCCAGATAGCTGTCGGCGGCCTGCATCGAGGTCAGCTGCTGATTGAGCTGCAGGTTGAAGGTGGCGCTCTTGCCGCGCGGCTGCGCAGACTGTTCGGCAGCGGGCGCCTGCTTGCGCTGGCGCTGCACCGCCTGCTCGCCCTGCACCGGGCGCCGTGCCTGCGGATCGAGGGGCGTGACGACCGGGAGCTGTTTATCGACCTTGATCACCGCAGGCTCCTTACAGCAGGCTGAACAACGACATCTCGTTGATCTTCAGGTAAGTCTTCTGCGTTGCCCCCAGGGCCAGCTGGTAGTTATTCAGATCGATGGTGGCGCCGGCATAGTCCAGCTTCGACAGCTCTCCCTCGATCTTCTGGTTGACCAGCGAGACGTCCTCGTTGCTGTCGGTCAGCAGGGTCAGGGCGTTCTGCCGGCCGCCGAGTTCGGTGACCGAGCCCATCACGCGCCCATGGGCCTCGTCCAGGGCGCCCAGGGTGTCGACGATCTGCTGTCGGACGGCCGGGTCGGTGGCATCCAGCGCCGGGTCCTGCAGGGTGTTGATCAGGCTGCGCAGTTCGTTGAGTACGTCCACGCCGGCGCCGAAGACGCTGGCAGCGGTGACGTTCTCATCGACCAGCACGCCGTTGGCCACGGCGGCCTGGCGATGCTTGTCGTTGCCGGTAACGCTGTAGGTCTGGGTCGCGGCGTCGAAGGCCAGCGCCGGCGTGTCGCTGAGGGTGCCGGAGAACAAGTAGCGGCCTTCCTCGTCGCGCACGTTGGCGAAACTGAAGATGGTGTCCTCGATGATCGACAGCTCGCCGGCCATCGCGGCCAGATCTTCGCTGGCGTTGGAGCCGTTGGCTGCCCACAGCAGCAGATCACGCACGTTGAGCATGGCGTCGGAGGTGGACTTGAGGTTGGCCTCCTGCGTCGACAGGCTGCCGGAGACGTTGGCGATGTTCTTGCGGAACTGCTCCAGACTCGCCTCTTCACGCTCCACCCGCAGCACGCGCACGCTGGCGACGGGGTCGTCGGACGGCAGCAGGATGCGCTTGCCGGTGGCCATCTGCTGCATCAGCTTGCCCAACTCGGCGGAACTGGCGTTCATCGAGCTGTGCATCATCGAAGTAATCTGCGAGTTGGTGATGCGCATCATGGCTGAATCTCTCTAGAGCCGCGTCAGAACGCGGAAAGCATGTCGTCGAACAACTGGTTGGCGGTGCTGATGACCTTCATGTTGGCCTGGTAGGCCTGCTGGTAGGTCATCAGGTTGACCGCCTCCTCGTCCAGGCTCACGGCGCTGACGCTGTCGCGCTGCGACTGGGCCTGCTGGGTCACGGCGGTGGCGGACTTGAGGTCGGCCTGATTCTGCCGGCTGTCACTGGCGACCTGGCCAAGCAGGCCGGCATAGGCGTCGTTGAGCGTCACCTGGCTGCCGTTGAGGGTGATGGTCTGGTTCTTCAGCCCGAGCAAATCCAGCAGCACTTCGTTGTTGCCGGTCTCCCCGGCAGCCGAGGACAGCGCCAGTTGCTCGGCCGTCAGCGGCTCGGCACGCAGGAGCGCAGTGGTACTGGAGGGGTCGTAGACGAACAGCGGCTGGCCCGGGTTGCCATTGAGGTCGAAGCCGGTGGCGAGCACGTCATTGACCATCTGCGCGAGTTGGCTGGCCATGTCATGCAGCGCGTCCAGGTTCGGCCGCAGGCTGCCGTACTCGACCTCGTGGAGACCACCGAAGGCGCCGCCGAAACCATCCTGACGCAGCGGGAAGCTGGTGCCGGCGAAGGCCAGGCTGACTTCCTGCTCGCCGCTCGCGGTCATCGCCACCTTGAGCTGGCCGGCCGTCGGACCGGCCACCAGCGGCTGGCCGTTGGCCAGGGCGACGCTGACCGAACCATCGGGGACTTCGTTGACACGCAGCTTGGCGAACTGGCTGAGTTCGCCGATCAGGCTTTCGCGATGATCGCGCAGCGCGGTGCTGTCGCCCTTGACCGATTCGGTCTCGACGATTTTCTTGTTGAGCAGCGCGATGTTCTCGGTCAGGCCGTTGATCTCGGTGGCCATGGCGCTGCGTTGCTCCTGCAGCGCCTTGACCTGCGCGTCGATGTTGCTGCTCAGGCCGTTGAAGCGCTGCGCCAGGTTGCCGGCCTCGCTGATGATCTGCTGGCGCAGGGCGATGGAGCCGGGCGTGGCGCTGGCTTCGCTCAAGGCCGCGAAGAACTGGTCGAGACCGGCGCTGATGCTCGATCCGGTGCCGGACATCAGCGCCTCCAGCGCAGTCAGGTACTGCTGCGAGGCACCATAGAAGTTCTGCTCGGTGGTCGCGCGCCACAGCTGCTGGTTGTGAAATTCGTTGGTCATGCGGCGGATGCTGATCACCTCCACGCCGCCACCGACGCTCAGGCCACCCTGCCCGGCCAGCGATCCGGTGATGGTCTGCAGGCGACTGAAACCCGGGGTGTTGACGTTGGCGATGTTCTGCCCGGTACTGGCCAGGGCCACCTGGCTGGCACGCACACCGCTGTAGGCGATCTGGTTGAGGATGCTCACGAATTAACTCTCCTGTCGCTCGAAGCGCATCGGCTGAGCGAAAGCCGCCAGACGCGGCGCACGGGCGTCGTCGGCAGCGAATTGGGCTGTTACCGATGACAGGGCGACGGAATCATCGACGGACTTAAATTCGTCACGCGTCAGCGCCTGTTTGCCAGCCACGGTGCCGAGCAGCAGGCCGCTGTCGGCGCTCAGGGCGCTGGCCAGTTGCTGGCGGGTCTGCGCGCTGAGCGGGCTGCTGGCCTGGGCATCGTCCTTGGCCGGCATCTCGGTCTTGGCCAGGTCGCCAAGGATCTTGCGCGTGTAGTCGCGGGTTTCCTGGAAGGGGATGCGCTCGATCCAGGCGCCGGTGGCGATCTCGCCGCTGCGCGGGTCGCCGTTGACCTTCAGCCACTCGTCGACGCGGCCGGGGCCGGCGTTGTAGGCCGCCAGCGCCAGCGCCTGGTGGCCGTCGTAGCGCTGCAGCATCTTGTCCAGGTAGGCACTGCCCAGGCGCTTGTTGTAGGCGGCGTCGGTGGTCAGGCGAGACTCGCTGAAGGGCAGGCCGAGCTCGGCGGCCATTTCCCGCGCGGTGTCCGGCATCAGCTGCATCAGGCCGCGCGCGCCCTTGGGCGATACGGCGTCGACACGCCCGGCCGACTCCTGCTGGATGACGCGATCGACCAGGGCGACGAAGCCTGCCGAGCCCTTGTCCCAGACCTTGCCGAGGCTGTCGATGCCGCGCTGCCAGGTGCTGCGCAGCGGCTCAAGCAGACTGCTGGCAGAACGCTGCGGCAATTCCGCCGAGCGGGCAGCGGCGGCGGCTGCGTCCATGTCCACCGCGCTATCGCCACCACCGGACAGCTGCTTGACCAGCATGTCGGCGATGCCGGTCTGCTTGCGCCCGGCCAGGGTCTCGGCCAGCACTTCGTCGTAGAAGTCGCGCATGGTGTCCATCTCGCGGCTGCGCATCGGGTTGCCTTCGGCGAGCACGTCGCTGGCCTTGCGCATCTGCTTGAGGATCTGCTGCAGGAACAAGGCCTCGAACTGCTCGGCCGCAGCCTGCAGCTGCTGCTCGCGGGCGGTGCCGATGCCGTCGGCGCTGCCGCGGTGGCTGCTCATGTGTTGGGCGAGGGAAACGATGCTCATGGCTCAGATCACGATCAGTTCAGCGTTGAGGGCACCGGCCTGTTCCAGCGCCTGGAGGATGCTCATGACATCGTCCGGGGTGGCGCCGAGGCTGTTCACGGTGTTGATGATGCTGTCCAGGCTGGCGCCATCGGGCCACTTGAACATGGCGTTCTTGTCCTGGCTGACGGCAACGTCGGAGCGCGGCACCACGGCGGTCTGGCCGCCGGAGAAGGCGTTGGGCTGACTGACCTGCGGGTTCTCGCTGATGGTCACGGTCAGGGTACCGTGAGCCACGGCAGCGGCCTTGACCCGTACGCCCTGGCCAACCACCACGGTACCGGTGCGGCTGTTGAACACCACCTTCGGTCGCTCACGACCTTCTTCGACCTCAAGGCCTTCGAGCATCGCCATGAAGCCGATGCGCTGGGTGCTGGTAATCGGCGCACGGATGGCGATCTTGGTCGAATTCAGGGCGCTGGCAGTGCCGCTGCCGAAGCGGCCGTTGACCGCCTCGACCACCTTGGCGGCGGTCTGGAAGCTGGGCTGGCGCAGGTTGAGCATGACCTCGTCGCGCGTACTGAAATCGCTGGGGATCATCCGCTCGACGGTGGCACCGTTGGGCACGCGACCGCTGTTGGCGGAGTTGATCGCCACGCTGGAGCCGCTCTGCCCGGTGGCATTCAGACCGCCGACAACCACGGCGCCCTGAGCCAGGGCATAGGTTTCGCCATCGACGCCCTGCAGCGGCGTCAGCAGCAACTGGCCGCCGCGCAGACTCTTGGCATCGCCCAGCGAGGCGACGGTGATATCCACGGTTTGCCCCGGGCTGTAGGACGGCGGAATTTCTGCGGTCACGGTGACCGCCGCGACGTTCTTCAGCTTGGGGTCGACGTTCGGCGGCAGGTTGATGCCGAACTGCTTGATCATGTTGGCCACCGACTGGCTGGTGAAGCGCACCTGGTTCTTGTCGCCGGTGCCGTCGAGGCCGACCACTAGGCCGTAGCCGATCAGTTGGTTGCCGCGGATTCCTTCGATGTCCACCAGGTCCATCAGCGGCACGGCGTGGGTCGACAGTGGCCAGGTCAGGAGCAGGGCGACGAGTGAGCGTTTGAGCATGACCGGGCCTCAGAGCGGGAACAGCGGGTGGGTGAAGAAACGCGTCAACCAGCCTGCCGAGTTGCTGTCGTTGAGCACGCCGCGACCGGCATAGGAAATGCGCGCGTTGGCCACGTTCTGCGAGGACACCTGGTTGGCGCGGTTGATGTCGTCCATGCGCACCAGGCCGACCAGACGGATGTACTCATCGCCCTGGTTCAGGCGCAGGGCCTTCTCGCCCTTGATCAGCAGGGTGCCGTTGGGCAGCACCTGATGCACGGTCACGGCGATGGAGCCGCGCAGGGTGTTCTGCTGCGAGCTGCGCGCCGAACCATTGAAATCGCGCTCGGCCGAGGCGGAGCTTTCCAGGCGGTCGTAGGTATTGCCCAGCACGGTGGGAATACCGACGGAAACGCCCGAGGTCTTGCCGAAGCTGGTGCCGGCGCTCTTGCTCGACTGGGTGGACTCGTCGAGCACCACGGTGAGAATGTCGCCGACCCGCACTGCACGCTTGTCGCCAGTCAGCGAGCCGCTGTAGCCGCTGCGAAACAGGCCACCGCCGGTGGTCGGCGGCACGCTGTAGTCCAGCGCCAGGGGCTCGTAGTGGCTGGAGTCTTCCTCAGGCAGCATCTCGTTGAAGCTGGCGCAGCCGCCGAGGGCCAGAAGCAGAGCGAGCGGGAGCAGGCGGGTCATGGCGATCACACGGTCTGGTTGAGGAACTGCTGCATGCCCGACGCAGCGTCGAGCACCTTGGCGTTGGCTTCGTAGGCGCGCTGGATGGAGATCATGTTGACCATGGCCTCGACCACCTGCACGTTGGAACCTTCCAGCACGCCCTGCTTGAGGTTGCCCAGGCCTTCCTCGCCCGGCACGCCTTCCTGCGGCTCGCCGCTGGCCACGGTTTCGCGATAGAGGTTGCCGCCGAGCGCTTCGAGGCCGCCCGGGTTGGTGAAGTTGACCAGGGTGATCTGGCCCAGCTCGGAGGGCAGGGTGTCGCCGGCCAGCACGGCGGTGACGATGCCGTCGCTGCCCACGGTGAAGCGGCTGCTACCGGCCGGCACTTCGATAGCCGGCGTCAGCGGCAGGCCTTGGGAGTTGACGATCATGCCTTCGGCGTTGAGCTGCAGCTGGCCGTTCTCGGTGTAGTAGATATCGCCGTTGGGCGCTTCCACCTGGAAGAAGCCGGCGCCGATGATCGCCAGGTCCATCGGCTGGCCGGTGGTCTGGATGCTGCCTTCGGTGAACACCTTCTGCGTACCGGCCACACGCACACCGCTGCCGAGCTGGATGCCCGACGGTACGGTATTGACCTCATCGGCCTGGGCGCCCGGCTGCAGCTCGATGGCGTAGAACAGGTCTTCGAACACCACGCGGTCGCTCTTGAAGCCGTTGGTGTTGACGTTGGCCAGGTTGTTGGCCACGGCGCTCATGGCCTTGTCCTGTGCGGCCAGGCCGGTCTTGCTGACCCAAAGTGCGGAACTCATGTGCGTTACCTCTTCGCTGTGGCGAACGCCTTATCAACGACGTGTGCCTGTGTTTCGTGGGAGCGAGCTCTGCTCGCGAAGCTGTGTCTGGCGAAACTCGATTCGCGAGCAGAGCTCGCTCCTACACGGCCGCCGGCTTTCCGGCTCAGCTGCCGCGAATCATCCGGTTGCCGGCCTCGGAAAGGTCCTCGGCGGCCTTCATCATCTTCACCTGGGTTTCGAACAGGCGGTTCAGGCTCATGGTCGCCACCAGCTGATCGATGGCGCCGACATTGCTCGCCTCCAGGTAGCCGGATACCAGCACCGGTGTTTCCAGGCCCTCTGCCGGCTGACCATCGATGCGCGCCAGCAGGCCGCTGGCATCCTTGGTCAGATCGGCGGCGTCAACATCCACCACGCGGATGCGGTCCACCTCGGCGGTGACGAAATCGCCACGCGGGATCACCGAAACGGTGCCGTCACGGCCGATATGCAGGCTGTCGTATTCGGGCAGCACGATGGGGCCACCCTCGCCCAGCACGGCGCGGCCGTTCAGGGTCAGGCGCAACTCGGCATCGACCTGCAGCGCGCCGTTGCGCGTGTAGCGCTCGGCGCCTTCATCGCCCTCGACGGTGAACAGGCCGCGGCCCTGGATCGCCACGTCGAGATCACGGCCGGTGGCCATCAGCTCACCTGGCGCCAGGTTGACGCCGTTGTTCTTCACCCGCGCCAGGTGGCGGCTGTCGTAGCCGTAGCCTTCCACGGCGACGGCCTGGGCCTGCTCCAGATCGGCACGAAAGCCGGGCGTGTTGACGTTGGCCAGGTTGTTGGCGCGCACCGTGAGCGAGCTCATGGTGCGGCTGGCGGCGGTCATTGCGGTGTAGCCGAGACGGTCCATGGGTCAGCCTCAGATCGCGCCGAACAGCACTTGGGTGAGTTCCTTGTTGGTGGTCAGCACCTTGGTGTTGGCCTGGTAGTTGCGCTGCCCCTCCATCAGACCGACCAGCTGCTGGGTCAGGTCGACGTTGGAGTTCTCCAGCGAACCGGCCACCAGCGCGCCGAACGGTCCGACACCGGGCACGCCGATCAGCGCCGCGCCGGAGTCGGCAGTTTCCACCCAGGCAGTGCCGCTGATGTTCTTCAGGCCGCCAGCGTTGGCGAAGGTGGCCAGCGCCACCTGGCCCTGCAGCATGCGCTGGCCATTGCTGTAGTTGGCGTAGACCATGCCGTCCTTCTCAACCGAGAGACCGGTCTGCTCACCCGCTGCGTAACCACTGGCACGGTTGGTGGTGACGACGAAGTCGGAGCCGTACTGGCTGGAGTTGCTGTAGTCGATGGCGATGGCCATCGGGTCGACACCGGGCAGGGCGAAACCGACGTTGACCGGGCCGGCCGGCGCGGTGAGCGTGCCGTTGGTGCCGAAGGTCAGGGCTTGAGGGGCGCCTACAGCCGTACCGCCGGCGTAATAGTGGGCTTCCCAGCTGTTATCGCCAGTCTTGACGAAATACTGGGTCAGGGTGTGTTCCTTGCCCTGGGAGTCGAACACCTTGGTGGTGTAGGTGGAGTTGTAGGTGTTGACGTCCGCCGGATCGAACGGCGCGGTGGCCGGCACGGTCTGGTTGGAGTCCAGGTTCATGACGAAGGCCAGGCTGTCGGTGGCGCGCGCCGGCAGGTTGGCGTTGCGCAGTTGCAGATCACCCATGGCGCCGACCAAAAGATTGCCAGCAGCATCTACCGGGTAACCCTGCAGGGTCTGGCCGGCGGCGTTGACGATGTTGTTGTCCTTGTCGGCGCCGAACACGCCGGCGCGGGTGTAGCTGACATCACCATTGCCGCCACGGGTAACGAAGAAGCCGCCGCCGGAGATGGCCAGATCAAGGCTGCGCCCGGTGGTCACCAGGGAGCCGCCCTGGCTGATGCTCTGGGTGGTGGCCAGCACTTCCACGCCCATCGCCTGGCTGTCGGCGTAGATGCTGCCGAACTCGGTGCGCGAGGACTTAAAGCCGGTGGTGCCGGCGTTGGCGATGTTGTGGCTGATGGTGTTGAGCTGTTCGTTGACGGCACTGAGGCCGGTCATGGCGATGTTGAAACTCATGGCGACTGGACCTTTGAATTAACGACTGGGTGGGTTCAGAGCAGACCGGCAGTCTGCGTCTGGCCGAATTCGGTGATGTTGTAAAAGGGCACGGAGCCGATGCCGACGACGTCCAGCACCGGCCCCTCGGCACTCACGCGCACCTGGGTGACGCGGCCGGCCACTTCGACTTTCGGGTACTCGCCACTGTCGCTCTTGACCTCGACCTTGTAGCGGCCTGGCGCCAGGCCAAGGGCCTTGGGGTCCAGCTCGAAGGGCACGCGGCCCGGCGCCTGGGAACCCAGGTCGATTTCCTTCTTCACGCCGTTGCTGTCGGTGACTACCAGGGCCAGCTTGCCGGCGGCGTGCTCGAGATTGACCTCGCCTTTGACCTTGTCTGCATCCAGCTCCAGCTGCTCGGTGGCAACCTTGACTTCCTGGCCGGCCAGGCCGGCAGCGGTGAGGGTCTGCAGGTTGTCCAGCAGCACCAGGTTGCTCTTGCTCAGCGAGGCCATGTTCTCCAGGCTCTTGACCTGGCTCATGGCGGCGAACTGGTTGAGGAACTCGGTGCTGTCCACCGGTTTGGTCGGGTCCTGGTTCTGGATCTGCGCGACCATCAGGGTGAGGAAGTTGTTTTCCAGCTGGGTCGCGTCGCTGACGTTGACCGACTGCTTCACCGCTTCGTCGATGCTGTAAGCGGGATTGTTCTGGCTATTGTTGCTGACCGTGGCCATCAGGATTCTCCGAGCTTGAGCAGGCCCTGCTGCATGCTTTTCAGGCGATTGAGCACCTCGACGCTGGTCTCGAAGCTGCGGGTGGCCGACATCATGTCGGTCATTTCCTCGATCTGATCGATGTCGGCGTAGAACACGTAGCCCTTGTCATCGGCCAGCGGGTTGTCCGGCTCGTAGCGGCGCACCGGCTCGCGGCCGGCGGTGACCACGTCGAGCACCTGCACATGGGCGCCGCCCATGCCCACGCTGCGGGTCAGCTGGTCGTTGTTGTAGACGGCAGCGAACACCGGCTTGCGTGCCTGATACACGTCCTCGGCACTGGCCGCGGCCGAGTCGGCGTTGGCCAGGTTGCTGGCCACGGTGTTGAGGCGCACGGTCTGCGCGTTCATCGATGAACCGGCGATGCGGTAGATGGAATCGAAAGCCATGGTCAGCGTCCCTCGATGGCCTGTTTCAGGCCGCGGAATTTCATGCTGAGAAAGGTCAGGCTGGTCTGGAAGTCCATGCTGTTCTTGGAGAACGCGGCCTGTTCCACACTCAGCTCGACGCTGTTGCCGTCCTGCGACGGCTGGGTCGGCACGCGGTACTTGAGATCGGCAGTGCTGGCGCTGAACGCCTGCTGTGGGTCGAGCCGCTGCATCTCGCCAGCAAAATCGATGTCGCGGGCGAGAAAGCCCGGCGTGTCTTCGTTGGCCAGGTTGGCGGCGAGAATCTCGCTGCGCTGCATACGCAGTTCGATGGCTCGCGAATGCAGGCCCACCACGTCATCAATCCGTATACTCATTCACCGGTACCCTTAACCCAAGGTTGTGCCCAGGTGCCTTGAGCACAAAGCGTGCCCAACCCATAAGAGAGCCGTATTACATTGATTTATCAGGGATTCTTGAGAACCGCCGGCGCCTTTCGCGTCGCCCTTTTTCCGCATCGCCGCATCGCCGGAGGGAAAAGCGGAAAGGCTTTTTCCGCCTTGGCGTCAGTGCTCTTCCTCTTCGCCGCACTGCCTGCGGATACGGCACGCGCGCAGGCCGACGCCGCCGGCCAGATCGACCAGGCCATCGCTACGCATATGCAGCAGAAGCTTGCCGAGGAGGCCAAACGCCAGGCCTGGCAAGGCCAGCGCCACAGCCTCGATACAACGCTGGTGGGCAGCGCGGAACGACTGCCGGTCTGCGCCCAGGCCCTGAGCGTGATGGTCCCCAGCGATGATCCCTCGGCGCTGGCGCGCCAGCGCCTGGAGCTGAGCTGCCCGGACACCCCCGGCTGGAGCATCACCGCCCTAGTGCAGGCCAACGTCTTCCTGCCGGTGGTACATGCTGCGCGGGTGATCGAACGCGGCCAGACCATCAGCGCCGAACAGCTGCAATTGCAGGATGTGAACATCGGCAAGGTATCGCGCGGTTTCTACAACAACCTCGATGAGGTGGTCGGCCAGGGCGCCAAACGCCGCGTGCGCGCCGGCCAGCTGATCGCGCCGAACCTGCTCACCGCACCGCTGCTGATTCGCCGCGGCCAGCAGGTCACCATCATCGCCAGCCAGGACGGCATTTCCGCCTCGGCCACCGGAGAGGCGCTGGCCAATGGCCGCGAAGGCGAGGTGATCCGCGTGCGCAACCTTGGTAGCCAGAAGGTGATCGAGGCGCAGGTGGTGGAAGATGGCGTGGTCACCAGCACCTTCAGGTAGGGTGTCACGCCACGTGGGAGGCACTTGCGTGGCGAGCGGGGCTGGCGGGTCGCGGCTAAAGCCCCTCCCACAAATACGTAGGGCGGGTGCAACCCGCCACCATTGACCGGCGGGTTTCACCCGCCCTACGCCCAGCCCTCCAGGCGCATGGTCGCACGCACCAGGCGCTGCTCTTCCTGCTCGATCTCCTGCAGGTTGTCACGGATGCTGTTGATATGGTCGCGCGCCGCACGCTGGGCCTGTTCCGGCAGGCGTTCGATCACCGCGTGGTACAGGCGCGAGTGCTGGCGGTCGATCTGCCGCTTCTGCGCCGGGCGGTGGTAGAGGTTGTTCACCGAGGCGAACACGGTGCTGAGCATCAGGTCGGTCAGCGACTGCAAAGTGTGCACCAGCACCGGGTTGTGCGACGCCTCGCAGATGGCCAGGTGGAAGGCGTGATCGAGGCGTGCGTGTTCGCGTGGGTCGACCGGATGCTCCTGCGCGTGGGCCGCGAGCATTTCCTCGTAGCGCCGGGTCAGCAGGACGAAGTCCGCGTCGGTGCCACGCAGCGCCGCCAGGCGCGCCGACTCGCCCTCTAGCAGGCCGCGCACTTCCAGCAGGTCGTACAGGGTGCGCGGTTGCGAGCCGAACAGGTGCATCAGCGGGCTGGCGTCGCGCTCGCCGCTAAGCTTGGCCACCCGTGAATCACGCCCCTGCGCAGTGTCGATGATGCCGCGCCCACGCAGGACCTTCAGCCCTTCACGCAGCGCCGAACGGGAAATGCCCAGCTTCTCGCACAGGCGCCGCTCCGAGGGTAGCGGCTGGCCCACCTTGAGTACGCCATCGACGATCAGCCGCTCGATGCGCTCGGCCACCACGTCGCTGACCTGCCGTCTTGCGACAGCCTGATTCGTATCCATTTCAACCCTCCCTGCAACTGGTCGTACCAGCTGGCACGAGCATACGCGCCTCATCCGAAAGCCATGTTCAACGCCTATGAGAATAAGCACTTTGAGCAGCCTTGTGCGAAAGGTTGACGAAAGAAACTGGTCCTACCAGCGATAAAGACGACGTAAAAATTCAGGCGACCTAAACATACGGGCCATGGTCGCGGCACGACCGCTTATAAAAACAACGTTCACGATTGAGCCTGCCATGAGCATTCTGTACGACGAGCGCGTCGACGGCGCGCTGCCCAAGGTCGACAAGGCCGCGCTGCTGACCGAGCTGCGCCAGTGTCTGCCCGACCTCGACATCCTGCATACCGTCGAAGACCTGAAGCCCTATGAGTGCGATGGCCTGTCCGCCTACCGCACCACACCCATGCTGGTGGTGCTGCCCGAGCGCATCGAGCAAGTGCAACAGCTGCTCAAGCTCTGCCACGCCCGTGGCGTGCCGGTCGTGGCGCGCGGTGCCGGCACCGGCCTGTCCGGCGGTGCGCTGCCGCTGGAGAAGGGCATCCTGCTGGTGATGGCACGCTTCAACCAGATTCTCGAGATCAACCGCGAAGGCCGCTTCGCCCGGGTACAGCCCGGCGTGCGCAACCTGGCGATCTCCCAGGCCGCCGCGCCGTTCGACCTGTATTACGCCCCTGATCCCTCCTCTCAGATTGCCTGCTCTATCGGCGGCAATGTCGCCGAAAACGCCGGTGGCGTGCATTGCCTGAAGTACGGCCTGACCGTGCACAACCTGCTCAAGGTGGACATCCTCACCGTCGAAGGCGAGTTCATGACCCTCGGCAGCGACGCCCTGGACGCGCCGGGTTTCGACCTGCTGGCGCTGTTCACCGGCTCCGAGGGCATGCTCGGCATCGTCACCGAGGTGACGGTCAAGCTGCTGCCCAAGCCGCAGGTGGCCAAGGTACTGCTGGCTGCCTTCGACTCGGTGGAAAAGGCCGGCCGCGCGGTGGGTGACATCATCGCTGCCGGCATCATCCCCGGCGGCCTGGAGATGATGGACAACCTGGCGATCCGCGCCGCCGAAGATTTCATCCATGCCGGCTACCCGGTGGAGGCCGAAGCCATCCTGCTCTGCGAGCTGGACGGCGTCGAAGCCGACGTCGCCGACGACTGCGAGCGCGTGCGTGAGGTGCTGGAACAGGCCGGCGCCACCGAAGTGCGCCAGGCCCGCGACGAAGCCGAGCGGGTGAAATTCTGGGCCGGGCGCAAGAACGCCTTCCCCGCGGTCGGGCGCATCTCGCCGGACTACTACTGCATGGACGGCACCATCCCGCGCCGCGAGCTGCCTGGCGTGCTGCGCGGCATCGCCGAATTGTCCGAAGAGTACGGCCTGCGCGTGGCCAACGTGTTCCACGCCGGCGACGGCAACATGCACCCGCTGATCCTCTTCGATGCCAACGTACCGGGCGAGCTGGAGCGCGCCGAGGCCATCGGCGGCAAGATCCTCGAACTCTGCGTCAAGGTCGGCGGCAGCATCACCGGCGAGCACGGAGTCGGCCGCGAGAAGATCAATCAGATGTGCGCGCAGTTCAACAGCGACGAGATCACCCTGTTCCACGCGGTAAAGGCGGCGTTCGACCCCAGCGGCCTGCTCAACCCGGGCAAGAACATCCCCACCCTGCACCGCTGCGCCGAGTTCGGTGCCATGCACGTGCACCACGGCCAACTGCCCTTCCCGGAACTGGAGCGCTTCTGATGCAGCATGATTTCGATGCCAGCGCCGCGCTGCTGGAACAGGTCAACCACGCGCTCAACAGCGCCACGGCGTTGCGCATCCAGGGCAGCGGCAGCAAGGCCCATCTGGGCCGCGCCACCACCGGCGAAGTGCTGGATACCCGCATGCACCGCGGCATCGTCAGCTACGACGCCACCGAACTGGTGCTCACCGCCCGCGCCGGCACACCACTTACAGAAATCGAAGCGGCGCTGGAGGCCAACAACCAGATGCTGCCGTGCGAACCGCCGCACCTGGGCGATGGCGCCACCCTGGGCGGCATGGTCGCAGCCGGGCTGTCCGGCCCGCGTCGGCCCTGGGCCGGTTCGGTGCGCGATCAGGTGCTCGGCACCCGGGTGATCACCGGCCAGGGCAAGCTGCTGCGCTTCGGCGGCGAGGTGATGAAGAACGTCGCCGGCTACGACCTGTCGCGCCTGATGGCCGGCAGCTTCGGTTGCCTTGGCCTGCTCGCCGAAGTCTCGATCAAGGTGCTGCCCAAACCGCGCCAGGTGCTCAGCCTGCGCCTGGACATGAGTGCTCGCGACGCGCTCAACAAGCTTGCCGAATGGGGCCAGCAGCCATTGCCGATCAGCGCCGCCAGCCATGACGGTGTCGCGCTTCACCTGCGCCTTGAGGGCGGCGAAGGCTCGGTCCTGGCCGCACGCCAACGCCTGGGTGGCGAAGAGATCGACAACGCTTACTGGCACGAACTGCGCGAACAACGCCTGCCGTTCTTCAGCGCCAGCGGCACGCTCTGGCGCCTGTCGCTGCCGACCAATAGCGGTCTGCTCGACCTGCCCGGCCGCCAGCTGATCGACTGGGGCGGCGCGCAGCGCTGGCTGAAAACCGACGCCGATGGCGAGCTGATCCAGCGCGTGACGGGGGGGCTCGGCGGCCACGCCACCTGCTTCGCCGCCGGCCAGGTACAACCCTTCCAGCCGCTGGCTGCTCCTCTGCTGCGTTACCAGCGCCAGCTGAAAAACCAGCTCGACCCCCAGGGCATCTTCAACCCTGGCCGCATGTACGCCGAGGTATAAGACGTGCAGACCAATTTGAGTGAACAGGCCAAGCGCCTGCCGCGCGCCGAGGAAGCCGAACGCATCCTGCGCTCCTGCGTGCATTGCGGCTTCTGCAACGCCACTTGCCCGACCTATCAGTTACTCGGCGACGAGCTGGACGGCCCGCGTGGGCGCATCTACCTGATCAAGCAGATGCTCGAAGGCGGCGAAGTCACGGCCAAGACTCAGGAGCACCTGGATCGCTGTCTGACCTGCCGCAACTGCGAGACCACCTGCCCATCCGGCGTGCAATACCACAACTTGCTGGATATCGGCCGCGAAGTGGTCGAGCAGGCGGTGCCGCGGCCGCTGAACGAGCGCCTGCTGCGTCAGGGCCTGCGCGCCGTGGTGCCACGACCGGCGCTGTTCAAGACGCTGACCCAGACCGGCCTGGCCCTGCGCCCGCTACTGCCGGCCGCGCTCAAGGCCAAGCTGCCGCGCGAGGTTCGCCCGGCCAAGCCGCGCCCGACGCAGCAGCATGCCCGCCGCGTGCTGATGCTCGAAGGCTGCGTGCAACCGGGGCTGTCACCCAACACCAATGCCGCCACCGCGCGCGTGCTGGATCGCCTCGGCATCAGCGTCACGCCGATCCGCGAGGCCGGCTGTTGCGGCGCCGTGGACTACCACCTCAACGCCCAGGAAGCCGGGTTGCAACGCGCGCGGCAGAACATCGACGCCTGGTGGCCGGCCATCCAAGCCGGCACTGAGGCCATCGTGCAGACCGCCAGCGGCTGCGGCGCTTTCGTCAAGGACTACGGCCACCTGCTCGCCAGCGACCCGGCGTACGCGGCCAAGGCGGCGCGGGTCAGCACCCTGGCCAAGGATCTTGTGGAGGTGCTGCAGGGCGAGGCGCTGGAACAGCTGCAAATGCGCGCCGAGCAGCGCCTGGCCTTCCACTGCCCCTGCACCCTGCAGCATGCGCAGAAGCTCGGCGGCGCGGTTGAAGGCGTACTGACGCGCCTCGGCTTCGGCCTGACCGCTGTGCCGGACGGTCATCTGTGCTGCGGCTCGGCCGGCACCTATTCGCTGACCCAGCCAGAACTGTCGCGGCAGCTTCGCGACAACAAATTGAACGCCCTGGAAAGCGGCAAACCGGACGCCATCGTCACCGCCAATATTGGCTGCCAGACCCATCTGGACGGTGCCGGACGCACACCGGTGCGCCACTGGATCGAGATCGTCGAGGAGGCGATGGGCTGATCACGCGTAGCCGGTGCCACGCGCACGGCTACAGATGTACCGCAACGCACAAGCGGAGGAATGAGTCCCGCCTGTGGGAGGCGCTTTAGCGGCGAGCTTTTATCGCGGCTGAAGCCGCTCCCACGGTGATTGCCCGGTAGCCCGGATGCAATCCGGGCAAAGCGCCAGATATTCCCGGATTGAATCCGGGCTACGCGACTGAGCACCTTCTCCCGCATGCGGGAGAGGGGAGAAAAACCAAGAACACGAGGTATGCCATGCAACACAAAGCCGTACTCAGCCAGAGCGAAGTCAGCCAGATCATCGCAGCCGCCCGTAACGAAGCGCAGCAACAGGGCTGGGCCGTGGCCATCGCCGTGGTCGACGACGGCGGTCATCCGCTGGCTCTGGAGCGCCTCGACGGCTGCGCGCCCATCGGCGCCTACATCGCCACCGAGAAGGCGCGCAGCGCTGCCATCGGCCGCCGCGAAACCAAGGGCTACGAAGACATGGTCAACGGCGGTCGCACCGCCTTCGTCAGCGCGCCGCTGATCACCTCGCTGGAGGGCGGTGTACCGGTGCTGGTGGATGGCCAGGTGGTAGGTGCCGTCGGCGTGTCCGGAGTCAAGGCCGAACAGGATGCGCAGGTGGCCAAGGCAGGAATAGCGGCCCTTTAAACATGCGGCGCAGCCGCCAACTGATGACCTTCTCCCTCCGGGAGAAGGTGTCACGAAGTGACGGAAGAGGGTTCCAACAGACAACGCCTGGCCCCTCTCGCAAGCGATTAGACAGGAGAACAGAAAAATGACCGAACGCGTGCAATGTCAGCGCCTGCAGGTAGCCGCCGAGCTCAAGCAATTCATCGAAAGCGAAGTGCTGCCCGGCAGCGGTATCGAGGCGGCGGCCTTCTGGAGCGGTTTCGATGCGCTGGTGCACGACCTGGCGCCGCGCAACCGTGCCCTACTGGCCGAGCGCGACCGTCTGCAGACCGAGCTGGATACCTGGCACCGCGCCAACCCTGGGCCGATCACCGACATGAACGCCTACCGCGCCTTCCTCGGCTCCATCGGCTATCTGCTGCCGCAGCCGGAGCAGGTCAAGGCGACCACCGCCAACGTTGACAGCGAAATCGCCATCCAGGCCGGCCCGCAGCTGGTAGTGCCGGTGACGAATGCGCGCTACGCGCTGAACGCCGCCAACGCCCGCTGGGGCTCGCTGTATGACGCCCTGTACGGCACCGATGCGATCAGCGAAGAAGGCGGCGCCAGCAAGGGGCCGGGCTATAACGAAGTGCGCGGCGCCAAGGTGATCGCCTTCGCCCGCGCCTTCCTCGACCAGGCCGCGCCACTGGCCCAGGGCTCACACGCAGACGCCAGTGCCTATGCCGTAGTCGCCGGCCAACTGCAGGTGACCCTGAGCAGCGGCGCGCAGACCTCGCTGGCGCAACCGGAGAAATTCGTTGGCTTCCAGGGCGAGGCTGCCACGCCGAGCGCCGTGCTGCTGAAGAACAACGGCCTGCACTTCGAGATCCAGATCGACGCCAGCAGCCCCATCGGCCGTACCGACGCCGCCGGCGTGAAGGACGTGCTGATGGAAGCGGCGCTGTCCACCATCATGGACTGCGAGGACTCCGTCGCTGCCGTCGACGCCGCCGACAAGGTGGTGGTCTACCGCAACTGGCTGGGCCTGATGAAGGGCGATCTGGCCGAAGATCTGGAAAAGGCTGGCAAGCGCATCACCCGCCGCCTCAATGCCGATCGCGTCTACACCGCCGCCAATGGCAGCGAACTGACCCTGCACGGTCGCTCATTGCTGTTCATCCGCAACGTCGGCCACCTGATGAGCAACCCGGCGATCATCGACGGTGAAGGCTTGGAAATTCCCGAGGGCATCCTCGATGCGGTAGTGACCAGCCTGATCGCCCTGCATGACCTGCAGCGCCGCGGTAACTCGCGCACCGGTAGCGTTTATATCGTCAAGCCGAAGATGCACGGGCCGTTCGAAGTGGCCTTCGCCAACGAACTGTTCGGTCGCGTCGAGCAACTGCTGGGCGTGCCGGCCAACACCCTGAAAATGGGCATCATGGATGAGGAGCGGCGCACCAGCGTCAACCTCAAGGCGTGCATCGAGGCCGCCAGCGCGCGTGTGGCCTTCATCAACACCGGCTTCCTCGACCGCACCGGCGACGAAATGCACACCGCCATGGAAGCAGGTGCCATGCTGCGCAAGGGCGACATGAAATCCAGCGCCTGGATCCAGGCCTACGAGCGTAACAACGTGCTGGTCGGCCTGGCCTGCGGGCTGCGTGGCAAGGCGCAGATCGGCAAGGGCATGTGGGCCATGCCGGATCTGATGGCGGCCATGCTGGAGCAGAAGATCGGCCATCCGAAAGCCGGCGCCAACACCGCCTGGGTGCCGTCGCCCACCGCCGCCGTGCTGCACGCGCTGCACTACCACAAGATCGACGTGCAGGCGGTGCAGAGCGAGCTGGAGCTGATCGACCTGGCCAGCCAGCGCGACAGCCTGCTGAACGATCTGCTCAGCGTGCCGGTCAGCGCCGAGCGGCCGTGGGGCGCCAGCGATATCCAGCAGGAGCTGGACAACAACTGCCAGGGCATCCTCGGTTACGTAGTGCGCTGGGTCGAGCAAGGCGTCGGCTGCTCCAAGGTGCCGGATATCCACAACGTCGGCCTGATGGAAGACCGCGCCACCCTGCGCATTTCGGCTCAGCATATCGCCAACTGGCTGCACCACGGCGTGGTCAACGAGGCCCAGGTGCGCGAGACGCTGCAGCGCATGGCACAGGTGGTCGACGGGCAGAATGCTGGCGATCCGGCCTACCGCCCGATGGCACCTGACTTCGAACAATCCCATGCCTTCCGCGCCGCCAGTGACTTGGTGTTCAAGGGCCGCGAGCAGCCGTCCGGCTATACCGAGCCGCTGCTGCATGCCTGGCGGCTGCGTTTCAAGCAGGAGGCCTAAGCAAAGTGGGAGGGGCTTTAGCCGCGAGCTTTTTGTAGTTGTTTGGTCGCGGCTAAAGCCCCTCCCACAAAAAGCAGACTAACCATCGTGGACGGAGCCGAAAGCCTCCACGAAACAAGCCCTGACGGTCGCTGACCGTCGGGGCTTTCGAGCATGAGCGCGGTGGCGGGTGATCCCTGCCGTCGCGGCTCGCGGAAAGGTCGGCGCCGTGGTGCCCGGCCCTTCCAGATGCGTGGCGCCGGGTATCCCCGGAAAACTGTGGTTCACAAGAAAAAGAAGGAACCAACCCATGAGTCAAACGCTGCTCTCCATCCTGGCCTTCGTGCCACTGGTACTGGCGGGTGTACTGCTGATCGGCTTTCGCTGGCCGGCCAAGTACGCGATGCCGCTGGTGTTCGTCCTCACCGCCCTGATCGGCCTGCTGGCCTGGGACATGTCCCTCAACCGGGTCATTGCCTCCAGTCTGCAGGGGCTGATTCTCACGGCCTCGATCCTGTGGATCATCTTCGGCGCGATCCTGCTGCTGAACACCCTCAAGCACTCCGGTGGCATCGCGGCGATTCGTCGGGGCTTCTCCAACATCAGCCCGGACCGCCGCGTGCAGGCGCTGATCGTCGCCTGGCTGTTCGGCTGCTTCATCGAGGGCGCCTCCGGCTTCGGCACCCCGGCCGCAGTGGCCGCGCCGCTGCTGGTGGCGCTAGGCTTCCCGGCCCTGGCCGCAGTGGTGCTGGGGATGATGGTGCAATCCACGCCGGTATCCTTCGGTGCGGTGGGTACGCCAATTCTGGTGGGCGTCGGCGCCGGTCTGGACAAGACCGGTATCACCGAGCAACTGGTGGCCACCGGCAGCACCTGGGAAACCTTCTTCCACCTGATCTATTCGCGGGTGGCCATCACCCACGGCCTGATCGGCCTGCTGATGCCGCTGATCATGGTGATGATCATGACGCGCTTCTTCGGTCGCAATCAGAGCTGGAAGGAAGGCCTGGCCATCGCGCCGTTCGCCATCTTCACCGCCTTCGCCTTCTCCCTGCCGTACATGGCGGCCGGCGTGTTCCTCGGCCCGGAATTCCCCTCGATGATCGGCGCCCTGGTCGGCCTGGCCATCGTGGTGCCGGCTGCCAAAGCGGGCTTTCTGTTGCCCAAGAACACCTGGGACTTCGCCGATCCCAAGGACTGGCCGTCCGACTGGATGGGCAAGATCGAAATGAGACTGGACGAGGTGGCAGGCAAGGCGCCGATCTCGGTGCCCATGGCCTGGGCGCCCTACCTGCTGCTGGCGGTATTCCTGGTGATCTCGCGCACCTTCCCCGAGGTGAAAGCGGCGCTGATGAGCGTTACCTTCGGCTGGAAGGACATCCTCGGCGAGACCGGCGTGTCCGGCACCATCGAGCCGCTGTTCCTGCCGGGCGGCATCCTGTGCATGGTGGTGCTGGTGACCTTCTTCCTCCATCGCATGCGTTTTTCCGAGCTCAAGGCGGCGGTGGGCGAGTCGAGCAAGACCCTGCTAGGCGCCGGCTTCGTATTGATCTTCACCATCCCCATGGTGCGTATCCTGATCAACTCCGGGGTCAATGGCAGCGACCTGGTGTCGATGCCGGTAGCCATGGCGCAGTTGGTGGCCGATAGCGTCGGCGGCGTGTATCCGTTCTTCGCCCCGGCGGTGGGCGGGCTCGGCGCCTTCATCGCCGGCTCCAATACCGTGTCCAACCTGATGCTGTCGCAGTTCCAGTTCAACGCGGCGCAGCTGCTCGGTGTGTCCGGGGCAATGATGGTGGCACTGCAGTCGGTCGGCGCGGCGGCGGGCAACATGATCGCCATCCATAACGTGGTGGCGGCCTCGGCGACCGTCGGTCTGCTCGGCCGTGAAGGCATCACCCTGCGCAAGACCATTCTGCCGACGCTGTACTACCTCACCATGGCTGGTGTGATCGCGCTGGTGGCGATGTACGGCATGGCGCTGACCGATCCGCTGATGGCCGCGCGCTGACGCCACACGGGTCGTCTATCGCACGACCCGACTGTGCTTGGCCCACCGACTGGCGGCGATTGCCGCCAGCCGGCTTGGCGCATCCCGCCAATTGCGGTAGCTTGCCGGCACCGTGAGATTCACCCGAGGTCGATATGAAGAAGTGGCAATGCGTGGTCTGTGGACTGATTTACGACGAGAGCCAGGGTTGGCCGGATGACGGCATCGCCCCCGGCACCCGCTGGGAAGACGTGCCGGAAGACTGGCTGTGCCCCGACTGCGGCGTCGGCAAGATGGATTTCGAGATGATCGAAATCGGCTGATCGGCCTTGGCAATACGACAACGGCGACCTTCGGGTCGCCGTTTTCATTACAGGCCCAGGCAGGTGCCCGAACCTTTGCGCAGTGCAGGAAAATCTTCGGCGTCATTTAAGCAGCGCCAAAAGCCGGTCGCCCTTCACCTACAGCAGGCAATCACAGCCAGCTTCATTCCGCGCCTACCGCACGAAGGATTACGATCATGGCCTTGTCGATTCACACCAATTACTCCTCGCTGATCACTCAGACCAACCTGGGCAAAACCAACAACGCCCTGGGCACCAACCAGCAGCGCCTGGGCACCGGCCTGCGCATCAACAGCGCCGCCGACGATGCCGCCGGCCTGCAGATCGCCACCCGCCTCAACGCTCAGTCGCGCGGCATGGACGTGGCCATGCGCAACACCGGTGATTCCATCTCCCTGCTGCAGACCGCCGAAGGCGCCTTCAGCGAGATGACCGACATCATGCAACGCATGAAGGACCTTGCCACCCAGGCCGCGAACGACACCAACAGCGACGACGACCGTACCTCGCTGAAGGCCGAGTACGACGAGCTGGGCAACGAGCTGACCAACATCATCAGCAACACCAAGTACGCAGGCGAAGCCCTGTTTGCTGCCGGTGGCAAGCTGACCGCTGCAATGACCTTCCAGATCGGCTCCAGCAGCGCCGAAACCCTGTCGTTCAACGCCAGTGCAAACCTGACCGCCGTTACCGGTGCGATCACCACCATCAAGGCCGAGACCCTCGATGACGCCACCAACGCCGGTAGCGCCATGGACGAGCTGGAAACCGCTCTGGACGCCGTCGGCACTCTGCGTTCGCAGCTTGGCGCCAACATCAACCGCCTGAACCACACCGCCAACAACCTGGCCAACATGAAGGACAACACCGACATGGCCAAGGGTCGCATCATGGACGCCGACTTCGCCAAGGAAAGCGCCAACATGACCAAGAACAGCATGCTGATGCAGTCCGGCATTTCCATGCTCAAGCAGGCCGGCCAGATGCCGGGCATGGTCATGTCCCTGCTGGGCTGATCACGCGCTTAGCCGGCGCAAGGGACTGCGCCACACCCATTTCACCACTGAACGCCAGCGCCCTTAAGGCATTCGAGAAAACGGTCGCCCTGTATCTACAGCACCGCTTCCAGGCGTTCACGCACGAAGGAATACACTCATGGCTCTCTCGATTCATACCAACTACTCCTCGCTGGTTACCCAGACCAACCTGGGCAAGACCAACAACGCCCTGGGCACCAACCAACAGCGCCTGGGCACCGGCCTGCGCATCAACAGCGCCGCCGACGATGCCGCCGGCCTGCAGATCGCCACCCGCCTCAATGCCCAGTCGCGCGGCATGGACGTGGCCATGCGCAACACTGGCGACGCCATCTCCCTGCTGCAAACCGCCGAAGGTGCGTTCAACGAAACCACCGACATCCTGCAGCGTATGAAGGATCTGGCCACCCAAGCGGCGAACGACACCAACTCTGCCGATGACCGCACCTCCCTGCAGTCCGAATTCGACGAGTTGGCCAAAGAGATCACCAACATCTTCAACAACACCAAATACGCGGGCGAAAACCTGTTCACCACCAAGCTCGCCGCCGCCGTCAGCTTCCAGATCGGCTCCAGCTCGGCAGAAACCCTGAGCTTTGACGTCAGCACCGATCTGGGCACCCTGGACACCACGCTCAATACCGACGTGGCCGCCCTGACCCTCGACACTGCGGCCAACGCCGGTGCGGCGATGACCGCGCTGGAAGGCGCGCTGGACGATGTCGGTGCGATGCGTGCCAGTTTCGGTGCCAACATCAACCGCCTGAACCACACCGCCAACAACCTGGCCAACATGAAGGACAACACCGACATGGCCAAGGGTCGCATCATGGATGCCGACTTCGCCAAGGAAAGCGCCAACATGACCAAGAACAGCATGCTGATGCAGTCCGGCATTTCCATGCTCAAGCAAGCCGGCCAGATGCCGGGCATGGTCATGTCCCTGCTGGGCTGATCACGGGCTTTCCAGGCGCAAGGGACTGCGCCACTCCACATGTACGACTAAACGCCGTCCGCCCTTAAGGCATTCGCGAAAACGGTCGCCCTGTTCCTACAGCACCGCTTCCAGGCGTTCACGCACGAAGGAATACTCTTATGGCTCTCTCGATTCATACCAACTACTCCTCGCTGGTCACCCAGACCAACCTGGGCAAGACCAACAACGCCCTGGGCACCAACCAACAGCGCCTGGGCACCGGCCTGCGCATCAACAGCGCCGCCGACGATGCCGCCGGCCTGCAGATCGCCACCCGCCTCAATGCCCAGTCGCGCGGCATGGACGTGGCCATGCGCAACACCGGTGATGCCATCTCCCTGCTGCAGACCGCCGAAGGCGCCTTCAGCGAGATGACCGATATCGTCCAGCGCATGAAGGACCTGGCCACCCAGGCCTCCAACGCCACCAACAGCGGCGCCGACCTGATCGCCCTGCAGAACGAATACGACGAGCTCGGCAAGGAAATGGCCAACATCGTCAAAAACACCAAGTATGCCGGCGAGAACCTGTTCAGCAACGGCACTACCGTCGACGGCTCCAACGGCAAACTGTCCGCTGCAGTCAACTTCCAGATCGGCTCCAGCTCTGCCGAAACCCTGGAGTTGGACGTCAGCACCAAGCTGACCGCTCTGGGCACCTCCCTGGCGGCGATTTCCGATACCTACACCACCGCTGGAACTCCGGGTACCGAACTGGCCACCACCCAGGATCCGGATACTGCGGTCAACACCAACGCCAACGCGATGATCGATACGCTGAGCGACGCACTCGACGACATCGGCGCGCTGCGTGCCCAGTTCGGTGCCAACATCAACCGCCTGAACCACACCGCCAACAACCTGGGCAACATGAAGGACAACACCGACATGGCCAAGGGACGCATCATGGATGCCGACTTCGCCAAGGAAAGCGCCAACATGACCAAGAACAGCATGCTGATGCAGTCCGGCATTTCCATGCTCAAGCAGGCCGGCCAGATGCCGGGCATGGTCATGTCCCTGCTGGGCTGATCCCGCGTCATTTAGGCGCAACGGATTGCGCCACACCCTCCGACGCCCCGCTCTCGCGGGGCGTTCTTCATGGTCCATCGGACCATCGCCATCTGTCGCCGCAATCGATCAACCGTAACAGCATTTCGGAATGATCGAGCCAATTCGCAATTCGCGTTGATCGTGCCCACTTAACTGGCTGCCCGGTCGCTATCAGCCTTGAACGAGTTCAATTGTTGTCCTACAACTGCAATCAAAGCTATGGCACAAGACTTGCCACAGTATTTTCCTGACGCCAGAATGCCGACCCACTTATCGCCCGGACTTTCCAAACGGAAACACCGCTCGCCCCAAGGACCGCATGAATTCCAGCTCCGAAACGCCGCTCGCCGAGCCGGGAAGCAATATCGCCTGTCTGATCATCAGGACCGGACGAAGCGATTGCTATGCACACTTTTACCCGGCGCTGTATCAGCTGACCCTGGTCAAAAGTGGTATCGAGGAGAAGATCGACCTGGGCTACTCCGGTAGCCGCCTGCTCGAACGCCTGTTGCAGGAGCCCGGCGAGGTGGTGTCACGCGACGAGCTGATGAATCATGCCTGGGCCGACCGGGTCGTCGGCCAGGGCAGCCTCAACCAGCAGATCTACACCTTGCGCCAGATATTGGGCGACGAGAAAAGCCGGGAAATCATCCAGACCCTGCCGCGCCGCGGCTATCTGCTCAACCCCAACTATCTGGTCTATCCGCCGAGCATCGATGACATTGGCGAAGTCAGCGAACCACTCGATACCCCGGCCCCATCACCCGCCTTTTTGCGCCGCCATAGCCGGCAGCAAACATCCTGGCTGATTCTGCTGAGTATTTTCGGCCTCATTGGCATCGCCCTGTTCATGGCGCTGTACAACATCAGCCAACCCAAGGATCTGCACAGTAGCGAAATGAACCTGGGCCCGCTGCACGTTCACTACATCGATCAAGACTCGCAGCGTCTGCAACAGTTGATTCTGCAAACCCATGGCCTGACCAGCCGGCTTGCGGTTCTGGCCAGCAAGCCGGCGAGCCTGGTGCTGCGCCTGCATGGAGGCTTCTATGAACTGCTGTGCCTGCAGCCCAACGGTGGCGCGCGCTCGCTGATGCTGCACGAAAGCCAGCTGAATCAGGTGGCCGACGCCCAGTTGAGCAGGTGCCTGCCATGAGCAAGAGCAAGCAGTGCGGCATCAGCGGCGGCTGGTTGCTCACCATGTTCGCCACGGCTCTGACGATGCTGCTGGGCATGCTTGCCCTGTGGCTTAGCTTCACCTCCAGCGCCGAACTCGATGGTCGCTACCTGTCCACCGGCCAGGTGCAGTTGAGCAACGGGCGCGTACTGGACATCAGCCACAGCCTGCAGGTCAACGACGGTCGCTTCTATGCCATGACCCGGCAAGGCGACAGCATTCTGGAAACCTCGGGCGTGGTGGACTATGGCTTCCTCGGCAATTATCGATTGCGTGTCGAGGACGGTCAGGTCACCGGGCTGGCCAGCGAGATCGACGACGAGCTGGTGTTCAACCTGCTCTACGGCCGCCACAAGGGATCGACCATTCGCCTGACCAGCGTCGATGGCTGCCTCTACGCGCTGGAAACCCGGCAGGTCTATTGCCATGGGCGCAATCCCTAGCGCGAGAGGCACCACCGCTCAGGACTCCGGCAGGCTGAGCTGGACGCCTTCGGCGCGTACCTCGGCGCGCACCTGAGCCTCGCCGAACAGCTCGCGATACAGGCCTTCGGCCTGGCTGGTCAGCAACAGCAGCTCGATACGCCTATTGGCGCCGTTCTCCGGATCGTTCGGCAGCAACGGCATGCCGTCTGCCTGGGCCGCGACCTGCAGCACGTTGCCGGTCGGCAGGCCGGCTTCCACCAGCACGTTGCGCGCGCGCAGTGCGCGGTCGCCGGACAGGTTCCAGTTGTTGTAGCCGCCGACCACGCCGCGATAGGGCATGGAGTCGGTGTGGCCGCTGATGATCAGGTGGTTGTCGACTCGCCCGAGGATACCGGCCAGACGCTGCAGCAGGGTTTCGAAATGCGCATTCAGGTGGGAACTGCCGCGATTGAACATGAAACGCTGCTCATCGTCCTTGATCAGAATACGCAGGCCCTGAGGCACCACCTGCACTTCGATGTTGGCCTCGGCGTCGAGCTGCAGGGCCAGCTCCTTCATCAACGTGGCCAGCTCCTGCATCTGCACCGACTCGCTAAAGTGCGGGCGACGCGGCTCGCCGGGCTGGCCCTCGCCAAGGGCCGCACCGGGGTCTTCCTGCGGCGTGCGCGCGCGGTTCTCGGGGTCACGGCGCGGGGCGACCTGCACCGGCACGCCATCGAGTTCCAGCGGTGTGGTGCTGGTGCCGTCGAAAATGCCGGCGCCACCGTCGACCAGCGGATTATTCAGCATGTCGGCGTTGGCGCGGCTGGCGTCCTGGGTCTGCGGCTGGATGATCCACAGCACCATGAACAGCGCCATCATGGCCATGGTGAAGTCGGCGAAGGCCACCTTCCAGGCACCGCCATGCGCGTCGTGGCCGCCCTTCTTGCCACGCCGCTTGACGATGATCTCGTGGCCGTCACCACCGCGCTGTTTCATGCGGCGTCCCTTTCATCTTCATAACGGTTGACCCAGATTTCCAGCTGCTTGAACGCAGGTTTGACGTCCTGCTCGATCAGCTTGCGCCCGGCATCCACTGCCAACAACGTGGGCTTGCCGGCGACATGGGCGACCAGGGTGGTGCGCACGCATTCGAGCGCCGACATCTCGGTCTTGATGCGCTGGCCCATGGCGCTCGACAGCGGGTCCATCACGCAATAGCACATGAAAATGCCGAGGAAGGTGCCGACCAGCGCCGCCGCCACGTGGGCACCGATCTCGGCGACCGAACCGCCGATGTTGCCCATGGTGATGACGATGCCGAGGATCGCCGCGAGGATGCCGAAGCCCGGCATGGCCTCGCCGATCTTGTGCAACGAGCGCGACGGCTGCATCAGCACGTGCTCCATGGCCTCCAGCTCCTGCTCGAGAAAGCCTTCCAGTTCGTGCGCGCTGATCTTGCCCATGGCCATCAGGCGGAAGTTGTCGGCGATGAAGGCCATCAGGTTCTTTTCCTGACGGATCAGCGGGTACTTGCCGAACAGGTCGCTCTGCTCGGGTTCCTCGATATGCGCATCAAGTACCTTGAGGCCGCCGACGTCGACCATCTCCAGCAGCTCGTAGAGCATCATCAGCAACTGGCGCTGGAACTCCTCGCCACGCTTCTTGTAAACGAACACGCCCTTGATCTGGTGCAGCATATCCAGCAGCACGTCCTTGGGGTTGGCCACCACCAGGGCACCAAAACCTGCGCCGACGATGATGATCACCTCGGCCGGCTGCCAGAGCATGGCCAGCTCACCATGAGCCATGACGTAGCCACCCAGCACGCAGGCGACGATGATCAATGCACCTAATAACTTCTGCACCCTAGCCTCTCTCGTTCAGGTAGCGGCTGGCCTTGGCGATCGCCTGCTTGCTCAGCTGGCAGACGCGCGCGTCGCTCAGCTCCAGCACCAGGGCGATTTCCTTGAGGCTCAGCTCGTGTTGGTAGTAAAGGGTCAGCACCAGCCGTTCGCGCTCGCTGAGCTGACTCAGCGCCTGGGTCAGCAGGCGCTCCTTGAGCACCCGTTCCTCGACCGCGCTGCTGCCACAGGCGAAACCCTCGTGACCGTTCTGCAGCAGTTCATCGAGGCTTTCGATGGCCTCGCAGGCATCGGCCTGGAGAAACTCCTGGTAATCCTTGGCGCTGATCCCGGCCGCCTGGAGGATCTCCTCCTCCTGCGGCACACGCCCCAGCTGCCGCGCCAGCTGGCGAATGGCATCGCGAATCTTGTGCGTCTGCTGGCGCACCTGACGCGGCCGCCAGTCCTGACGGCGCAGCTCATCGAGAATCGCGCCACGTATGCGCAAGGCGGCGAAACGACCGAACTGCTCGTCCGGCGTGCCGTAGCGGCGCAGGCACTCGAGCAGTCCCATCAGACCGATCTGCTCCATATCCTCGCGGTCGAGCACCTGGTTGGCCTGCAGCGCCAGCTGGCTGACGATGCGCTTGACCAGCGGCAGGTACTGCAACAGCCACTTCTGCTCGGCACCGGGGGCGAACAGCGCGGCACCGCCCTGTTCGGCGGCATAGCGGTAGTCGATGGCGCAGTTGGCATTCATGGATAGTCGGCTCCGGTTCCGGCGCAGTCGCTCGCTGCGCCCTACTGGACGATCAGCTTGCTGACCAGCACGCTGGCGAAGGGCTTCGCCAGTTTCTTGCTGGCGAAATCATCGGACAGCACCCGCTCCAGGGTGCCTTGCAACTCGGGAATGGGCATGCCGCGCAGCTTCTCGAAGGTCATCGAGGACAAGTGCGCCACCACCGAATTGCGCACCATGGGGTCGATCTGCTCGAGCTTCTTCGGATCGGTCTCCAGGTCGGCCTGCAGCACCAGGTCGAGGACGAAATAATGCTCGCGGGTCTCGCCCTGCAGGCTGACGATCACTTTCTCGATGGGAAAGAAACGGTATTCGCTGCTGGCTTCTTCCTCTTCGCCGCCTGTATTGCCAGCGGAAATGCCGAGCACCGCCTGGCCAGTCTGCATCGACTTGAGCGTGGCGTAGTTGAAAATGCTGCCGCCGATCACCACCAGGGTGTTGAAGATAACCAGCAGCAGGAGGATGCGCGGCATTGTCATGACTACTCTCGATTCACTAACGGGAAATTAAACGGTGACCAGCACATCGCTGGCCGACTCCGTGGCGCTGCGCTCGCCACCGCTCGGCAGCACCGCGGCTGCCGCCACAGCGTCTTCGGCGAGCCAGGCCTGGGCCTGCGCCTGTTGCTGCTGGCGACCGCCCTGCGCATCGGCGGAGACCTGTACGTTGACCTGCACGAAGTTCTGCCCCACCAGCTCCTGACGCAGGCGCTCGCTGGTCTGCTGCAGCAGACGCGCCACATCGGCATTGGCCGCGGACAGTTGCACGCTGAGGCGGCCGGACTCGTGGCTGAGGAAGATTTCCAGGCTGCCCAGCTCCGGCGGGTCGAGGCGAATGGTGGCGTTCTGAATGCGCTGGTTGATCTGCAGGTCGACATGCTCACGCAGGCTGGCCAGCATCTGTTCGCCCCACTGCGCCTGCGGCGCATGCAGCTTGAGCGGGCGCTCGGTCGCCAGCGGCGCGGGAGCGGCCGAGGTAGCGGCAGCGCTGCCTGGCATCACCTTGTCGCTGTCCGTGCTGCTACCCGGCAGGCGCTCAATCGCCTTCAGCTCGACGACGTCATCCAGCACTAGCGGCGCGGCAGCCTGAGTCGCGGTCTCGGCCGTCAGCAGCGACTTGGGCACTGCCACTGGGTCCGCAACTGGCGCTGGCGGCTGGCCGGGTGCGGTAGCGGTGGCAGCGCGCAACGTCTCCGCTGGCAAGCGCTGCTCACGAGACTGCACGTGCGCCTGGTCGAGGAGTGCGGCAGGTAACACGGCGGCCTGCTCGGCCTCATCTTCCTGCACCTGTTCCTGCTCTTCCTGCACCGGCTCCGGCGCCTCGCGCGCCTCGATACGCACGGCCTGCTGCCCCAGCATTCCGGCCAGCCACTGCTCGGCATCCGCTTCGCTGAGGTGGATGGCTTCGGGCGTCACGCTCAAGCCGGGCACCGCTTGCGCATCGGCAGCAGCGAAGCCCTGCACGGCCATCTGCTGATCGAACGGCCGGGTCGCATCGCCCGCGCTGCCAGCCTGGGCAAACCCCGACGGCAGCGTTTGCTCGGCGGAACCACTCGGGCTGACCCGAGCGTTGGCATTGATCAGTTGCAGCACCCTTTTATCTCCCGGCTTGATACAGATCGACGCGCATATAAGCACTGCGTCCTTCGGCGTATTCCAGATGCGTCAGCAACTGCCGACGCACCCGCTCGCATTCCTCGGCGCAGGCGTTGCGCGCCTGCCCGTGTAACTGGCGTAGTTGCTCCCTGGCCTCACGCACCTCGTCGCTCAGGCTCGGCAGAGCGGCCAGCAGTTGCAGACAGGCGCGAATCCGCGAGTCGATCTCGCCGATGCTCGTCCAGTCGCCCTGCTCCAGCGCTTGCGTCAGCTGGGCATGCAACTGCTGCAGCGCGCGCAGTTCACTTGCGCGTTGCATTCACGCTTTCCCAGCCTTCGCGCAGCACGCCGAGCAGGCCGACCACCTCGTCCAGCCCCTCCAGCGACAGGCTGACGCTGACGTCGGAGAGTCGATAGATGCAGTAGTCGTAAAGCCGCGCCAGGCCCTGCACCAGCTCGCCGCCGTTCTCGTAATCGAGGGCGCCATTAAGGCCATTGAGGATGTTCAGGCACTTCTCCAGGGACTGGCCCTTCTGCTGGTAACGCTTGGCCTCGATATGGCCACGGGCACGGGCCAGCTCGTCGAGCAGGCCGTCGAACAGCACCAGCACCAGTTCATAAGGCGAGGCGGCGGCAGCGCGCGCCTCGAGATCCACTGTGCGGTAGCTGTCGTAACTTTCGTTGAGGTTGTAGGCACTCATCAGAACATTCCGTAGGTCTGTTCCATCGCCGCCATGGTCTGCATGAGACCGGTGTACTGGCGGAGATAGCGGGCGTAGTAGGAGTCGTACTGCTTCTGGATGGTGTCGAACTGCTGATCGACACGGCGCAGCTGGGTATTGAGGTTGTCCTTGCGGTCGGTCAGCAGGCCGCCGGCGCTGCTGGTGTAAGCCGCCAGGTTCTTGTCCAGGGTGTCGAGCAGGTTGCCCTTGTCGGTGAACAGCTTCTCAAAGCCCTCCGGGTTGGCTGCCACGGCCTTCTCGAAGCGCGCGTTGTCGATGGTCAGCTTGCCGTTGCGGTCGGCGGCGATGCCGAACTCGGTGAGGCTCACACCACCGAACGAGGTGCGCACCAACTGATTGAGCATGCCCTCGATGGCACGCACGCTGGCATCACCGGCCAGAACCCCACGACCGCCGCTCTCGCCGCCGCTGGCGGTGAGCGAATCGAAACTGGTCATCAGCGCGTTGAAGGCGTTGACGAAGGTCTGCGCCTTTTCCTTGGTGGCTTTCTGATCCTGGCCGACTTCCATGGTCAGCGGCGCATCACCGCTCTTGTGCGCCTTGCTGAAGGTCAGGCTGACGCCATCGATGAGGTTGTCGAAGGTGTTGCTGGTGCTGGTCAGCTCGATACCCGTCTCACCGCCGAGGCGCACGATGGCATCCTTGGCCACGGAGAGTTCCTGACGCCCGGCCACGGCCCCTTCGAACGCAGCATTGCCGCTGGCACTCAGACTGATGGCCTGGTCGGCACCGGTCTTCTCGCTGGTCAGCACCAGGTTGACCTGGCCATTGCTGCGCACCAGTGTCGCCTTCACGCCCTCGTTATCGGCGGCGGCGTTGATGGCCTTGGCCAGTTCGTCGAGGGTCGCGACGGTGCCGAGATCGATGTTGAACGAGCCACTGCCCTGACCGATGGTCAGGCTGCCGCTGCCGAGGTTGCCGTCCTGCAACCCCTGCAGGGCAACCTGGCTCTTGCTGGCCAGTTGCTGGACGAAGAAATCGTAACTGCCCGCCACGGCCTTGCTACCTACCGTGGCGCTGGCATAGCCCTCCTGGGTGAAGCTGGCGCTGTTGACCAGCATGCTGCTGCCGGCCAGCTTGAGACCGCTGGCGGCGCTCTTGAAGCTCTTCAGCGCAGTATCCAGCGTGGTCAGAGCATTGAGCTGCGCTTTGTATGACGCCTGGTTGCGATTGGCCTTGGCCAACTGGCCCTGAACTTCGTACTGGGCCAGCTGGGTCGCCATGCTTTGAACGTAATCTGAATCGATAGCCATAGTCGGACACCCGTTTTCCTGTGAGATAGCAATAGCGGTGCCAACAAACTAAGCCATTGATATTAAAGGCTTTAAGCTAACCGCCAGGTGAAAGATCCTTTCCGCTCGCGCGGCGGCGAGCGACAAGCGGAAGGCTGACTTCCGCCCGTGTCGCGCGGGCCGCGGACGTACCCATTACACAGGCGACCCTGAGGGCATGCCGCTTAAGCGCAAGCGTCATGACACGGATGGTGTGACGGAGGTTCTGAAGGGTTTCTGCCCGTCCTGTTCGCGGACAAGTCCGCTCCCACAGAAGAGCCAGAACCTGGCAGCGCCCGATATGTGGGAGCGGTCTTGACCGCGAAGCTTTTCCGGCGTCCCCACAGGGTGGCGCCGGGCTGGATTGATAGCGATGCGGGGCGCGAAGGGTTATTCGCCGTCCATCCTCTTGTTCGCGGACAAGTCCGCTCCCACAGAAGAACCAGAACCTGCAGCATTCGATATGTGGGAGCGGTCTTGACCGCGAAGCTTTTCCGGCATCACCACTGCGTAGCGCCAGGGGCTGGAATGGATTGCGATGCGGGCGCGAAGGGTTATTCGCCGTCCATCCTCTTCGCGGACAAGTCCGCTCCCACAGAAGAGCCAGAACCTGACAGCACCCGAACTGTGGGAGCGGTCTTGACCGCGAAGCTTTTCCGGCATCACCACTGCGTAGCGCCGGGGGGCTTGAACGGATTGCGACGCGGGGCGCGAAGGGTTATTCGCCGTCCATCCTCTTCGCGGACAAGTCCGCTCCCACAGAAGAGCCAGTACCTGACAGCGCCCGAACTGTGGGAGCGGTCTTGACCGCGAAGATTTCCGGCGTCCCCACAGGGTGGCGCCGGGGTAGGAATGGATTGCGACGCGGGGGCGCGAAGCGTTATTCACCGCCCACCGTCTTGTTCGCGGACAAGTCCGCTCCCACAGAACTCCAGTACCTGACAGCGCACGAACTGTGGGAGCGGTCTTGACCGCGAAGCTTTTCCGGCATCACCACTGCGTAGCGCCGGGGGGCGTGAACGGATTGCGACGCGGGGCACGAAGGGTTATTCGCCGCCCATCCTCTTGTCCGCGGACAAGTCCGCTCCCACAGAAGAACCAGAACCTGCAGCATTCGAACTGTGGGAGCGGTCTTGACCGCGAAGCTTTTCCGACGTCCCCACGGGGTGGCGCCGGGGCTGGAATGGATTGCGATGCGAGGCGAGGCGAGGCGAGGCGAGAAGTGTTACTCGCCCCCGACGGCGAAATTGGGCAGGCTGTTGACCGGCTGGCGGAAGTTGAAGGGGATGGATTCGACAGCCAGACCGACGTTGCGCTGCACCACGAAGTGCAGGTGCGGGCCGGTGCTATTGCCGGTGTTGCCGGAGCGCGCCAGCAGGCTGCCGGTCTCCACGCGCTGGCCCTCGCGCACGCTGACCGAACCCTTCATCAGGTGCAGGTAGACGCCCATGGTGCCGTCGTCATGCAGGATGCGCACGAAATTGCCGGCCGGGTTGTTGCCACGGCCGCTTTGCTGGTTCTCGGTCTTGACCACCACGCCACCGCGCGCTGCGACGATGGGCGTGCCCTCGGGCATGGCGATATCCACCGCGTAACGGCCCTTGGGCGTGAAATGGCTGTAAGTGCCGTTGGCGCCCTGGGTCTGGCGGAAGGGGCCGCCGCGCCAGGGCAGCGGATAACGATGGATGCTCGGCTGCAGACGTGGATCGCCAAGGGCATAGCGCAGCCTGGGCTTGTAGCGCAGCGGTTTGGACACGTCCTGCGCCGTCAGCGTGGCCAGGCGGATATTGCTGCGCGGCGGCAGTACCCAGCGAATCGGTTTGTCCGGCGCGCCGATGGCGTTGTGCACCTGCTCCAGCTTCACCTCGATTTCCACCGGCGCATAGAGGTCGTTGCGAACCAGCAGGGTTTCACCGGCTTCGTGCTTTCTGGTTTCCAGCTTCACCTGGTTGTCCAGACGCTCGACCATGCGATCGTTGAACACGAACACCTGCGCGCCAGGCGCGGCCTGGTCGCTGTAGGTCACCACGCCGTTGTTGTCGACGTATTTGTAGATGGTCAGCGCAGCGGCCTGGCCGCAGAAGGCCAGCAGACTGCAGAGAATGATCAGACGCCCTAGCATAACGACTCGGATCTTATGGCTTTTTGATATCCGGGTTGTGAAGACTAGCAGCGCGGCACGGCACATGCGAGGTACCGGCCGTCAGGCTGTGAACCGGCTCACCGCCGCCGGTCGGATGAGCACCATGGACGGCAGCGGGTTGCACCGGCGCCATGGTGCTGGGGAAGCGTAGGCGGGTACAGCCCGCCGCGATCGCGCCGCTCAGGCGCCAGGGACGAAATGCTTCTGCGCCGTGCCGCGGGCGATCAGGCGTGACAGGTAGTCGAGCTTCTGCGGGTCGCGGTCGACGAAGCGGAAGGTCAGCTGCAGCCATTCACTCTCGGGCTTGGGCTCGAAGGCCGCCACCGCGTGCAGGTAGCCATTGAGCCGAGCGGTTTCCGCCGCCTCGCCCTGCTCCAGATCGAGCACAGCGCTCTCCAGTACCTGCGGCAGCGGCTCGCCACGCTTGACCACCAGCAGCGCCTCCTTGAGGCTCAGCGCCTTGATCACACAGGCCATGCTGCCGGCCGGCAGGCGCAGCTGGCCCTGGCCACGCCCGGCCGGCGCCTTGCTGGCTGCAGCGGGTGCTGGCGCGGCGCTGGCCGCCGGCGCGGCTGCAGCAGGGGCCGGCGTCGGTGCGCTGGGCTTGACCACGTCAGCCTTGCCGCCGGTGAGTGCGGCCAGCGAGTCATTGGCGAAACCACCGCTACTGAGCATTTTCGGCGGCGCGCTGGCGGCCAGGGCCTGCAGCTTGCCAGCACGGCTCAACGCCTTCTTCACCTTGGTCACCAACTGCTCGTTGGAAAACGGCTTGCCGATGTAATCGGAGACACCGGCCTGGATCGCCTGCACCACGTTCTCCTTGTCGCCACGGCTGGTGACCATGATGAAGGGCGTGGTTTTCAGGTTGTCCTGCTCGCGGCACCAGGTCAGCAGCTCGAGGCCGGACATCTCCGGCATTTCCCAGTCGCAGAGAATCAGGTCGACCACCTGACGGCTCAACATCTGCTGGGCCTTGCGGCCATTGATCGCTTCCTCGATCTGTACGCCGGGGAAGTTATCGCGCAGCCCTTTCTTGACCAGATCACGGATAAAGGTCGCGTCATCCACCACCAGCACACTGACTTTGCTCATCGGTTACTCCTGTACGAATGGCAGTAAGCATAGTCATGGCCAGTGGCCTAAGGCCAACGGAAAACGCCGGACGCACAACAAATCGCGCAAAAGAAACGGCCCGGGAAGTCCCGGGCCGTCGGCATGAAGCGGGCCTCATTCCTTGGGCTTGCCCTCTACCTCTTCGCGCATACGGGTCAGGCCGATGTGGCGAACATCGGTGCCGCGCACCAGGTAGATCACCAGTTCGGCGATGTTGCGCGCATGATCGCCGATGCGCTCCAACGAACGCAGCGCCCAGATCACGTTGAGCACGCGGGAGATCGAACGCGGATCTTCCATCATGAAGGTGACCAACTCGCGCAGCGCGGTCTTGTACTCGCGGTCGACGGTCTTGTCGTACTGCGCCACGGACAGCGCCAGGTCGGCATCGAAACGAGCGAAGGCGTCCAGCGCCTCCTGCACCATCCTGCGCACCTGATCACCGATATGACGCACCTCGACGTAGCCACGCGGCGACTCACCCTCCTCGCACAGCTGGATGGCGCGCTTGGCGATCTTGGTCGACTCGTCGCCGATGCGCTCCAGGTCGATCACCGACTTGGAGATGCTGATGATCAGACGCAGGTCGGAGGCCGCCGGCTGGCGACGGGCGAGGATGCGTACGCACTCCTCGTCGATGTTGCGCTCCATCTGGTTGATCTGGTCATCAATCTCGCGCACCTGCTGGGCCAGGCCGGAGTCGGCCTCGATCAGCGCGGTGACGGCGTCGTTGACCTGCTTTTCCACCAGGCCGCCCATGGCCAGCAGGTGGCTGCGCACTTCTTCCAGCTCGGCGTTGAATTGCTGGGAGATGTGCTGGGTAAGGTTGTCTTTATTGATCATTGGGTTCGCTCCGCGAAAGCTGCCGGCTTGGGTGACCATGGTGCGCACGGCGCACCCTACTGGTTGTTAAGGGATGGGCTTTGGCAGAGGGTGCTGGGCAAGGAGGCGGAACGCAGACAGTACAGGTAGTACGGCAAGTTCCGCCGACGCAGTCCAGCGCCCTCTGACATGGCCATCAGCCGTAACGACCGGTGATGTAGTCTTCTGTCTGCTTCTTGGCCGGGTTGGTGAACAGGGTATCGGTGTCACCGAACTCGATCAGCTTGCCCATGTACATGAATGCCGTGTAGTCGGAAACCCGCGCGGCCTGCTGCATGTTGTGGGTAACGATGACGATGGTGTACTTGCTCTTGAGCTCGTAAATCAGCTCTTCGACCTTCAGCGTGGAGATCGGGTCGAGTGCCGAGCAGGGCTCGTCGAGCAGCAGCACTTCCGGCTGCACCGCCACCGTACGGGCGATCACCAGACGCTGCTGCTGGCCGCCGGACAGGCCCAGCGCCGAGTCGTGCAGACGGTCCTTTACCTCATCCCACAGCGCCGCGCTCTTCAGCGCCCACTCCACCGCTTCGTCGAGCACGCGCTTGCTGTTGATGCCCTGGATACGCAGGCCATACACCACGTTCTCGTAGATGCTCTTGGGGAAGGGGTTGGGCTTCTGGAACACCATGCCGACGCGGCGGCGCAGCTCGGCCACGTCCTCGCCCTTGCGGTAGATGTTGCGCCCGTCGATGTTGATCTCACCTTCCACACGGCAACCGTCGACCAGGTCGTTCATGCGGTTGAAGGTACGCAGCAGGGTCGACTTGCCGCAGCCGGACGGGCCGATGAAGGCGGTCACGCGCTGCTTGGGGATATCCATCTTGACGTCGAACAGCGCCTGCTTCTCACCGTAGTAGAGATTCAGGCCCGGCACCTGGATGGCCACGGTCTCGGATGCCAGGTTGAGGCTTTGCTTGTCTCGGCCCAGGGCCGCGAGGTCGATACCGTGGGTAGCGTTTTCGTGTTGCATAAGTGCTCACTCCGTTCGCAGCGGCAAGCTGCAAGCTACAAGCTGCAAGCCCGGTCGCCGCACTTCTGCTCGAAGCTGGCGGCTTGGGGCTTGCGGCTCGGATTTAGTGGTCCAGGGCCTTGTACTTCTCGCGCAGGCGGTTGCGCAGGTAGATGGCCGTCAGGTTGAGAACCGCGATCACCAGCACCAGCAGCAGCGCGGTGGCATATACCAGCGGCCGCGCGGCCTCGACGTTGGGGCTCTGGAAGCCGACGTCGTAGATGTGGAAGCCCAGGTGCATGATCTTCTGGTCCAGGTGCAGGTAAGGATAGTTGCCGTCGAGCGGCAGGCTCGGCGCCAGCTTGACCACACCCACCAGCATCAGCGGCGCCACTTCGCCGGCGGCGCGGGCCACGGCGAGAATCAGGCCGGTCATCATCGCCGGGCTAGCCATCGGCAGCACCACGCGCCACAGGGTTTCCACCTTGGTCGCGCCCAGGGCCAGGGAGCCTTCACGCAGCGCTCGCGGAATGCGCGACAGGCCTTCCTCGGTGGCGACGATCACCACCGGTACCGCGAGCAGCGCCAGGGTCAGCGAGGCCCACAGCAGGCCTGGCGTACCGAAGGTCGGCGCCGGCGCGGCTTCCGGGAAGAACAGGCGGTCGATCGAGCCACCCAGCACGTAGACGAAGAAACCCAGGCCGAATACGCCATAGACGATCGCCGGGACGCCAGCCAGGTTGTTCACCGCGATGCGGATCACCCGGGTCAGCGGGCCCTGCTTGGCATACTCGCGCAGGTAGATGGCTGCGATCACGCCGAACGGGGTAACGATCACCGCCATGATCAGGGTCATCATGATGGTGCCGAAGATCGCCGGGAAGATGCCGCCTTCGGTGTTGGCTTCACGCGGGTCGTCGCTGACGAACTCCCAGACCTTGCTGCCATAGTGGCTCAGCTTGTCCAGCGTCGACATGGCGTTCGGGCGGAAGGCGCGTACCACCTTGCCGAGGCTGATTTCCTGTTCGCGGCCGTCAGCCGAACGCACGGTCATGCTGTCGCGGTTGAACTGCTCGTAGCGCGCGCTCAGCTCGGCCTCCAGCACCTTGTACTCGGCGTCCCACTGGGCGCGCTCGGCAGCTAGGTCGGCCTGGGCGGCATCGGTGAGCTGGTTGGTGAGCTCCAGCTTGCGGGTCTGCAGGCGCACGCGCTCCAGGCCGGCGTTGATGCGGCCGATGTCGCGCTTCTCCAGTTTGACGATTTCGCCATGCAGGTCTTCGACGCGCTGCAGACGCTTCTGCAGCTCCGCCCAGGCAGCGTCGCCTTCAGCGACCAGTTGGCCATTTTCCTTGACGTTGACCAGGTAGCCGTAGAAGTTGCCCCACTCGCGACGCTCGAAGGCGGTGATGTCCACCGGCTTGCGCTGGTCGCTCAGCCACTCGCCGACAACCCAGGTGAAGTCCGCACCGTACAGGTCGCGGTTACCCACCTTGATCAGCTCGCGGGTCATGAACTCGCCACCCTCGACATCCACCGGCAGGCCGGAGGCGGCCAAGCGGGCACGCGGGATTTCCTCGATCTGCACCACGGCGCCAGCCATCACCCTGGCTTCCTGGCCGGGCACCTGATAGTTGGCTTCGATGATGTCGGCCGGCCAGAAGTGCGCCAGACCGCGCACCGCGATCACCGACAGCAGGCCGATGACCATGATGATGGCGATGGACACCGCGCCGGCGTTCATCCAGATCCAGGGCGAACCGCTCTTGAACCAGGATTTCATGTTGTTCTGTTTCACGGACATAGTCTTGCAGTCCTCAGAGCGATGCGTACTTGACGCGCAGGCGCTGACGCACCAGCTCGGCCAGAGTGTTCATGACGAAGGTGAAGGTCAGCAGCACCAGCGCGGAAAGGAACAGGACGCGGTAATGGGTACCGCCCACTTCCGACTCCGGCATCTCCACCGCCACGTTGGCGGCCAGGGTGCGCAGGCCTTCGAAGATGTTCATGTCCATGATCGGCGTGTTGCCGGTGGCCATCAGCACGATCATGGTTTCGCCGACGGCGCGGCCCATGCCGATCATCAGCGCCGAGAAGATGCCCGGGCTGGCAGTCAGGATCACCACGCGGGTCAGGGTCTGCCACGGCGTGGCACCGAGGGCCAGAGAGCCAAAGGTCAGGCTCTTGGGTACGCTGAACACAGCGTCTTCGGCGATCGAGTAGATGTTCGGAATCACCGCGAAGCCCATGGCCAGACCGACCACCAGGGCGTTGCGCTGGTCGAACGGAATGCCCAGGTCATTGCTCAGCCACTGGCGCATGTTGCCGTCGAACAGCCAGTTTTCCAGGTGACCGCTCATGCTCAGGGAAAAGAACGCGACGGCCAGGATGACGGGGATCAGCAGCGCAGCTTCCCAGCCGTCCGGTACGCGCAGGCGCACGGACTCCGGCAGGCGGCTCCAGATGAAGCCTGCCAGCACGATGCCGATCGGCGTGAAGATCAACAGGCTGAAGATACCGGGCAGGTGTCCCTCGACATAGGGCGCGAGGAACAGGCCGGCGAAGAAGCCGAGAATCACCGTCGGCAGCGCTTCCATCAGCTCGATCACCGGTTTGACCTTGCCACGCATCGCCGGCGCCATGAAGTAGGCGGTGTAGATCGCCGCGGCGATCGCCAGCGGAGCGGCCAACAGCATGGCGTAGAAAGCCGCCTTGAGGGTACCGAAGGCCAGCGGCGCCAGGCTCAGTTTGGGTTCGGCATCGGTGTTGGCCGAGGTGGACTGCCAGACGTGGGCCGGCTTGTCGTAGTTCTCGTACCAGACCTTGCCCCACAGCGCGCTGAAGGAAATTTCCGGGTGCGGGTTGTCGAGCAGCAGGCGCTCGAGGCTGCCGTCGTGTTCCAGCAGAATGCGGTTGGCGCGCGGCGACATGGCCGCCATGGTGTGGCCATCGGCGACCTGCTCGACCAGCAGGGTACGGTGCGCGGTGCTGTGGAACACGCCCAGGTTACCGGCGCTATCCATGGCGATGAAGCCCTTGCGGCGCTGCTCGGAGATGATCTGGGCAATCGGGCTGCCCGCCATCTTGAAGTCACGCACCAATTTCAGCGAAGACTTGCCGTCTTCGTCACGGACCATGAACCACTGGGCGATGCCACCCTTGCTGTCACCGACCAGCAGCGAGATGCCGCCGAGCAGCGAAGTGGCGTAGGTCACTTCGCTGGAGCCGTCGTTGAGCAGCTTGTAACGGCCGTTGAGAGTGTTGCGGCGCAGGTCGAAGACATCGGCGGTGGCGCTGCCATTGATCACGTACAGCCACTGCTGGCGCGGATCGATGATCAGGCTCTTGATCGGATCGGCGATCTGCGGCAGCGCCAGGCGATCTTCGCTGGTACTGACCTCGCCGGTCATCAGGTTCTCTTCGCGACTGATGCTGACCGCGTGCAGCTCGCTGCCCACCGAGGCGGCGATGACCAGGGTGCCACTGCTCAGACTGATGCCCATGTGCTCGAGCGGGCGGCCTTGCGGGTCCAGAGTCAGCGGTTCCTCACCGAAGGGGTAGGAAACGACCGGCGTGATGGTCTTCACGTCGTTGGGGTAGCTGACCCGATAGTTGTGTTCGAACACCAGCGCCTGGCCATTGGAGAGGCCCAGCACGACGCGGTTGCTGCCCGGCTGATCCTCGCCGACGGAAGTCACTTCGCTGCCCGCCGGCAGCGGCAGCGTGACCGCGTTCAGCGCGGCCATGCTCTTGGCATCGAAGAACTGCACGCTGCCGGAATTGGCAAGGCGCATGCCGACCTGGTTCTGCTCCTCGACAGCCATCAGCAGCGGCTTGCCGGCCTCGGCCAGCCAGGCCGGCTGTACCGGCTCGCGCTGTTGCAGGTCGGCGCCCTGGAACATGGGCAGTACCACATAGGCCAGGTAGAAGAAAATCAGGGTGATGGCGCCGAGCACGGCGAGGCCACCGACGGAAACGCCCCAGCGAGCCAGGCGATCCTTGAGAGCGCGCAGGCGGCGCTTGCGTTGCAGGGCAGGAGTGTTGAAGTCCAGCCCCAGGGAATTGGTGGAGGCGGTCATGGTTTCACTAGCCAGGTCATTCATGATTGAGAGCTTCTCTGCGCGGCCATGAGCGCGCCGTATTTTTTGTCTGTTTCACGAGCCCGGCCAATCTAGCGGTTTCGTATGACAGAAAAGTTACAGCACGGTGACGTAGCAAAGCCCACCTCTACGAATAGAGGCGGGCTTCGGATTGCAGCCTTACGCGGTCGTTACAGACCCAGTTCTTTCATGGTCTTGTCGACGACTTTCTTCGGCAGCGGGATGTAGCCGTCCTTGACGACGACTTCCTGACCCTGCTTGGACAGGACGAGCTTCAGGAACTCGGCATCCAGCGGGCTCAGCGGCTTGTTCGGAGCCTTGTTGACGTAGACGTAGAAGAAGCGAGCCAGCGGGAACTTGCCAGCCAGAGCGTTGGCTTCGTTGGCGTCAAAGGCTTCGCCGCCTTTCTTGGACAGGGGAACGGTCTTCACGCTGGAAGTCTTGTAACCGATGCCCGAGTAACCGATGGCGTTCAGGGTGCTGGAGATCGACTGCACCACGGAAGCCGAACCCGGCTGCTCGTTGACGTTGGACTTGTAGTCGCCTTTGCACAGGGCTTCTTCCTTGAAGTAGCCGTAGGTGCCGGAAACCGAGTTGCGGCCGAACAGCTGGATCGGCTTGGACGCCCACTCGCCGGTCAGGCCCAGGTCACCCCAGGTCTTGATGTCCTTCTCGCCACCGCACAGGCGGGTGCTGGAGAAGATGGCGTCGACCTGAGCCATGTCCAGGCTCTTGATCGGGTTGTCCTTGTGCACGAACACCGCCAGGGCGTCGATGGCGACCGGTACTTCGACCGGCTTGTAGCCATACTTCTCTTCGAAGGCCTGGATTTCGCTGTCTTTCATCGGACGGCTCATCGGGCCGATGTTGGCAGTGCCCTCGGTCAGAGCGGGCGGGGCAGTGGAAGAACCGGCAGCCTGAATCTGAATGTTCACGTTCGGATAGCTCTTCTTGAACTCTTCAGCCCAGAGAGTCATCAGGTTGGCCAGCGAGTCGGAACCAACGCTGGACAGGTTGCCCGACACACCGGAAGTCTTTTCATAGGTCGGCAGAGCCGGGTCGACGGCGGCTACAGCAGATACGGCGCTTACGCCAGTGGCGGCGAAAGTCAGGGCCGCCATCAAACGCTTCAGTTTCATGCCTTGCTCCTAGCAGATTGTGTTGTGTTGGATGGAACGGGCCCAAGTATCTGCAGGCCACGTGAACACTGTATGAAACGAATGTGACAGTTAAATGAACACCAGTGACGTTTCGCTTTGGCAGCGAAAGGCGCTTTGGTGAAAGGCGGGTTGATACCGGACTGGCAATTAAGTGTGTGCTGCCGATGGCTTGGCCTACTTACGGGACCGCGAGCTCGCGAAATATCCGGAAGATCAAAGTGGGTAGCGTTTGGCTTTTGCTCTTGAAGCGCGATCTCACAAGCGACGCCCAAGTCCCCTTCAGGAGGCCGAGTGGAATCGCCGTGGAAGGGGTTGAGCGACATGGATGTCGCGAGAGCCGTGATGGGCCAGGGATGGCCCTTCACGGCGTGCCCCTGGAGCGGTGATGGAGCGAGGGAACCCCGGCGCAGCCGGGGCCGGATGGCGGGGTGCCCTTCTCTTTGGTTACTTTCTCTTGGGCAAGCAAGAGAAAGTGACTCGCCCGTAAGGGGCGAAACCAAGACGAAAGATCGACATGCCAATGATCTTTGCCCGGATATAAATAGCGCAAAAGAACACACAAACTCGCCAGCCCGATCTGCCCAACAAAAAAGCCCCCGCACGCCTAACGTGCAGGGGCTCGGAACAGCGCAGCAGCGATTACTGCATGCTCTGCTTCAACGCGCGCATGCGCTCATGGCAGGCGCGTACCTTGGGCATTTCGACGGCCAGCAGCACGCGGACGTCCTGGTCGGCACTCTCCAGCGCGTCTTCGAAGGCATGCAGGATGCGGTCTTCCGCGTCCTCAAGCTGCGCCACGTAGGTGGCGTCTTCATCCTTGGCCAGGGTCGCGCGGGTGTCGGCATAGAACTGGCGCAGCTTGCCCAGCATGGTGCCGCCGGCTGCCGGCTCGCTCTGATTGGCCGCGACCTTGACGCTCAGCGCATCGATCACCTGGGTCTTGGCGCGCACCATGTCACGGAATAGCGCCTGCAGGCGAACATCCTTGACCTCCTCGTGGGCATGCTCGTAGAAGCGTTTGCCGTCACGGGTGATTTCGATCAGTTCATTGAGTTGTGCGGTCTTGCTGCTCATGGATTCTCTCCTTGGCGATGGGACTTTCGGGTTGCCGGTCGCTGCGGCGGCCGACGGGTCGTGAATCAGCTGCTGATGCGCAGGGCGTCGGCATCGACGCCGCGAACACCGCGGATATTGCGGGCAATCTCGACCGCCAGACGTTTCTCGGCGCTGCTCAGCACACTGCCGCGCAGGCTGACCAAGCCGTCACTGGTGTCCACCGAGATGTTCATCGCATCCAGGTTGCGGCTATAGAGAAAGCTGGCCTCGACCTTGCTGGTGATCCAGCCGTCGCTGATGTTCTCGCGTGCCTCGTCGAGGGTCGTTTGCACCTCACTGCTACTGCTGTCGGCCGTGCTGATGCTGAGGTGGTTGAACACCTCGTTCACACCATCGGTATTGGCCGCCAACTGGCCGGCCAGTTCCTTGGCCGCCGGGGTCTGCGCATGGCCGCTCAAGGTGATGTTGCCGGTCTCGCTCTTGACCTGGATGTCCAGGCCGCGAGTGTTGCTGTTCCAGAGCAACTTGGACTTCACGGTTGCGGCGAGGCTGGCATCTTCCAGACGTTGAACCATGCCGGGCGGATTGCCCTCGACGGCATCGCTGCCGACCTCGATGCGATTGTCCACCGAGTCGATGCCCTCTATGCTCAGCGCCACCTGCTCAGCGAGTTCTTTCTGTACGTCGTTCTCGACCTTACCGCCGAGCGTGGCTACGCCATCCTCTACATCGATATCGAGCTTGAACGGATTGAGATGGCGATTGAGTGCGAAGGCTGTCCAGATGGAACCTTCCTGGCGGGCAGCGTCCAACTGGGGAGCCAGCGCGCCCTCGGTGGCCTGGCTGACCAGTGGGGTAAGGCCGAGCAGCAGCGCTGTGCTGGCAGCCAGTATCAAGGGTTTGAACGGGGGCATAAGTTCACTCCTGTTCGTGAGACGATACAAGCAATATCGCAAGCCTCATGCCAGCCCAAAAAGACAGATAAATTCCTTTAAAAACAAATAGTTAACAATAATAAAGGCACCCTGCCTGCATGCAGGGTGCAGTATCGGCGCAGTCAGGCCGTGCAACTTGCACGGTTTTTACCTGACTAAGCTGCATTGACCAGCGAGACGGAGCATATAAATGGCAGTAGCAGAGCAAACTAGCGGGCGCATTTTGCTGGTGGATGACGAAGCGGCAATCCTGCGTACTTTCCGCTACTGCCTCGAAGATGAAGGCTACGATGTCGCGGGTGCCAGTAGCGCAGCGCAGGCCGAAGCCCTGCTGCATCGTCAGGTGTTCGACCTGTGCTTCCTCGACCTGCGCCTGGGCGAAGACAGCGGCCTCGATCTGCTGGCGCAAATGCGCATCCAGGCGCCGTGGATGCGCGTGGTGATCGTCACCGCCCACTCGGCGGTGGATACCGCAGTCGACGCCATCCAGGCCGGCGCTGCCGATTACCTGGTCAAGCCCTGCACCCCCGATCAACTGCGCCTGGCGGCTGCCAAGCAGCTGGAAGTGCGCACCCTGGCCGCGCGCCTGGAGGCACTGGAGGGCGAAGTACGCAAGGTCAAGGACGGACTCGATTCGCACAGCCCGGCGATGATGTCGATCCTGGAAACCGCGCGGCAGGTCGCCACCACCGATGCCAATATCCTCATTCTCGGCGAGTCCGGTACCGGCAAGGGCGAGTTGGCACGCGCCATTCACGGTTGGAGCCGCCGTGCCAAACGCACCTGCGTGACCATCAACTGCCCGTCGCTGACCGCCGAGCTGATGGAAAGCGAACTATTCGGCCACGCCCGCGGCTCATTCACCGGCGCCAGCGAAAGCACCCAGGGCCGGGTCAGCCAGGCCGACGGCGGCACCCTGTTCCTCGATGAGATCGGCGATTTCCCGCTGGCGCTGCAACCCAAGCTGCTGCGCTTCATCCAGGACAAGGAATACGAGCGCGTCGGCGATCCGGTCACGCGCCGCGCCGATGTGCGCATCGTCGCCGCCACCAACCTGGATCTCGACGAAATGGTGCGCGAAGGGCGCTTCCGTGAAGACCTGCTCTACCGCCTCAATGTCATCACCCTCAAGCTGCCGCCGCTGCGTGAGCGACATGAGGATGTGATGTCCCTGGCCGAACGCTTTCTCGCCCGCTTCGTCAGCGACTACGGCCGTCCGGCCTGTGCCTTCACGCCCGAGGCGGCAGCCGCCCTGCAGGCCTATCACTGGCCGGGCAATATTCGCGAACTGCGCAACGTCATCGAACGGGCCAGCATCATCTGCCAGCAGGAAGCGGTGGAGATCGCCCACCTCGGCCTCGGCGGCAGCAGCGAAGCACCAAGCAGCACCGTACGGGTCGGCGCGCCGATGAGCCTCGAGGAGCTGGAAAAGGCCCATATCGCTGCGGTGCTGGCCAGCAGCAGCACCCTCGACCTGGCGGCCAGGACCCTGGGTATCGACACCTCGACCCTCTACCGCAAACGCAAGCAGTACAACCTCTGACCATGGGATCACCATGAAGCTGTCGATGAAGCTTCGCACTCGCCTGTTCCTCAGTATTTCCGCGCTGATCACCGTGGCACTGCTCGGCCTGCTGCTCGGCCTGTTCAGCGTCACTCAGATGGCGCGCAGCCAGAGTGATCTGATCCAGCGCGGTTTCACCGCCGTGCAGGTCGGGCAGAAGCTGCGCCAGCACTTGGGCGACGAACTGATCTTGTTGCTCGACCCCAAGCCGGCGCCGGAAAGACTGGCGCAGGCACGCGAGTCTTTCCGCGCCACCCTTGCCGAAGGCCTGGAGGCGAACCTCGGTACGCGCTACAAACAAGGCCTCGAGCAAGCTGCCGCGCTCTACGAACAGCAGGTAGAGGCCGCCGCCAGCGGTACTCCTGCAGGGCAGACTCCGCACAATCTGGGTGCTCACAAACCCTTCACCGAAGCTTTCCAGCGCCTGCGCAACCACCTGCTCAACGAACAGGATCAGGTCGTCGAGCGGGTCGTCGCCGCCGAGAAAAAGGCCGGCGAGCGCTCTCAGCCGATCGCCGGGCTCCTGGTGCTGACCGGCCTCGCCGTATTGGCGATCGGTGTGCTCACCGCCCATGGCATCGCCCGGCGCTTCGGCGCCCCCATCGACATGTTGGCGCGTGCCGCCGACCAGATCGGCCAGGGCCAATACGATGTGGTGCTGCCGGTGTCGCCGGTGGTGGAGCTGGCGGTACTAAGCCGCCGCTTCGGCCTGATGACCGAGGCGCTGCGCGAATACCACTCGAGCAACCTCAATCAGTTGCTCAGCAGCGAGGGCCGGCTGAAAGCCGTGCTCGACAGCATCGACGATGGTCTGGTCATCCTCGACGAGCAGGGCCGTATCGAACATGCCAACCCGGTAGCGCTGCGCCAGCTGTCCTGGCACGCCGACATTCTCGGCCAACCGATCGGCCCACTGCTGCCGGACCACGCGGTGGACGAGGCATTAAGTCAGGTGCTCGCCGGTGAGCTGTTGGGCGAACCACCGGCCGACCTGCAGATCGAGCGCGATGGCGAAACCCGTTTGCTGGCCTGGGCGCTGACCCCGGTGCAGGTCATCGAGGGTGGCAGTGTCGGTGCGGTGATGGTGCTGCGCGACGTGACCAAGCAGCGCGCCTTCGAGCGCGTGCGCAGCGAATTCATCCTGCGTGCGTCCCACGAACTGCGCACGCCGATCACCGGCATGCACATGGCTTTCAGCCTGCTGCGCGAGCGCCTCTCGCTGCCACCGAGTGGCCGTGAGCAGGAGCTGATGCGCACCGTCGACGAGGAAATGCATCGCCTGGTGCAACTGATCGACGACCTGCTCAACTTCTCGCGCTACCAGAACGGCATGCAGACCCTGCAACGCCGCCCTTGCGACCTGGCCGAACTGATCCAGCGCACGCCACAGCGCTTTGCCGAGAAAGCCGCGGAGCGTGAGGTGGAGCTGGTCTGCGAGGTGCATGAGCCGCTGCCGCGCCTGAACCTCGACGTCGCGCAGATGGAACGGCTGCTGGACAACCTGACCGACAACGCCCTGCGCTACAGCAACCCGGGAGACAAGGTACGGCTGCAGGTGCGCCGCCATGGTGAACGCGTGATCATCAGCGTTCGCGACCAGGGCGAGGGCATTCCCTTCGAGCAGCAACCGCGCATTTTCGAACCCTTCGTCCAGGTCGGCAGACGCAAGGGCGGCGTCGGCCTCGGTTTGGCGCTGGCACGGGAAATCGTGCAGCTGCACGGCGGTCAGCTCGGCGTACATTCACGCCCCGGCGAGGGCGCCAACTTCTATTTCAGCCTGCCGGTCTGAGGGACAAAAGCGAGCCGGCAATTACGTGTTAGCGCTCGATGACTTGGCACTCTCCGTTAGCGTGTTGTCTGGTCTGATGGGTTTCGCCCCTTACGGGCGACTTACTTTCTTTGCTTGTGCAAAGAAAGTAAGCAAAGAAACACTCCCCTGCAAAGGCCAGACGCCGCCAATTTCAGTTCCGCAAAGCTTATGCAAGCTCGCGACCTGGTCCCCTTCAGGAGGCCGAGTGGAGGTGTTGCGTAGGGGGACGAGCCGCATGGATGCGGCGAGAGGCTTAAAGGGCCAGGGATGGCCCTTGTAAGCCGGCCCCCGGAGCAGCGCCGGAGCGAGGGAAGTTTCGCGTAGCGAAACCCGGATGTCGGGGTGCCCTTCTTTGGCACACCTTTCTTGGGCAAGCAAGAAAGGTGTGGCGCCCGTAAGGGGCGAAACCCATCAGGTCAGGCGGCGTGTTAATGGATAATGCCAAGTCATCGACAACCAACACGTAATTGCCAGTCCGATGGCAAGCGTATCTTCCCCGCGATAACGTGAAGAACCATAAAAAACGCCGCGATCTTCGCGGCGTTTCATTTGGTCTTGCTGATCAGTTTCAGCGCAGTACCGGGTCGAACTTGATACGCCGCCCAGCCATCAGGGCCACCAGAAAGCCCAGGCCGAAAACGGCGCTGGCACCCTTGAGCAGCAGGGCGAATCCTGCCTCCAGGTCGGGGCTCAGCCACAGCACGGCCAGGCTCGACAGGGTCATGATCAAAAACAGGATGGCGCTTCTGGACATGGCAGGACTCCTTGTCGGTCAGAACACCCAGCGCGGGGTGCTGTTGGCTGGACGTGGCTCGCGATTGGCGGTATCGGTGGCGCCATCGTCAGAGATACGCAGCCACTTGGCGTCATCACCGACGCTGTGAACGCTCTGCTTGCGCAGCTCGGCAGAACCATCCTGCTGCGCACCGACACGCGATTCCCACACCGGCGAGTTGGAGAGGGTGAATTCGGCGGTCTTGGCGATGGCGCCAGCCGAACCACTGAAATCCTTGGCGTAAGCCCCGTTGACCAGCAATGCAGCGACACAGAACAGGCTCAGTCGGACGATGTGCATGATGCTTCTCCATTAGCAGGTCAGTCGGGGCTTACACGACTGATTCTGCAGCGCCCATGCCAATTTTTATCGCCAGAAATATCCTTATAAATCAATAACTTATATAAGCAAAACGCAATCCTTCTCATGCACTTTGCAAGATGCATGATTTGCGACACGTGCAATTTGCACGATCAGTTCCGTCGCGGCAGTACAACGCTGAAGCAGGAGCCCTCGCCAAGGCGGCTGCTAAGCTCGATGCGCCCGCCATGGGCCTGGACGATCTGCTCGCTGATGAACAGGCCCAACCCCAGCCCCTGGGGGGCGTCGGCAGAGGAAACACGCTCGAACTGTTCGAACACTCGCTGCTGATCCGCTTCGGAGATACCGATACCCTGATCGCGCACCTCGGCACGCACCTGTTCGCCCGCCGCCCCAACCCGCACCGATACCGGCTTGCCGCCGCCGTAGCGCAGGGCGTTGGTCAGCAGATTGGCCAGCACCTGCTCGATGCGGAACTCGTCCATCATCACCGGCGCAGGCCCCTCGACCTGCAGTTCGATATGACTACCAGCGCTGGCGAACTGCGCGGCCAGCCCCTCTACCACATTGCCGGCCAGCACGCCCAGGTCGCCCGGCTCCGGGCGCACCGACAGCTTGCCGGTGCGGATCCGTGAAACGTCCAGCATGTCGTCGATCAGCCGGCTCAGGCTGCGAATCTGGCGCTCGTCGCGGGTGATCATCTCCCGCAGCTTGTCGGCACTGAAGGCATCCATGCGCCCCTGCTCCAGGCGCAGCCGGCGCAGTTGCACGTCGAGGATCAGGCCGTTGAGCGGCGTGCGCAGCTCGTGCGAGGCGATGGACATGAACGAGTCGCGCATCTGCACCGCTTTCTGCAGCTCGGCCTGGGTCTCGCGCAGCTCGGTGAGGAGCGCCTCCTGTTCACGGCGTGCGGCCTCGACCACTTCCAGCTGCATGCTCAGCGCTTTGCGGTGGCGGTACAGCTCGACGAACATGGCCACCTTGCTGCGCACCTCGAAAGGCGACAGCGGCTTGTGCAGGAAATCCACCGCACCGCTCTCGTAACCGCGGAAGGCGTAGTCCATATCGCGGCCCACGGCGCTGACGAAGATGATCGGAATATGTTTGGTCTTCTCCGTGCCGCGCATCAGCTCGGCCAGTTCGAAGCCGTTCATGCCGGGCATCTTCACGTCGAGAATGGCCAGGGCGAACTCGTGTTCGAGCAGTAGCGACAGCGCCTCATCGGCGCTGCTGGCCTGGAACACGGTGCGGTCCTCGCTCTGGATCAGCGAACGCAGCGCCAGCAGGTTCTCCGGCAGATCGTCGACGATCAGCACCTTGGATTCGATCTTCCTCAACATGGCAGGGTATCCAGTTCGGCCAGCAGCAGGCGCATGGCATTGATAGGCAGGAGAAAATCCGGTTCGAGCAGCGCCAGCGCGGCGTTCGGCATGGTCGGCACCTGCGCGTCGGCCGGGTCCTGCACCAACGTCAGGCCCCCGGCCTGCTGAACGGCTTGCAGGCCGGCGGCACCATCCTCGTTGGCGCCGGTCAGCAGCGCGGCCGCCAGATGCTCACCGTAGGCATCGGCCGCAGACTCGAAGAGGATGTCGATCGAGGGCCGGGAGAAATGTCGCGGCTCCTCGCGGCTGAGGGAAAAGCTGCGCTCGGTCTCGATGGACAGGTGGTAACCCGCGGGCGCCACGTAAACCGTACCGCCGCTCAGGTATTCCTTGTCCTCGGCTTCCTTGACGGGCAGCTGCAAACGCCGCGCGAGCAGCTCGGCGAGCAGGCTGTCGTTGCGATCCGGCTGATGCAGCAGGCACACCACCGGCAGCCGATAGTCCGGCGGCAGGTCTTCGAGCAGACTCAGCAGCGCTTCCACCCCACCGGCCGAAGCGCCGATCAGCAGCGCCTGCAGCGGCGCACGAACCTGGCCGCGGAGGTTGATCCGTTGGCCGCTCATCGCTTGCGGAAAATCCGCTCGGGGCGCGACACCGCTTCGAACTGTCGGGCATAGGCGGAGAAATCCAGGCTTTCCTTGCTACCAAGGCCGAGAAAGCCGCGGTGACAGAGCGAATCGTGGAACAGGCCGAGCGCACGATCCTGCAAGTCGCGGTTGAAGTAGATCAGCACATTGCGGCACGACACCAGGTGGGTTTCGGCGAACACGCTGTCGGTGGCCAGGCTGTGGTCGGCGAAGGTCACGTTGGCGCGCAGCGACTTGTCGAACAGCACGCGATCGTAGGCTGCCGAGTAATAGTCGGAAAATGCCCGCTTGCCGCCGGACAGCTGGTAGTTCTGCGTGTAGGTGCGCAGGTTGTCGAGGGCGAAAATGCCCTGTTCGGCCTTTTCCAGCGAATGCGGGTTGATGTCTGTGGCGTAGATCATGGTGCGTTCCAGCAGACCTTCCTCGTGCAGCAGGATGGCCAGCGAATACACCTCCTCCCCGGTGCTGCAGCCGGCCACCCAGACCTTCAGCGACGGATAGGTGTGCAACAGCGGCACCACCTGCTCGCGCAGGGCAAGAAAGTAGTCAGGGTCGCGGAACATCTCGCTGACCGGAATGGTGAGGTACTGCAACAGCTGCATGAAGGCCCGCGGCTCGTGCAGGATGCGCTCCTGCAAGGCCGAAATGGTCGGGCAATCGAGCTGCGCCTGCGCCTGACGTACACGGCGCTTGAGCGAGGCCTTCGAATAATCGCGAAAGTCATAGCTGTAACGCAGATAGATCGCCTCAATCAGCAGGCGCAGCTCGATTTCGTCAGGCATCAGAGACGCTCCAGCTTGGGCATCCACACGCGGATCAGGGAGAACAGGCGATCCAGGTCGATGGGTTTGGCCAGGTAATCGTTGGCGCCGACTTCGCGGCAGCGCTCCTGATCATCCTTCATCGCCTTGGCCGTCACCGCAATGATCGGCAGGTTCTTCCAGCGGTCTTGCAAACGAATCTGCCGGGTGGCTTCGTAGCCGTCCATTTCCGGCATCATAACGTCCATCAGCACCAGGTCGATGTCGTCGTGTTCATGCAGTTTGGCCAACGCCTCGTGGCCGTTGCGGGCGATTTCGACGGTGGCGCCCTTCTGCTCCAGCGCACTGGACAGGGCGAAGATGTTGCGTACGTCGTCGTCCACCAGCAGCAGGCGCCGCCCCTCGAACAGCTTGTCGCGGCTGCGCGCGGTCTTGAGCATGCGCTGGTGCTCGCTGGACAGTTCGGCTTCGACCTTGTGCAGGAACAGGGTGACTTCGTCCAGCAGGCGCTCCGGCGAGCGCGCGCCCTTGATGATGATCGAGCGCGAGTACTTGAGCAGTTCGGCTTCCTCGTCGCGGGTCAGGTTGCGCCCTGTGTAGACGATCACCGGTGGGAAGGAGCAGATGTCCTCTTCAGCCATACGCTGCAGCAGCTCATTGCCGAGCATGTCGGGTAGCTTGAGGTCGATGATCATGCAATCGAAGACCGTGCTGCGCAATTTCTCCAACGCCTCACCGGCCAGGGCGACAGCGGTGATCTCGATGTCTTCGTCGCCGATCAGGCGGGCAACGCTGTCACGCTGCAGGGGGTCGTCCTCCACCAGCAGCACGCGCTTGACCTGCTGGTTGAGCTTGGCCTCCAGCTTGCCGAAAACTTCCTTGAGCTGGTCGCGGCTGGTTGGCTTGAGCGCATAGCCGACTGCTCCCAGGTGCAGGGCCGCCTCGCTTTGGTCTTCGACCGAGACCACATGCACCGGGATGTGACGAGTCTGTGCGTCATCCTTGAGGCGCTGCAGCACGCTGAGGCCGGAGCCATCGGGCAGGCGCATGTCGAGCAGGATGGCATCGGGACGATACCGCCGCGCCAGCTCCAGGCCTTCGTCAGCGCTGGTGGCGACCAGGCAGGCGTAGCCCAGTTCGTGGGCCAGGTCGAAGAGGATGCGGGCGAAGCGCACTTCATCCTCCACCACCAGCACACGGCGGCCGCCGTGCGCGTCGAGCTGCTCGCGATCATCGGCGAACGGCGCCGGGGGACGCGGCATCGCCGCCGCAGCGGCAGGAATAACCGGCGTGGCCGGCATCGCTAGCGGCGCCATTACCAGCGGCGCCGCCGGCTTGCTCTGGGCTGCGCCTTCGACCATCTGCTCGGGCAGCAGCAGGGTGAAGGTGCTGCCCTCGCCGGGCACGCTGCTGACGGAAATGGACCCGCCGAGCAGCCCCGCCAGGTCACGCGAGATGGACAGCCCCAGGCCGGTGCCGCCGTAACGGCGATTGGTGGTGCCATCGGCCTGGCGGAAGGCATCGAAGATCGCCTGCTGTTGGTCGGCCGCGATACCGATGCCGGTGTCATGCACGGCGAAGGCCAGGTAATGACCCTCCTGACGCGAGACGCTGAGGGTCACGCCGCCACGGTCGGTGAACTTGAAGGCGTTGGACAGCAGGTTGCGCAGGATCTGTTCGGCGCGCTGGCGGTCGGTGAACAGCACCTGTGGAAGCTCGCCCTGCTGCTCGATCTGGAAACCCAGGCCACGCTCGCCAGCCAGTGGCGCGAACACATCGCGCAGGCTTTCCAGCATGCTCGCCAGCGGCGTGCGCTCGGGGCGCACCTCGAGCTTGCCGGCCTCGACCTTGGCGATGTCGAGGATGTCGTTGATCAGGTTGAGCAGATCGTTACCGGCCGAATAGATCGACTCGGCGAACTTGACCTGTTCATCGTCGAGGTTGCCGGCGGAGTTCTCCGCCAGCAGCTTGGCCAGGATGAGCGAGCTGTTCAGCGGCGTGCGCAGCTCATGGCTCATGTTGGCGAGGAATTCGGACTTGTAGCGGCTGGCACGCTGCAACTCCTCGGCGCGCTCTTCGAGCTGGGCCTGGATGCGGCCGAGCGTGGTGTTGCGCTGGTCCAGCTCGTCGCGCTGGTCGGCTAGCGTCTGCGCCTGTTCGGAAAGCTTCTCGTTGGTCTGCTCCAGCTCGGCCTGCTGGGTTTCCAGATGGGCCTGGGACTCCTTGAGCACGCGCGCCTGCTGCTCCAGCTCTTCGTTGGCGGCGCGCAGTTCCTCCTGCTGGGTCTGCAACTCCTCGTTGAGCTGCTGGGTCTGACCGAGCACCTCTTGCAAGCGCTGGCGATAGCGCGCGGCCTCCAAAGCCATACCGACGCTGCCGGCAATGGCTTCGAGGAACTCCCGCTCACGCGCCTCGAGCGGGCGCATGAAGGCCAGCTCGATCACGCCGTTGACACTGTCTTCGGACTGCAGCGGTACCAGGGCAACGCTGACTGGCTGCCCCTCGCCGAGACTTGAAGCGACCTTGATGTAATCCGCCGGCAAATCATCCAGGCAAACCAGGCGGCGGCCACGGGCAGCCTGACCAACCAGCCCCTCTCCTTTATAGAACTGCTCCTTGAGGCTGGCATCCTTGCTGAAGCCGTAGCCGGCAACGCGTTTCAGGTCACCGGTTTTACCGTCGCGCAGATACAGGGCGGCGACCACGCAATTGAGATATTCGGCGAGGAATTCGAGCGAGCGGTCGGCCAGCTCCTGCACCTGCGGCTGACCGAGCAGACGCTCCGACAGCAGCGTCTGGCCACCGCCAAGCCAGGCACGACGCCCCTGCTCATCGGCATAATCGGCCTGCTTGGCCATGGCCTGGGAATAAGTCTGCGAGAGACTCATCAGCTCGCGGCGGCCGAAAAAGGCCAGCAAGGCGCTGAACAGAATGCTCACCACCAGGTAGATGCCGGCGCCCCAGAGCGTGGTACTGCTGACATCGGCATTGCGCTGCTGACGCAGCTCACGCTCACTGTTGATGAAGGTATCGAGCTCGCGGCGCATGCCATCGGTGAGGTTCTTGCCGCGCCCCCGTCCTATTTCGACCAGGTAATTGCCGCCGTCGCGACGGCGGCCGATGACTTCCTGGGCGAACAGATCCCACTGTTCTTGCAGCGCCAGCAGACGCTCGAGCCGCTGCATCTGTGGCGGGTTGTCCGCGACCATGCCGATCAGTTGTTCGGTCAACGGGCGAAACTTGCCGCGCGCCTGCTCATAGGGCGCCAGATAATCCTCCTCGCCACTGAGCAGGAAGCCGCGCATGCCGGTCTCCAGATCCAGGGTCAGCTTGTACACTTCGCTGGCCCGATTGAGGACCTGGTCGGTATGCTCGACCCAGCGGATCACATCGAGCAGAAAGCCGATCAGCAGTGCAAAGAACAGGGCGCCCACCACGCCCAGGCCGAGCGGCAGCCCGACATTACGATTGAGAATGCGGCGAAAACCTCTTTCGTCCATTGCGGATTCATTCGACATAGGGACGTCCATTCGGTGATTGTCTCGCTTCTTCTTATCTATCGGGGGAAGGCGTGTGGCACACTGACCGCGTGCAGACTCCGAAGTTTGCCAAACATTTGCGCATTCTGCGCGCTGAAACAGAGAAGTTCATGACCGAAACCGATTGCGCCCGCGTCAAGACCATTGTCCTGGTCGAGGACGACGATGTCGTGCGCGAACTCACCGCGGAGGTGCTCGGTGAGTTCGGCTACCGCGTACACGCCCTGTGCGACGGCCCCAGCGCGCTCGACCTGTTGCGCAGCGACCAACAGGTCGATTTGCTGATGAGCGATATCGGCTTGCCCGGCATGGACGGGCGCGAGCTGGTGGCAGCCGCTCGCCAGCTGCGGCCGACCCTGCCGGTGCTGTTCGCCAGCGGCTACGACGAGCGTCAACTGCTCGAAGAAGTGCGCGCTCGCGATAGCGGGGCAGCTACCGAAAGTATTGTCAAACCCTACGATTTCAGGCTGCTGGCACAACGGCTGGGCGAACTGGCGGACTGACGGAGCGGCATCTAGTCTGATTCCAGACCAATGGACAGGAGAGTCCGCCGATGCGCTACGCCACTTCGCTTCGCCTGGGTCTTCTCGCTGGCTTGCTGCTCACCGGCTGCGCCAGTCAGACGACCCAACCCACGCAATTCTCCGGCTATCTTGCCGACTATTCCCAACTGCAGCCTGCCACCTCAGCCACCGGAGCACCGGTGCTGCGCTGGATTTCACCGCAGTTCAGCAGCGAGCGCTACACATCGGTCTACGTCGAGAAGCCAAGCTTTTACCCCGCTCCCGCGCCCAGCGACCAGGTCAGCGCGCAGACCTTGGAACAGGTGCGTGACTACCTGCATCAGGCACTGTTGCGCGAGCTGACGAACGCACGTCTGAGGCTGGTCGACACCCCGAGCATGGACAGCCTGGTGCTGCGCAGCGCAATCACCGGCGTCAACGTCTCGACCGAAGGGATCAAAGCCTACGAGGTGATCCCCGTGGCCCTGGTGATCGCTGCAGCCAGCACGGCTGCCGGCACGCGTGATCGCGACACGGAGATTTTCATCGAACTGGAAGCGCTCGATGCGCGCACCAGCGAGCCGGTGCTGCGGGTGGTGCGCAAGGGCCACGGCCTGGCACTGGAGAACAGCAGCAGCCAGCTGACCCTGGATGACCTCAAGCCGGTGCTGGATGTCTGGGCACGCGACGCGCGCGACTTCCAACCCGACCTGCGCTGATCAGCCAAGGCCCAGGCCCAGGCAATACCGTGCGTAAGCCGCAGCACGCTGAACAGATGGCTGACTATCAAGCGGATCGATAGCGCTTGCGGTAGTTGATCTCAGGCGAGAGGCTCGGAAAAAACACCAGGCGAGGAACATGCATGCCCAGCATCAACCCAAGTAGCGTGGATTTGCAGGCGTTCGCCGAACGCATGCCAAGCGACACGCCGATTGTGATGCTCAATCTGCTTCGCTTCAGCAGTCAGGCTGCGTATGACGCAGACAGCCCCTTTGCGTCTTGCAGCGGTCGCGAAGCCTATGCCCGCTACAGCCGCACCGCGCTGGCCAAGGTTCAGGGCGTGGGCGGTGAAGTACAGATCATGGCTGACGTTCACCTGGCGTTGATCGCGCCGCAGGAAGAACGCTGGGATCTGCTTCTTCTGGTGCGTTATCCATCGTCCGCAGCCTTTCTGAGCATGCTCGCCGACCCTGAATACCAAGCGGCCACGGTTCATCGCAGTGCAGCGTTGGACGACTCGCGGCTGATCGCCACGACACCTGCCGAGAGGCTCTAGCTTGATGCCTGCAGGTTGAGCACCAGCAGGCGCGCTGCGGTTTCCGCGTCCGGCTGGCCGTCGTAATTGGCTGGGCGGTACTTCATCTGGAACGCGGCGATGACATTGCGCGTCGCCTCGTCCAACTCGCCATGCTGCGGCACCGTGTAACCGTGCTGCGCCAACTGCTCCTGGAACCACTGCACGCTGGGCAGGCTGGTGCTGAACAGCGCCTGCTGGCGCGCCACCGCGTCTTCGTTCGGCCAGGGCACCAGTCCCTCGTCGGCCAGGCGCTTCCAAGGGAACAGCGGGCCCGGATCGACCTTGCGCTGAGGCGCCACATCGCTATGCGCGATGATCGAGCCCAGTGGCAGCTGGTGACGCTTGACGATGTCCTTGAGCAGCACGATCAGCGTGTCGATCTGCTGCGGGGCGAAGGGCTGCCAGTAGCGACCGACCGGCGTCTGATAGTAGCCCTGGTTGACCAGCTCGATGCCGATGGTGGTGCTGTTGAGCCAGGTACGTCCCTTCCACTCGCTGACGCCCACGTGCCAGGCACGACGGTTTTCGTCCACCAGACGGTAGACGGTCGGCGGCGCATCGCCGATCAGGTAGTGACTGCTCACCTCGGTCTGCGTCAGCAGCTCGAGCGAGCGCTGCAAGTCAGCGGAGGTGTAGTGCAGCACGACGTACTGTACGCGGCTGTTCTGGCCAGTCGCGGTATGGCTGTCGTCGATACGCAGACCGCCGGCACAGCCGGCGAGCAGAACAAGAACGAGGGCAAGGCAAAGAGACTTCATGCGTGACCGAATACGCTTTGCAGGTTGTCCAGCAGCATGTCGACGCTGAGCATGATCAACAGCATGCCCATCAGACGTTCCACCGCCATCAACCCGCGATTACCGAGGAACCGTTGCAGGAACGAAGCCTGCAACAGGATGAATGCCGTCGCCGCCCAGGCCAGAATCAAGGCCAGGTAAAGCTCCCAGAGCGGCCCGGTGTGAGTGTTGCGCAGGGTCATCAGCACTGCGAGTGCCGAAGGCCCGGCCACCGCAGGCGTGGCCAGCGGAACCAGCATCGGCTCGCCGTCCGGCACGTCGCCGAGCAGGCCTTGCGGGCTGGGAAAGATCAGGCGCATGGCGATGACGAACAGGATGATACCGCCGGCGATGGCCGTTGCCTCGCGTGATAGCCCGAGGCTGGTGAGGAATTTGTCACCAAAGGTGAGGAACAGCAGCAGCAGACCTAGGGCGAACAGCAGCTCTCGCGCGGCGATCCAGATGCGCCGGCGTGGCTCGACGTTCTTCAGCGCAGCGATGTAGATGGCGATATTGCCGAAAGGGTCGGTGACGAGAAAGATCAGCACGGCGATGCTGAAGATGTCCATGGCTAGCTCCGCTGACAGGTGCGCATAGTCTAGGGCCTGCGGGGTCACCTCGCGAGTCGCGCGCGCATGGATGCTCGCATTGTCGCCGGGGCGGAGCTTTCGTGACCGAAAACGCAGCGGCGTTCATGGCAGCGACCATTCGTAGAAATGTATACAAAGTAGTAGCCAAGATTGGAACAAAATGTCTACATTGACTGCACAAGAACAACAGCGAGTAGTTTTCCCCATGACCTCCACCGCTCAGCGCCCCGAGGACGAGAACCTCGGTATCGGCTCCAATCTGCTCTACGGCCTGCAACACGTACTGACCATGTATGGCGGCATCGTTGCCGTTCCGCTGATCGTCGGCCAGGCGGCCGGCCTGTCACCCGCCGATATCGGCCTGCTGATCGCGGCCTCGCTGTTCGTCGGCGGCGCCGCCACCCTGCTGCAGACCATCGGCCTGCCGTTCTTCGGCTGTCAGCTGCCCCTGGTGCAGGGCGTTTCGTTCGCCAGCGTCGCCACCATCGTGGCGATAGTCGGCAGCAATGGCGGCGAGGGTGGGCTGCCGGTGGTGTTCGGTGCTGTGATAGGCGCGGCGCTGATCGGCCTGCTGATCACGCCAATCTTCTCCAAGATCACCAAATTTTTCCCACCGCTGGTGACGGGTATCGTCATTACCACCATCGGCCTCACCCTGATGCCGGTAGCCGCGCGCTGGGCCATGGGCGGTAACAGCCAGGCTGCGGACTTCGGCAGCATGGCCAACATCGGCCTGGCCGCGTTCACCCTGGCTACCGTTCTGCTATTGAGCAAAGTCGGCAGCGCGACCATCTCGCGCTTGTCGATCCTGCTGGCGATGGTAATCGGCACGCTGGTCGCCCTGGCGTTCGGCATGGCCGACTTTTCCAGGGTCAGCGAAGGGCCGGTGCTGGCCTTCCCGGCACCGCTGCACTTCGGCATGCCGGTGTTCGAGGTGGCGGCGATCATCTCCATGCTGATCGTGGTGATGGTGATCCTGGTGGAAACCTCGGCCGATATTCTCGCCGTGGGCGACATCATCGACACCAGGATCGACTCCAAACGTCTCGGCAATGGCCTGCGCGCAGACATGATCGCCAGCGTCGTCGCGCCGCTGTTCGGCTCCTTCACCCAGAGCGCATTCGCCCAGAACGTCGGCCTGGTGGCCGTCACCGGCGTCAAGAGCCGCTACGTGGTTGCCACCGGCGGACTGATTCTGGTCACCCTCGGCCTGTTGCCAATCATGGGCCGGGTCATTGCCGCGGTGCCGACCTCGGTACTCGGTGGCGCCGGCATCGTGCTGTTCGGCACGGTCGCGGCCAGCGGCATCCGCACACTGGCCAAGGTGGACTACCGCAACAACATGAACCTGGTGATCGTCGCCACCTCGATCGGCTTCGGCATGATCCCCATCGCCATGCCCAGCTTCTATCACCATTTTCCAGCCTGGTTCGAAACCATCTTCCACTCCGGCATCAGCTCGGCGGCGATCATGGCGATCCTGCTCAACCTGCTGTTCAACCACTTCACTACCGGCAATTCGGATCAGCAGTCGGTGTTCGTCGCCGGTACCGAACGCAGCCTGCGCTACCGCGACATCGCCGCCCTGCACGAGGGCGACCACTTCATCGGCGGCAAGCTGTATGACGCTCAGGGCAATGAAGTGCCGCTGCTGGATGACGATCACGCCCCTGCGCCACGGACGGGCGCGCCTGCAGAAAAGGAACGGGCAGAGATGACTTCCTAGCCCCGAACAGACCCGCTCTGATGGCTGCCCCGGTCTGATTGCCCGGGGCAGCCATCAGGCCTGTTCGACGCGGTTTCGTCCGGAACCCTTGGCGCGGTATAGCGCCTGGTCGGCGCGCTCGAAGGTGGCCTCGGTGGCCTCGTCATTGCGGAATTCGGCGATACCGGCAGAGAAGGTGATGGTCACCGGCTCGCCCTTGAAATGGAATGGGCAGGCTTCGACCGCCGCCCGCAGGGTTTCCAGCAACTGAACGCCGCCTTCCAGCGGGGTTGCCGGGATCAGCAGAACGAACTCTTCGCCACCGAAGCGGGCAATGAAGTCGGTCTTGCGCAGGCGCTTGTGCAGTTCGCCGGCGATGATCTTCAGCACCCGATCGCCGGCCAGATGGCCGTAGCCATCGTTGATCCGCTTGAAGTGATCGATATCCAGCACGGCCATCAGCAGCTGACCACCGTAGCGCTGGCGACGCGCGACTTCCAGATCGAGGCGCTCGCTCCAGGCAGCGCGGTTGGGCAAGCCGGTCAGGGGGTCTAGCAGGGACTTTTGCCGTTGCTCCTCGATATGCTGGCGGAACTGCTGCGCCTCGAGTTCCATTTCGGCAACACGCTTGACCAGGCCCTGCAGCCGCTCGGCCACGTCCTCCTCACCGCCGTCGCGCTGGCGTTGGTGATTGCTGACGCTCTGCAACAGGCCCTCCAGACGTTGCTCCAACGCCTGCTTGAGCGTATCCAGGTCGGCCGCCTCCTGCACGCTGCTCTGCAGGTCATTGACCTGATCGCGCAGCTGCTGGTTGAAGTTTCGCGTGCTTTCTACCGACGCGGTGTAGCCCTCGTGCGCTTCGCTGAGGGTGCTGATAAAGGCGGCCAGGCGCTCGTTGAGCTGCTTGAGATAAACGGCGAAATCGCGCTGGCCACTGTCGCTGACCGCCAGTACCAGCACGGCCAGGTCATCCAGCACCGGCACCAGCTCATACCAGTTGAGGTTGCCCTCCAGGCGCTGGCGCAATGCCTCGCCCTGCGGCAGATGGCGTGCCGGCAGCTGCAGTTCGTCGAGCAGACCGCGCAGGCTGTTGGCGATGTGCGGTGCCACCGCGCTGTATCCCGGCTCGCTGCTGGGCAGGGAGAACGGGCTGTCGCTGGGTTCTTCATGCAGCACCAGGCCAGGTGGCAACGGCAGGCTGTCGAGCACCGGCGCAGCGTCGCTGGCCTGGCGATGCACCGATGATTCGGGAGCGACAGCCACTGGCGTGCTCGCATGCGCGGCGACCAATGGCGCCCGCGCTTCAGGCTCAGAGACAGCTGCAGGCTCAGGCTCAGATACAGATACAGGTGCAGGTGCAGGTGCAGGTGCAGGTGCAGGATTAGTATGTGCGGCCTCTTCGCCGCTCTCGCCGCGTGAGCCGAACAGGCGCTGCAGCAGACCCGGCTGCTCCTGCACCGGGGTTTGCAGAACGGTCAGCGCCTGCCCTTGTAGATTGCTAAGCTGGCTGAGCAGCGCGGGCAGCAGATACTGGTGACTGGTGGCATCCTGCAGCTGCTTGCCGAGCGACTTGAGCGCCTTGCGCACCTCACGCGGTGGCTGCAGGCGCTGCAGCTGTTCGATCAGACCTGCCAGTGCCGTGGCGGCCTCGCCGGCACGCTGCTGGCGGCGCTGCTCGGAGTCCAGCACGGCCTTTTCCAGACGTGGAATCAGGCCACCCAAGGCGGCATCCATCTCATCGCGACGGAGGATGTCGCGCATTTCCTGCATGCATTGATCGACCGCCTTGTCCGCACCCTCGGCAGCCAGGCTGCTGCGCACCAGGCCACGGCGCAACAGATCCAGACGCGACTCCCAGCGTCGCTCGAGCTTTTCCTGCTGCTCCAGGCTGCTCAGGTATTTGTCTTTCCAGCGTTGCGCGTCATCGCTCATACGGCTTACTCAGGAGATGGCGTCTTCAGCATAGGCATTTGCGCGCTATTCTGTGCTCCTGGCAGGCGGATTTCCACGGCTACGGGAAGGTGGTCGGAAATCGGCTGGCTGAGTACGTCGACGCGTCCTAGTTCAAGCTCAGAGCTGAGCAGGATATGGTCGAGACAGCGCTGCGGGCGCCAGCTGGGAAAGGTCGCCTCGACCTGCGGGGCAAGCAGACCGAGATCACGCAGCGGGGAGTTCTCCAGCAGATCGACGGCATGAGTGTTCATGTCGCCCATCAGCACCAGATGACGAAACTCGCTGACCCGCTCGCGGATGTAGGCCAGCTGCCGGGTACGGGTGCGGGCACCCAGGGCCAGGTGCATCATCACCACGCACAGCGCGTGCTCGCCTTCACCCAGACGTAGAAAGATCGCCCCCCGCCCAGGTGGTCCAGGCAACGGATGATCCTCCAACAAAGTAGGCCGCAAGCGGCTAAGCACGCCGTTACTGTGCTGGGCGAGACGCCCGAGATTGCGATTGAGCTGTTGATACCAGTAGGGGAAGGCTCCCTGCTGGGCCAGGTACTCAACCTGATTGACGTAACCCGAGCGCAGACTGCCGCCATCGACTTCCTGCAGCGCCACCAGGTCGAAATCGGCTAGCAGATCGCCAATGCGCTGCAGGTTGCCGGTGCGCCCGGCATGGGGCAGCAGATGCTGCCAACTGCGCGTCAGGTAGTGGTGATAACGCTGGGTGTTGATGCCGACCTGGACATTGAAACTGAGCAGGCGCAAAAGGCCGTCGGCTGGCCAGTCAGCCTGCGGCGAGCAGTGCGGATTGATCTGTGGATCGCACAGACCAACCGCACGTGTCTTCCGCCAGCGGCGCATCATGTTTAGCGCCTGCGGGGCGCTTAGAGCGCCTCGCGCTCCTTGGCGATCAGGTGGTCAGCCACCTGAAGAGTCTGCTGCGGGCCGCCGGTCGAACCCAGGTCGAAGCGGTACTTGCCGCCGACGATCATCACCGGTACGCCAGTGATCTGGTACGCCATGGCCAGTTTCTTGGCCTTTTCCATCTGGCCTTTGACGGCGAAGGAATTGAAGGTCTTGAGGAAGGCGTCGCGATCCACGCCCTGAGTCGCGACGAAGTCGGCGAACTCTTCAGCCGAGGCCAGCTTCTTCTTCTCCTGGTGGATGGCATTGAACACGGCGTCATGCACCTTGTGTTCGACCTTCATCATTTCCAGGGTGATGAATGCCTGGCCGTGCACGTTCCAAACGCCGCCGAACAGCGCCGGGACACGGACGAAGTTGACGTCTTCCGGCAGTTTCTCGACCCAGGGATTGAGCGTCGCCTCGAACTGGTAGCAGTGCGGGCAGCCGTACCAGAACAGCTCCACCACCTCGACCTTGCCGGGCTTGGACACCGGCACCGGGCTTTTCAACTCGACATACTGCTGGCCTGCGACCGGTTCGGCGTGGGCAGTAAGGCCGAACAGGCTGCTGATCGCCAGAGCGGCGCCGAGAATCAGGTTACGCATGAGGGTACTCCTTGGCTGGATAAGCTTCGCCCTGATGGCGATTCGAGACTATGACTCGCTACCACTGGGCCGGTTCCGCCCATTGTAGCCATGACGCATACGAAAAAGGGTGGCCGAAGCCACCCTTTGTCTTGCCAAAAGCAACGGCGGTCTATCAGTGCAGACCCTGGATGAAGCTGGAAACAGCTTCGATATCCTTGTTGCTGAGCTTGGCGGCGATGGCGCGCATGATCATCGCGTCGCCGTCGTTGGTGCGATTGCCTTCGCGGAAGTCGGTCAGCTGCTTGGCCACGTACTGCGCGTGCTGGCCACCTAGGTGCGGGAAGCCGGCAGCAGCCAGGCCAGCGCCGTCTGGCGAATGGCAGCCGGTGCAGGATGGCATGCCTTCTTCCAGCTTGCCGCCACGGAACAGCGCTTCACCACGTGCGACCAGCTTGGGATCGGCAGCACCGACACTCATTTTCTGGCTGGCGAAGTAAGCAGCGATGTCAGCCATGTCCTGGTCACTGAGGTTGTCCAGCATGCCGGTCATCTCGACCACCGGACGAGCGCCGGACTTGATGTCGTGTAGCTGCTTGAGCAAGTAACGCTCGCCCTGACCGGCCAGCTTGGGGAAGTTAGGCGCAGGGCTGTTGCCATCGGCGCCATGGCAGGCACCACAGACAGCGACTTTGCCCTGACCGGCTTCGGCATCGCCAGCAGCCTGAGCCACACCGGTGAGGCCCAGGGTCAACAGCAGACTCACGAGTACTTTGTTCATCAGCTAATCCAATTACGGCTAAGAGAGAAAGGGTTATCGGCTGGGCTTACTCATTCGGTCATCAACTTGATGACCGCCTGGTAATCCTCGGCCGTGCAGTCCATGCACAGGCCGCGCGGCGGCATGGCATTCAAACCATTGGTGACGCTCTGCACCAGTGTATCCATGCCCTTGGCCAGGCGTGGTTCCCAAGCGGCCTTGTCGCCCTTCTTGGGCGCCGTGGGGATCTGGCCGTTGTGGCATACGCCACAGGAGCGGTCGTACACCGCTTGCGGATCCTGAGCAGCATAGCCGTTTAACGACAGAGTCATGACGGCGGCTGCGAGCAGCATTTTCTTCATCAGATCAACCTCATCAGGGTTGGAAGCGTCCTGCTTTCTATCGAGCAGAGATGTAATCGCTCCCGGCAATCGGGTTCCTGCGGGTGGGACAAAGCGCACACAAAATCTGCGGCATTATATACTGGCAACGCTGAAACGGAAACGACGCCGCTTGCCACGCCACCTGGCGTGCAGCAGGTGCGCGGAAATGTCGCAAGCCCTCGAGCCGCCAGAGGGGTAGCTACAAAGCAGCGAGCGAAGGTCAGGCAAGGCGGAGGCAGCCGAGAAAGCGGAATGTACGAGTGGTACATGAGCATTTTGAGGCTGGTTCCAACGCAGCATGGTCAAGCGCAGCAATTTGTAGGCACCCTCTCACGGAATCGAGGCAACCACCGGATACCCTCCATGCTCCCGAAGAATCCCATCATCGGTCTGTGCCAGCAGGCCAGCTTCCTCATCAGTGCCGCCAAGGTCGACCAGTGCCCCGAGGACAGCGGTCTGGAAGTCGCCTTCGCCGGCCGTTCCAACGCGGGCAAGTCGAGCGCGCTGAACACCCTGACCCATGCCAGCCTGGCGCGCACCTCGAAGACGCCGGGGCGCACGCAGTTGCTCAACTTCTTCCGCCTGGATGACGAACGCCGCCTGGTGGACCTGCCCGGCTACGGCTACGCCAAGGTGCCGATCCCGCTCAAGCAGCACTGGCAGAAACATCTGGAAGCGTACCTGGGCAGTCGCGAAAGCCTGTGCGGTCTGGTGCTGATGATGGATATTCGCCATCCGCTGACCGAATTCGATTGCATGATGTTGGATTGGTCGGTGGCCAGCGGCATGCCGCTGCATATCCTGCTGACGAAAGCAGACAAACTGGCCTTCGGCGCGGCGAAGAACGCCCTACTCAAGGTGCGTCAGGACATTCGCAAGCAGTGGGGCGAAGGCATCAGCATCCAGTTGTTCTCGGCGCCCAAGCGCATGGGCGTGGAAGAGGCGCAGATGGTGCTGGCCGGTTGGCTGGATCTGTTGCCGGAAGAGGGTGAGGAAACTCAAGAGGAAGCGTGAAGCTTAGGTGCGCTATGCGCACCGAGATCAGAGATAGTATTCGGTGCGCGCGGCGCACCCGGAGCAGCCGCCGCCGTTTTGACTTGAAAGTGCGTCAAAAGCGCCCTCTCCCGCCCTTCGGGCACCCTCTCCCGCAAGCGGGCGAGGGTCATCAGATGGCCGCGAGCGGCACTTTTTTATGGGCAAAAAAAACCCCGAGCTTCGTATGGGGAGGGAGAAGTTCGGGGTCCAAGGTCTGAACCGCTAGGGCGGGGTTCAGATGTCTGCCAACACTTAACACAACAAAGGAGCATGAAGGCCTCAACGGCCATTCATGAACTCTGACCGGACGGGTTTGGGGAAAGTTCATCGGCGCCCTAAAAACCATTTGCCATAAGAAAGTGTCTTTTGATTCCTCAAACCCCTAAGCCAGAGCGGCCGCGGCTGCACGCCGCGGCGCTGCCTGGCTTAGTGTGCTTCGTCCCAATTGGTACCAACGCCTACTTCCACCAGTAACGGCACGTCCAGATCGGAGGCGCCACTCATCAGGCTCTTGAGTTTGGCACCAACCTCATCGACCAGCTCCTCGCGCACCTCCAGTACAAGTTCATCGTGCACCTGCATGATGATGCGCGCATCGATGGTGCTCTCCTGCAACCAGCCATCCACAGCGATCATCGCGCGCTTGATGATGTCCGCTGCAGTGCCCTGCATCGGCGCGTTGATTGCCGCACGCTCGGCGCCCTTGCGCATCGCCTGGTTCTGCGCATGGATTTCCGGCAGGTACAGGCGACGGCCGTAGACCGTCTCCACATAGCCCTGCTCGGCAGCCTGGGCGCGCGTGCGCTCCATATAGGTCAGCACGCCTGGATAACGGGCGAAGTAGCGGTCGATATAGGCCTGCGCCTCCTTGCGCTCGACGTCGATCTGCTTGGCCAGACCGAAGGCGCTCATGCCGTAGATCAGGCCGAAGTTGATGGCCTTGGCCTTGCGTCGCTGATCGCTGGTCACCTCCTCCAGCGCCACACCGAATACCTCGGCGGCCGTGGCCTTGTGCACGTCCAGATCGTCGCGGAACGCACTCAATAGCCCTTCGTCCTTGGCCAGGTGGGCCATGATGCGCAGCTCGATCTGCGAGTAGTCCGCCGCCATCAGCTTGTAGCCCTGGGGCGCGACGAAGGCCTGGCGGATGCGCCGCCCCTCGGCGGTGCGGATCGGGATGTTCTGCAGGTTAGGGTCGCTCGACGACAGCCGGCCAGTGGCGGCCACCGCCTGATGGTAGCTGGTGTGAATGCGCCCGGTACGCGGGTTGATCTGCTCCGGCAGCTTGTCGGTGTAGGTGCTCTTGAGCTTGCTTAAGCTGCGGTACTGCATCAGCACCTTGGGCAACTCGAAATCCTGCTCGGCGAGTTCGGCGAGCACCGCCTCGGCGGTGGAGGGCTGGCCCTTGGCAGTCTTGCTGATCACCGGGTAGCCGAGTTTCTCGTAGAGGATCACGCCCAGTTGCTTGGGTGAGGACAGATTGAACGGCTCGCCGGCGATCTCGAAGGCCTTGCGCTCCAGCTCCACCAGTTTCTCGCCCAGCTCGACGCTCTGCTCGCCGAGCAGCTTGGCATCGACCAGCGCGCCGTTGCGCTCGATGCGCGCCAGCACCGGCATAAGCGGAATTTCGATTTCGCGCAGCACCTTGGCCAGGGACGGCACGGCTTCGAGGCGGCGCCACAACTCCTGGTGCAGGCGCAGGGTCACGTCGGCGTCTTCGGCGGCATAGGGGCCGGCCTGTTCCAGGGCGATCTGATCGAAGGTCAGCTGCTTGGCGCCCTTGCCGGCGATGTCCTCGAAGCGAATGGTGCTGTGATTCAGGTACTTCAACGCCAGGCTGTCCATGTCGTGACGGGTGGCGGTGGAGTCCAGCACGTAGGATTCGAGCATAGTGTCGAAGGCCACGCCCTGCACCGTGATCGGTGTGCTGGCGTTGGCCAGGACGTTGATGTCGTACTTGGCGTGCTGGCCGACCTTGGCCTTGGCCGGGTCTTCGAAGATCGGTTTGAGCGCCTCGAGCACCGCATCGCGATCGAGCTGCTGCGGCACGCCCATGTAACTGTGCGCCAGCGGCACGTAGGCAGCCTCACCGGCCTTGACCGCGAAGGACAGACCGACCAGTTGCGCCTGCTGGGCATCGAGGCTGGTGGTCTCACTGTCAAAGGCGATCAGCTCGGCCTGCTCCAGTTTCTTCAGCCACTCATCGAACTGCGCCTGCTCCAGCACCAGCTGGTAGTCACCGGCGCTGGCTGGCGCAGGCTCGGCCGCTTCTTCGACGGCCTCGCTGGCCGGCTCGGCGAACAGGTCGCCGGCAGGGGCCACTGTCTTGGCCGCCAGCGCCTTGTTCTGGCGCAGCAAGTCGTCGAGCCAGTTCTTGAATTCCAGCTGACCGTACAGTTCGACCAGGGCGGCAAGGTCCGGCTCGCCGGGATGCAGCGAATCGATGGCGATGTTCAATGGCACGTCGGTCTTGATGGTCGCCAGCTGATACGACAGATAAGCCATGTCGCGGTGTTCCTCGAGCTTGGCCGGCAGGCTCTTGGCGCCGCGAATCGGCAACTCGGGAATCTTATCGAGGTTGGCGTAGAGCACATCGAGGCCACCGCCGACCCCGACCAGCAGGCCGAGCGCGGTTTTTTCGCCCACGCCCGGTACGCCGGGAATGTTGTCGACCTTGTCGCCCATCAGCGCCAGGTAGTCGATGATCAGCTCAGGGCCGACGCCGAATTTCCCTTTCACGCCATCGATGTCGTACACGCTTCCGGTCATGGTGTTGACCAGCGTAACGTGCGGGCAGACCAGTTGCGCCATGTCCTTGTCACCGGTGGAAATCACCACGTCACAACCTTCGCCGGCGGCCTGGCGGGCCAGGGTGCCGATCACGTCATCGGCTTCCACGCCTTCGACGCACAGCAGCGGCAGGCCAAGGGCACGCACGCTGGCATGCAGCGGCTCGACCTGCACCCGCAGTTCGTCCGGCATGGACGGGCGATTGGCCTTGTATTCGGCGAACAGCTCGTCACGGAAAGTGCCGCCCTTGGCGTCGAAGACCACGGCGAACGGGCTGTTCGGGTACTGCTTGCGCAGGCTCTTGAGCATGTTCAGCACGCCCTTTACCGCTCCGGTGGGCATGCCCCTGGAGGTGGTCAGCGGCGGCAGGGCGTGGAAGGCGCGGTACAGGTACGAGGAACCGTCGACCAGAACGAGGGGAGCTTGGCTCATGCGCGGGATCAACCTTTTCGGCGGGTGCAGCTAACAGGTAGTTGAAAAACGTAGGCGAGGCAGCCAGTGCAAGGCGCAACGACCAACGGGAGTAACAGCCAAAGGCTGGCCCGAAGGGTGAGCGCCAGCGAATCAAACAGGCGAGGAAGCGCAGTTTACGAGCTGTAAATGAGCATTCCGAGCCTGCTTTTAACGCAGCAATGGCAACGCAGGTAGTTTTTCAGCAGCCTGTTAGAATGGCTGCATCGGTGAATATTAAGGAGCAAGGTTATCATGGGTACATTGAATCGCCTTTTGCTGGTCGGCCTGCTGGCCTGTCTTCCGCTTGCCGCGCATGCCGATGACCCGGTTTCGGGCGACCCGGATGTGACCATTCGCCAGGACGGCGACCGCACCATTCAGGAATACCGGGTCAATGGCTTCCTTTATGCCATCAAGGTCATCCCGAAGAACGGCAAACCCTACTTTCTCGTTCGCGCCGATGGCAGCGACGGCAACTTCGTACGTTCGGACGATCCGGACATGCTGATCCCTTCGTGGGAAATCTTTAGCTGGTAAGCGATTAAGGTCTGATATGTCGGTATTCACCCCCCTGGAGCGTCATCAGCTCGAAGTCTTCCTGGCGCCCTACGGGCTTGGGCGGTTGCGTGACTTCCAGGGCATTGCTGCGGGTAGCGAAAACAGCAACTTCTTCGTCAGCCTGGAACAGGGCGAGTACGTCCTGACCCTGGTCGAACGCGGCCCGGTGGCCGACCTGCCATTTTTCATCGAACTGCTCGACGTGCTCCACGACGCCGGCCTGCCGGTGCCCTACGCCCTGCGCACGCAGGACGGCGCGGCACTGCGCAGCCTGGCGGAAAAACCGGCGCTGTTGCAGCCGCGCCTTTCCGGCAAGCATGTGCGCGAGGCCAACGCCCACCACTGCCAGGAGGTGGGCAGCCTGCTGGCGCGGATTCACCTGGCCACGCGTGATACGCCCATCGAACGCCGCAGCGACCGCGGTCTGGACTGGATGCTCGCCGAAGGTCCGAGCCAGGCCCTGAAACTCGACGAGCAGGCGTTGCCGCTGCTGCGTGATGCACTGGCCGAGATCGCCGAGCTGAAACCGCGCATCCTCGCTCTGCCGCGGGCGAACCTGCATGCCGATCTGTTCCGCGACAACGTGCTGTTCGACGGCAACCATCTGGCCGGGGTGATCGACTTCTACAACGCCTGCTCCGGGCCGATGCTCTATGACTTGGCGATCACCCTCAACGACTGGTGTTCGCACGAAGATGGCGGCCTCGATGGCACTCGCGCCCGTGCGCTGCTCGGCGCCTATGCGGCGCTGCGGCCGTTCAGCGCGGCCGAAGCGGAGCTGTGGCCGGCCATGCTGCGCGTGGCCTGCGTGCGCTTTTGGCTGTCACGCCTGATCGCCGCCGAGTCGTTCGCCGGGCAGGAAGTGCTGATTCATGATCCAGCCGAGTTCCAGCGGCGCCTGGCGCAGCGCCAGCAGGTCGATCTGCCGCTGCCGTTCGCGCTGTAGTGGGATCGACGCGTTTCGTAGGATGAGTTAGCCACCTGTAACGCATTGCTGAATAACTCTCTCTGTTCCTACGGCGGCGTAACCCACCGTCGGCGCAGCGCCATCCACTGCCTGGTGGGTTACGCGGCGCGCCAAGTTCAGTTGCGTTTATGCGGCCGGTGCTTTGCGCCGCTAACCCACCCTACGGGTCTGCGTCGGGCCGTAGCCCGGATGAAATCCGGGAAATGATGGTAATAGCGGTGCGTAAGCGCACCCCAGCGGATCAGCTACCCGAAACCAGGCCCGGCAGTTGTTCGGCCAGCTTGGCATTGTTGATCGGCGCGCGGATGAAGCCGCGCTGGGTGCCATCCGGGCCGATGATCACCAGGTTGCCGCTGTGATCGACGGTGTAGTTTTCCTTGCTGGTGTCGGCCGGGATGTAGGGGATGCTCACCGAGTTGGCGAACTTCTGCAGGGTTTCCTCTTCGCCGGTCAGGCCCTTGAAGCCCGCATTGAAGAAGCCCAGGTACTTGCTCAACTGCTCCGGCGTATCGCGGTGCGGGTCGACGCTGACCATCACTACCTCAAGCCGCGCGCGCGTTTCATCGGACAATTGCGTCTGCAGCTGGCGCAGTTGGGCGAGGGTGGCCGGGCAGATGTCCGGGCAGAAGGTGTAGCCGAAGAACAGCAGCTTCCAGTCGCCCTTGAGCTGATCGACCGCGACTTCCTTGCCGTCCTGATCGACCAGGGTCAGCGCCGGCAGGCTGCGGTTCTGCGGCAGCAGGACGATACCGGCATCGAGCAACGCAGCCGGGTCGCCCTGGCTCTTGCTGCTGAGCACCTTGTTGACGGTTAGCCCCAGCACCAGGGCGACGATGGCGACAAGAACGAAAACCGTTGTGTGGGTACGCGTCATGAAGAGCCTTAAATATTCAGCAACAGATAGTGATCCGCCAGCAAAGCGATAAACAGCAGGAACAGATACCAGATACTGTACTTGAAGGTGTTGATCGCGGCGTGCGGTTTACTGTCACGGTACAGCACCCAGGCCCAGTGCAGGAAGCGGCCGCCCAGCAGCACAGCGCAGCCCAGGTACAGCGGGCCGCTCATGTGGATGGCGTAAGGCAGCAGGGTTACCGCGAACATCACCAGGGTGTAAAGCAGGATATGCACCTTGGTGTAGTGCTCACCGTGGGTCACCGGCAGCATGGGGATGTCGGCCTTGGCGTATTCTTCCTTGCGGTGGATGGCCAGGGCCCAGAAATGCGGCGGCGTCCAGGCGAAGATGATCAGCACCAGCAGCAGCGGCTCGGCACTCAGGTGACCGGTGACAGCGACCCAGCCCAGCAGCGGCGGCGCAGCGCCCGCCAGGCCGCCGATGACGATATTCTGCGGCGTCGCACGTTTGAGAAAGCCGGTGTAGATCACTGCGTAACCGAGTAGCGAAGCCAGCGTCAGCCAGGCGGCCAGTTCGTTGGTGAACACCATCAGCAGGCTCATGCCGGCAATGGCCAGAGCCAGGGCGAAAGTCAGCGCCGCCACCGGCGAAACGCGCCCAGCCGTGACCGGACGCTTGTGCGTACGCGCCATGATCGAGTCGATGCGCCGGTCCACCACATGATTGACCGCAGCCGCCGCGCCAGCGCACAGGCCAATACCGAGGTTGCCGAACAGCAGCACGGTCCAGGGCACGCCTGCACGGGTGGCGAGGAACATGCCGACCAGCGAGGTGATCAGCATCAGCATCACCACCCTTGGCTTGGTCAGCTCCAGATAATCGCGCCAGGTGGCGCGTTCGGAGTGGGTGCGCAGCATTGTCGCCATGGCATTTCTCCCTGATTCGTTATTTACCGGCCTTGAACCAGACCGCTGGAAACGAGCGTCGTGCGCCTGTCCGCCAGATCGGATGTTTTACAAGTCGTCGCAGAAGCGCTCCGCAGGCGATAGTTGATCAGCACCATGGTCAGCAGCAGGGCTGCGCCACCAGCGTTGTGCGCCACCGCCACCAGCAGCGGCAGGTGGAAGATCACGTTGCTGATGCCCAGGCTGACCTGCGCGGCCAGCGCCAGCAGCAGCAGACCGGCTAGGCGCGGCAGCCCGGCCGCGCGCAGCCGCCAGGCCAGCACCAACAGCGCCAGCGTTACCAGCAGCGCGCCGATACGATGGCTCATGTGAATGGCGGTGCGCGCATCGCTGTCGAGTTGCCCGCCCAGGTAGTTGGGGCCGATATGCTGGGTGAGATGAAAGCCCTTGCCGAAGTCCATCGCCGGCCACCACTCGCCATGGCAGGTGGGCAGGTCGACACAGGCGACCGCGGCATAGTTGGAGCTGACCCAGCCGCCGAGGGCGATCTGCCCGATCACCAGCAGCAGGCAGGCAGCCGCCAGTGCACGCAGGCGCCCCGGTATTTGCAGCGGGGCGAAGCGCCCCGACAGGCGCAAGGTGAGCAAGGTGAGCAGGCTCAAGGTGGCGAAGCCGCCGAGCAGATGGGCGGTGACCACCTGCGGCCAGAGCTGCAGGGTGACCGTCCACATACCGAAGGCGCCCTGCAGGATCACCAGCGCCAGGATCGCCAGCGGCAGTTTGACGGGTTGCGTCGGCTCCTCACGACGGCGCACGGCCTGGATAGCGATGATCAGGATCACCAGCCCGAGCGCACCGGCGAAGTAGCGGTGGATCATCTCGTACCAGCCCTTGGCGACCTCCACCGGTGCCTCGGGAAAGCGCGCCTCGGCGATGGCCTGCTTGTGCTCGCTCATCGGAACGCCGAGAAAACCATAGCAACCCGGCCAATCCGGGCAACCCAGGCCGGCATGGGTCAGGCGGGTGTAGGCACCTAGCAGCACCACCACCACGGTCAGTAGGGTCGCGAACAACGCTAGACGGTAACCGGGCTTGTGCATGTCGACTCCTTGGGCACGGGGCTTGGCGCGCTGTCGATATGGACAGAGCGCAGCGTCAGCCGATCAGGGAAATTTTCAGCAGATAGCGCAGATCATCGAGAATCGCCTTGCCGTTGCTGCCGGCCGGATAACGCAGCACCAGATTGCCGTGCGGGTCGACCAGCCACAGCTGCGCACCGGGCACCGCCTCGGCGGCCTTGTCATAGGCCCGCAGATCCAGCCGGTAGCGTCCCAGTTGCGGGTACTCGCGCTTGAGCGTGGCGTCGTAATCGGCGGTCAGCGGCTCGGCCAGCGCAAGACCGTGGCTGGCGCGGGACGTCTCGCGGTTGAGGCCGATCTGGATCTGCCGCGCCAGGTAAACCAACTGCTGACAGTCCGCTTCGCACGCGCCCGGTGCCGTCACCAGAATCTGCCAACCGGGCTCGACCTCACCCTGGACGCCGAGGTCGGCCAGGGTGCGGCCGTCGCCGATCAGCACGCCGTGGTAGCTGCGCGTCTCCGGCACCCAGAAGCGCCACTGGTACATGGCACTGGCGAGAAACATCGGGCCGATGGCAATGGCCAGGATCAGCAGCAACTGCAGGCGACCACGCCCCTTGCGCGGCGCCTCAGGCATGGCGATGGCTGGGTTCATGACGGCTCTCCCGTGCGTTGTGAATTCCGAGATAGATGAACAGGCCAAGCAGCGCGGCGGCCAGGGCGAACCATTGCACCGCGTAGCCCAGATGCTTGCTCGGGCTCATGCTCACCACCGGCCAATCGACGCGGTAACTGGCTGGCCCCGGTTCAAGGCGCGCCTCGAACGGCAACCCGCCGCGGCCCAGTTGCTGCCACAGGCTTTCGGCCTCGACCTGAGTAATGAGCCGTGGCCAGCCATCGGTCGCCGCGCCGGAGCGCAGATTCAGACCGCCGGAAGGCGCGACGTAGATCCACGCCGTGAGCTGCAGCACACCATCGGGAGTCTCGAACTGCGGCGGTGTACGGCGGTCAGGCCAGGGCAACCAGCCGCGGTTAAGCAGCACCCAGAGGCCGCTGGACTGGTCATAGAAGGGTTGCAGCAACTCGACACCAGCGTGGCCATCGCGCACGCGGCTATCGAGCAGAAGACTGTGTTCCTCGTCGAAGTGCCCGCGCAGCTGGACCCGGCGATAGGCCGGATCACGCACGGGTTCGAGCTGCTCGAGGCTGGCCGGCTCGGCCTGACGCCGCGCCTCGAAGCTGGCCAGCAGCTGGCGCTTCTCCTCGCCGCGCTGCAACTGCCAGAAGCCCAGCCAGATCAGGCCCGGCAGCAGCAGGGCGACCAGCAGGCTGGGCAGCCAACCGGGACGGAAGGCACTCATTGCGTCCTGCCGTGACGGTCGGGGTTGCTGGCTATACTGCATTGCATCACTTCAATCCCCCGGAGTCCCGCATGCTCAAGGCCGCGATCGTCCTAATGCTGCTGGCTACGCTCGCCAGCCTGTTCAGCGGCCTGTTCTTCCTGGTCAAGGACGAAGGCCATGGTTCCCGCGTGGTAGGCGCTCTGACTGTCCGTGTCGGCCTGACCGCCATTACCGTTGCCCTGATCGCCTGGGGCTTCTATTCAGGGCAACTGGTTTCTCACGTCACCTGGTGAAGCTGCGCTACAAGACGTAGACGAAGATAAACAGGCCGAGCCAGACCACGTCGACGAAGTGCCAATACCAGGCGGCGGCCTCGAAACCGAAGTGCTGATCGGCATCGAAGTGCCCGCGCGTGATGCGTACCAGCATCACGATCAGAATGATGGTGCCCAGTGTCACGTGCGCACCGTGGAAGCCGGTGAGCATGAAAAAGGTCGCGCCGTAGATCCCCGAGCCCAGGGTCAGCCCCAGCTCGGTGTAGGCCTCGATGTACTCCTCGACCTGGAAGAACAGGAACGCCAGCGCCAGCACGATGGTCGCTGCCAGCCAGGCCTTGAGCGGGCCGCGGTGGTTCTTCTTCAGGGCGTGGTGAGCGAAGGTGATGGTGAAACTGGAAGACACCAGCAAGATGGTGTTGACCAGTGGCAGATGCCAGGGGTCGATCACCCCGCTCGGTGGCGGGAACAGTTTGGAGTCGGGGTTCTGCAGCATTGGCCAGCTGTATTCGAAGCCTTCCCAGAGCATGTTGGCAACGCCCTTGTCACCCTCACCGCCGAGCCAGGGCCCGGACCACATGCGGATGTAGAACAGGGCGCCGAAGAAGGCGGCGAAGAACATCACCTCGGAAAAGATGAACCAGCTCATGCCCCAACGGAAGGAGCGGTCCATCTGCGCGCTGTAGAGGCCGGCACGGCTTTCCTTGATGACGTTGCCGAACCAGCCGAACAGCATCCAGGCCAGAATCAGCCCACCGACGAAGAAGATCATCGGCCCGTTCGAGCTTTCCCGGTTGGCCGAGAGGTCGTTGAACCAGGTTCCTATGCCATAGAAGCTGACCAGCAGACCGACACTGGCGACGATGGGCCATTTGCTTTGTGCCGGTACGTAATAGTTCTCGTGACTTTCGTGACTCGACATTGTTGTTCTCCTTATGGAGTCGCCCGAGCAAGGGTCGCCTGAGCCACTGGCGGTTTGCGTTCGGTGATATCGAACAGGGTGTAGCCCAGGGTCAGGTGCTTCACGTCCTGCGGCAGGTCGCGGTCGACGATGAAGCGCACCGGCATCTCGATGCGCTCGCCCGGTTGCAGCACCTGCTGGGTGAAGCAGAAGCACTCGGTCTTGTGAAAGAAGGCCGCCGCCTTCGACGGCGATACGCTGGGAATCGCCTGCGCGCTCATCGGGTGATCGCTGGGGTTGTAGGCAACGAAAAGCATGTCGCGCGCCTCCCCAGGGTGAACCAGGATCTCGTCGGCCTCTGGTCCGAACTCCCAGACCATGCCGGCAGCGTTGGTGGCGAGAAACTGCACGCGCACCTGGCGCTGCTCATCCACCAACTGCTCGCCCTGGTAGGCCCCGGCCGTCTTGCCGTTGATGCCGAAGACCCGGCACATGGCGTCGTAGAACGGCGGCAGGATGAAGATGCCGAAGCAGAACATCACCACCACCACGACCAGCAGACGGGTAACCAGGCGACGCGTCGCGATGACCTCGCTCACGGCAGACCTCCTATTTCACTTCCGGCGGCGTGCTGAAGGTGTGATAGGGCGCCGGTGACGGCACCGTCCACTCCAGGCCTTCGGCACCGTCCCAGGGCTTGGCCGGCGCCGGCTTGCCGCTGCGGATGCACTTGATGACGATGAACAGGAACAGCAACTGGGTTGCGCCGAACATGAAGGCGCCGATGCTGGAGACCATGTTGAAGTTGGCGAACATCATGTTGTAGTCGGGGATACGCCGCGGCATGCCGGCCAGGCCGACGAAGTGCATCGGGAAGAACGCCAGGTTCATGCCGATGAAACTCATCCAGAAATGCAGCTTGGCCAGGGTTTCGTCGTACATGTGGCCGGTCCACTTCGGCAGCCAGTAGTAGGCCGAGGCGAAGATGCCGAAGATCGCACCCGGCACCAGCACGTAGTGGAAGTGCGCCACCACGAAGTAGGTGTCGTGGTACTGGAAGTCCGACGGCGCGATGGCCAGCATCAAGCCGGAGAAACCACCGATGGTGAAGAGGATGACGAAGGCCACCGAGAACAGCATCGGCGCCTCGAAGGTCATCGAGCCCTGCCACATGGTGCTGGCCCAGTTGAACACCTTCACCCCGGTGGGCACGGCGATCAGCATGGTGGCGTACATGAAGAACAGCTCGCCGGTCAGCGGGATGCCGACGGTGAACATGTGGTGCGCCCAGACGATGAATGACAGGAAGGCGATCGCAGCCGTGGCGTAGACCATCGAGGTGTAGCCGAACAGCGGCTTGCGCGCGAAGGCCGGGATGATCGAGCTGACCGCACCGAAGGCGGGCAGGATCATGATGTACACCTCGGGGTGGCCGAAGAACCAGAACACGTGCTGGAACAGCACCGGGTCGCCGCCACCGGCGGCGTTGAAGAAGCTGGTGCCGAAATGGATGTCCATCAGCATCATGGTCACGCAGCCGGCCAGCACCGGCATCACCGCGATCAGCAGGAAGGCGGTGATCAGCCAGGTCCAGACGAACAGCGGCATCTTCATCAGGGTCATGCCGGGGGCGCGCAGGTTGAGGATGGTGGCGACCACGTTGATCGCCCCCATGATCGAACTGATGCCCATCAGGTGCACCGCGAAGATGAAGAAAGTGGTGCTCTCCGGCCCGTAGGTGGTCGACAGCGGCGCATAGAAGGTCCAGCCGAAGTTCGGCCCGCCACCTTCCATGAACAGCGTGCTGACCAGCAGGCCGAACGCCGCCGGCAACAGCCAGAAGCTGAAGTTGTTCATCCGTGGCAGGGCCATGTCCGGCGCGCCGATCATCAGCGGGATCATCCAGTTGGCGAGGCCAACGAAGGCCGGCATCACTGCACCGAAGACCATGATCAGGCCGTGCATGGTGGTCATCTGGTTGAAGAATTCCGGCTGCACGATCTGCAGGCCCGGCTGGAACAGCTCGGCGCGGATGACCATCGCCATCGAGCCACCCAGCAGAAACATGCAGAAGCTGAACCACAGGTACATCGTGCCGATGTCCTTGTGGTTGGTGGTCAGCACCCAGCGCATCAGACCCTTGGCCGGGCCATGGTGGTGGTCAGTATGACCGTGATCGATCACTGCACTCATGTCCTTACTCCTGCGCCTTGGAGAAATCGAGAATGTCCTTGGGCGTGACCATCTCACCGAGGTTGTTGCCCCAGGCATTGCGCTCGTAGGTGATGATGGCGGCCAGGTCGACCGGCGACAGCTGCTTGCCGAAGGCGGCCATGGAGGTGCCCGGCTTGCCGTTGTAGACGATGTCGATGTGGCCCTCGGCCGGCCCGGTGGCGATGGCCGAACCCTTGAGCGCCGGGAACATCGGCGGCAGGCCTTCGCCGTTGGCCTGGTGGCAGGCGACGCAGGCCGTGTTGTAGGCCTTCTCGCCGCGCGCCATCAGCTCTTCCATGGTCCATTCCTTGCTGGTCAGCTCGCGCTCGGCAGCCGCAGCCTGCTTGCGCTCGGCCAGCCAGGCATCGAAGTCCTCCTTGGACTTGGCCTCGACCACCACGGGCATGAAGCCGTGGTCCTTGCCACACAGCTCGGTGCATTGGCCGCGGTAGATGCCCGGTTCTTCGATGCGGGTCCAGGACTCGTTGATGAAGCCGGGGATGGCGTCCTTCTTCACCGCCAGCGCCGGCACCCACCAGGAGTGGATGACGTCGGCAGCAGTGATGAGGAAGCGCACCTTGGTGCCCACCGGCACCACGAGTGGTTCGTCGACTTCCAGCAGGTAGTGTTCACCCTTGGCTTCGCGGTTGTTGATCTGCGAGCGCGGTGTGGTCAGGTTGCTGAAGAACTCGACGTCGTGGCCCAGATACTTGTAGTGCCACTTCCACTGGTAGCCGGTGATCTGGATGTCCAGCTCGGACTCGGAGGTGTCGTAGATCTCGATCAGCGTCTTGGTCGCCGGGATCGCCATCACCACCAGAATGGCCAGTGGCACGACGGTCCAGAGAATCTCGACGGTGGTACTTTCGTGGAAGTGCGCAGGCTCCTGGCCGGTGGAGCGGCGGTGCATGATCATCGACCAGAACATGGCGCCGAATACCAGTATGCCGATCACCACACAGATCCAGAAAATGGTCATGTGCAGATCGAACACGGAGCGGCTGACGTCGGTTACACCAGGCGTCATGTTGACCGTCCACTGGGCGTGCGCCGAGCCTAATGCCAGCCACAGCAGGAGGCCCATCCAGACTCGTGGATGTCGCATCATTGCGGGTTCCCCTTGATTGTTCTTGTTATCCCGCCGGCTGAGCCTGCGGCTAAGGGATCGACTGCCAATAGGGCATGCGCTGCGGACTCACTGTCCACGAAGCACACCCGACTGCTGGCGACTGCTGCCGAAACCTCTCCGTGCGTGAGCCCGTCCGGTTCCATCAGGTACTGCCTTTCGAAATCGAGTATAGACGGCGACTTTCACCTCGCAACGTACCAGCGAAAATGGCCGAAGCCACACAGCCCTTGTCCTAAACGCCGCGGCTGCTGCGGGCTGTAGCCGTTCTGATACAGGTGGATATAGCGGACTCGCATAAGTATGAAAAAGTTATGACAATCGTGTCTTAGCCGACCGCAGGAGCCGGCTAAGGTTCACGTCCATGTCCTGATATGTAGGAGCAGTCATGAACACCGCCGCCCTTCGTCAATTGATCGCCCATGCTCGTCAGCAGGAAAGCGGCAGCCAGGCGCTCGCCCATTTTCTCCAGGCTCAGCTGGATCGCCTGCATCCGTCCATTCGCCTGCCCGAGGGCGACGCGCAGGGCGCGCTGGCTGCCTTCATCATCGCCTATATCGAGGAGGTACCGGACGTGCTGGATGCCGCCGCCGAGGTGGCGCGCGAAGCCGGAATCGAGTCCGCGGTGAAGCCCGTGCTGAAGATCGCCGAGCATTTCTTCCTGCAACCACCGGCCTTGATGGACGGCCACGAAGGGCTGGAAGGCCTGCTCGACGAGGCCTATCTGGCCCATCGCCTGGTGGAGGAGGTCAACGACCGCTACATCGCCCACTTCGGCCAGCCACTGATCCCGCTGGACACCACGCGTGCCAATCTGATCGCGCATCAGTTGATCGGCGAGCCCTTCGCCAACCAGCTCGATGAAGCCGTGCATCACGCTCTGGCCGGCATGCTCGATGGCGCCAGCTTCGACCAGCCCTCAGTGCAGGCCTACCGCGAGCGCCTGGCGGCGCCGAGCACCACATTGGCCTGGCGGCGCTGGCCCTGCCTGTCGCAGCAGCTGGGCGTGGAGTTGCAGCTCAAGGGCTGATCGCCAGCAGGATCAGCGACAGAGTCAGCAGCGAGCCGAGGGTGGAGAACAGGATCGCCCGCGACACCAGCGCCGCCTGACGCTGGTAATACTCGGCGAGCATGAACGGTCCGGTGCCGGTGGGCAGCGCGCTTAACAGCAACGCGGCGTGCGCCCAGAACGGCGGCAGGTCGAGCAGCACGAAGGCGATGAACCAGGTTACCAGCGGCTGCAACACCAGCTTCAACGCCACCAGCGGCCAGGCACCTTCACTCGACCCGCTCTGCCGCTGCGCCAGGAACAACCCCAGCGAGACCAGCGCACAGGGCACGGTGGCGGCACCGAGCAGGCGCAGGAATTCGTCCAGCGCTACCGGCAGTTGCACACCACCCAGCGCCCAGGCCGCACCGAGCAGCGGTGCCACCACCAGCGGATTCTTCAGCAGCGCCGAGACCACCTGCACGATGGCGCCGCCCAGGCCCTTGTCGCTCTGCAGGCCCACCTCGATGCACACCACCGCCAGGCCGAACAATACGCAGACCACCATCAGCGAGGCGATCAGTGCCGGCGCCATACCGTCATCACCGAGCACCAGCACGCACAGCGGAATGCCGATGTAGCCGGTATTGGCGTAGCCGGCGCTGAGCCCGTCGATGCTGGCGTCGACCAGGCTGCCGGTGGTTTTCCAGCGATACGCCAGGGTGGCGAGAAATACCGCGAGCATGCCGCCGGTGAAGGCGAGCAGGAAGCCGGGCTGCCAGATCTGCGCCCAGTCGGCCTTGGCGGTGAGGCTGAAGAGCAACGCCGGCAGGCCGAGCCAGACCACGAAGCGGTTCATCTCCGAAGCGGCGGTCGGCCCCAGGCGATTGGTGCGCCGGCAGATGAACCCGACCAGAATCAGACCGAAGATCGGCAGCAGCACATTGAGAACGGTGGACATCGAACTACGCCAGCGACAGGGGAGGACCGAGCCTAGGGGCGCTAGCGGTCCAGGGCAAGCCATTGCCTGTGATTCGATGACGTCCGCTGGCGTCTAGCACTGACCTGCCGGGACGCTCCCCGGCCTACTCGCGAGCCCGAACATGCAAGCGCTGTTGAACGAAATTCTCGATGAAGTCCGCCCGCTGATCGGCCAGGGCAAGGTGGCCGATTACATCCCGGCGCTGGCCGGCGTGGCGCCCGATCAGTTGGGCATCGCCGTGTATGGCAACGATGGTCAGTTGCATGTCGCCGGCGATGCGCAGTTGCCCTTTTCCATCCAGAGCATTTCCAAGGTGTTCAGCCTGGTGCAGGCCATCGGCCACAGCGGCGAAGGCATCTGGCAGCGCCTGGGCCACGAGCCGTCCGGGCAGCCGTTCAACTCGCTGGTGCAGCTCGAGTTCGAGCGCGGCAAGCCGCGCAATCCGTTCATCAACGCCGGCGCGCTGGTGATCTGCGACATCAATCAGTCGCGCTACGCCGCGCCGGCGCTGTCGATGCGCGACTTCGTCCGGCGTCTGTCGGGCAACCCCGAGGTGACGGTGGACAACCATGTCGCCGAGTCCGAATACCAGCACCGCGCGCGCAATGCCGCGGCGGCGTATCTGATGCAGTCGTTCGGCAACTTTCACAACGACGTCGAGGCCGTGCTGCGCAGCTACTTCAGTTGCTGCGCGCTGCGCATGAGCTGCGTCGATCTGGCGCGCGCCTTCGGCTTCCTGGCCAACCAGGGCTTCTGCAAGCACAGCGGCGAGCAGGTGCTGTCGCCCCGGCAGAGTAAGCAGATCAACGCCATCATGGCCACCAGCGGGCTGTACGACGAGGCCGGCAACTTCGCCTATCGCGTCGGCCTGCCTGGCAAGAGCGGCGTCGGCGGTGGCATCGTCGCTGTGGTGCCGGGGCGCTTCAGCGTCTGCGTGTGGTCGCCCGAGCTCAACGCGGCCGGCAATTCGCTGGCCGGCATGAAAGCTCTAGAGCTGCTCAGCGAACGCATCGGCTGGTCGGTGTTCTGATTCGATAGGCTATGGTCGCAACAGGCCGCACCGTCATGCGGCCACCGTTTCGAAGACCAGGAGTGCCCATGTCGATGCCCGAATACCACATGTTCGCCGCTGCGCCCGCGCCGGTCGCGCCGTTCTCCCATGCTTGCGAAGCCGATGGCTGGGTGTTCATCACCGGCCAGTTGCCGATCGATCCGGGCAACGAAGCGGCGCCACTGCCGGAAGGCATCGAGGCGCAGACGCACAAGACCTTCGACAACCTGCTGGTGGTCCTCGAAGGGCTCGGCCTGGGCCTGGAAAACGTGGTGTCGGCGCGTGCCTTCCTCACCGATTTCTATGGCGACTACGCTCGCTTCAACGCGGTGTACGCCAGCTACTTCCCCGAAGGCAAGCGCCCGGCGCGCACCTGTATCGGCACCACGGGGCTGGCCCGCCACGCATTGGTGGAGATCGATTTCATCGCGCGACGTCCTTGAGGCGGCGCAGCCCGGATGAAATCCGGGAAGGAACGCCGCTATGGATGAATGCGGGCTACGGCAGCGGGTACATCGCGCTACAGCAGCTTGCGGTACTGCACGAAACCCGAGCGCTCGCCGATGCGCTCGTACAGCAGCTTGGCCTGGCTGTTGCTCTCGTGCGTCAGCCAGTGCACCCGTGAACAGCCTGCGGCACGTGCCTGCTCGTAGACATGCTGGATCAGCTGACGACCGACGCCGCCGCTGCGCTCGCCCTTGGCGACGAACAGGTCCTGCAGGTAGCAGTAATCGCCGGTGGTCCAGGTCGAGCGGTGGATGACCCAGTGCACTAGGCCGACGGCCTGATCACCGCGCCAGGCCAGCGCGGCGCCCATGGGCTCGGCGGGGTCGAGAAAGCGCTGCCAGGTGACGGCGCCGGTCTCGGCCGGGATATCGGTCATGTAGAAGCGCTGGTAGCCCTGCCACAAGGGCAACCAGGCGGGGTGATCGGCAGCGACTACAGGGCGAATTTCGATACTCATCGTCCTTCCTCTGTTTGGGCAGGTGGATCAGTCGCTCATCTCACCACAGAGATCGCGCGCCAGCCAGTGCTCCACCTCGGTCTGCGTCAATCCGGCGCCGAGCAGGGCGAACAGCTTGCCCAGCGCGGCCTCACGGGTCATACCGCCGCAGGACACTAACCCGGCCTCGGCAAGACGACTGCCGGCGGCGTACACGCCGAACTGCACATGCCCCTGCGCGCACTGGCTGATCGCCGCCAGCACCACGCCGCGCGCATGGGCATCGAGCAGCACCGCCATCAGCTCGGCATCACCGGCCGGGCCGGTACCGCTGCCGTAGCACTCCAGCAGCACGCCCTTCACGCCACTGTCGAGCAGGGCGCTGAGGTGACCCGCCTGCACGGCCGGATGCAGCGGAAGTACGGCCAGGTTCACCCGCTCGCGCGCCTGACGGTAGTCGATAAGGGCGCTGATCGCGACATGCTCGGCCTGACGCTGACGCGGCAGCACCTGGAAGGCATCGAAGGCATCGCTGCGCAGCTTCGAACAGCGCGCGCCGTGCAGCAGCTGACCGTTGAAGTACAGGTGCACGCCCGGCGTCACGCCGCGGTGCAGCGCACGCATGGCGCCGAACAGGTTGGGCCAGGCATCGCCGCCGTCCACACCGGCCGGCTGCATGGCACCGGTCAGCACCACCGGCACGTCGAGGCCGAGCAGCAAAAAGCTCAGCGCCGCAGCGCTGTAGGCCAGCGTATCGGTGCCATGCAGCACCAGCACGGCGTCATGGCCATGCGTCTCCACGGCCGTGACGATCTCGTCACGCAACGCCAGCCAGTGACCGGGGTTCATGTTGGCGCTGTCGATCAGCGGCAGCAGCTCGCGAAAGCTCCACTGCGGCAGTTCGCTGGTGTTCTCGCTGGCTTGCTGGGTACGCATGCGCGCCTCGAAACCCGAGGCCGGCGCCAGGCCGTCTGCGCTCATCTGCATACCGATGGTGCCGCCTGTGTACAGCACCAGGAGTTTTTCTGGGGTCGCCATGGGCTCTCCTCGCAAATCACGGGCAAACGCAACGTTCACAACATCGCTCACGACTGCCCGAAGAATGGCTGCCAGAGTTCGGCAGGCCAAGAAAAAGGGGGCCTTGCCCCCTTTTTTCCGTCTGAGTCAGATCAGCGCTGGTAGGCGCGATCACCGACCTGCGCCGGGTCGGCGGCATTGCTCGACTGGTTGTCCCACACGGCAGGGTCGAGGTCCAGATCGGCGAACTGCTTGGCATCGAACACCGGCGACTTCACGCCTGCCTTGACCTGGCTATCGTAGTCGCGCATCACCCGCAGGCCTACCTTGAACAGCAGCGCCAGGGCGATCAGGTTGCAGATCGCCAGCAGACCCATGGTCACGTCGGCGAAAGCGAACACGGTGCCCAGGTCCTGCACCGAACCCCACAGCACCAGGCCGATCACCAGCACACGGTAAACCATCACCGGGCCGCGCTTCTGGCTGAAGAAGCCCAGGGCGTTCTCGCCGAGGTAGTAGTTGTAGATCAGGGTGGTGAAGACGAACAGCAGCAGCGCCAGGCTGATGAATACCCGGCCCCACTCGCCGACCACGGCCGCGACGGCGCTCTGGGTCAGGACCACACCGGCCTGCTCCATGCCTGGCTGGTAGACGCCCGAGAGCAGAATGATCAGCGCAGTGCAGCTGCACAGGATCAGGGTGTCGATGAATACGCTGAGCGACTGCACGATGCCCTGCGCGGCCGGGTGCTTGACCTCGGCGACGGCGGCCACGTTCGGCGCGCTGCCCAGGCCGGCCTCGTTGGAGAACAGGCCGCGCTTGACGCCCATGATGATGGCTGCGCCGATACCACCGGCGAAGGCCGGCTCGAGGCCGAAGGCGCTGTTGAAGATCAGGGCGAAGGTGGCCGGCACCTCGCCGATGTTCATGCCGATCACCAGCACTGCCATGGCGATGTAGGAGAACGCCATGACCGGCACCAGCACGTCGGCGAACTGCGCGATGCGCTTGATGCCACCGAAGATGATCAGGCCGATCACCACGGTCAGGGCGATGCCGCTGGCCAGGGTCGGAACGCCGAAGGTGTCATGCAGCGAGCTGGCGACGGTGAAGGACTGCACGGCGTTGAAGCCGAAGCCGAAGGTCACCAGCAGCAGGATCGACACGACGATGCCCAGCCAGCGCTGACCGAGGCCGTGCTGGATGTAGAACGCCGGGCCACCGCGGTAGCCGCCATCGGCTTCGCGACGCTTGTACAGCTGGGCCAGGGAGCACTCGAAGTAGCTGGTGGCCATGCCGACCAGGGCCACGATCCACATCCAGAAGATGGCGCCCGGGCCACCGAGCATGATCGCCACGGATACCCCGGCGATATTGCCGGCGCCGACGCGGCCGGCCACCGAGAGCATCAGGGCCTGGAACGAGCTGAGCTGGCCCGGCTGGCGCTGGAAGGCCTCGGCGAAGATGCGAAACATGCTGCTGAAGTAACGGAACTGGACGAAACGTGAGGAGATGGTGAAGAACAGGCCGAGACCGATCAGCATCACGATCAGCAGCTTGCTCCAGATGAGGTCATTGAGAAGATCGAGCATGGAGGCTTTCTCTTGTTGTTCTGAATGGGGGATACGCCTCTCCGGGCGGATGGCGGCATGTTTCGTGATAGAGGCCTCATCGAGCAATTTCGCAGGTCGCGGCAAAATGATGCGAGTTGATGCTAGAATCGCGTCACCCGCATCATCCAGTACGTCTATATGTCCGATTCCCTCGGCAGCAACCTCAAACTGCTGTGCAGCCACTACCGCTCCATCGCCGAGGTCTGCCGCAAGCTCTCGATCAACCGCGCGCAGTTCAATCGCTACCTGGCGGGGCAGAGCAAACCCACCGCACACAACCTCAAGCGCATCTGCGATTTCTTCGGCATCGAACCCTTCGAGCTGAGCATGCCGAACGAGCAGTTCGCCCGGCTGATCGGCGCCCGCAGCGGCGATACGCAGGTGCAGGGCGGCAACGATCCACTGCTGGAACTGTTCGACCCGCTGCGCCAGCAGGCCAGCCCGATGAGCCGTTACTGCGGCTACTACTTCGAATACTCGAACTGCATGTCGGTTCCGGGCCAGGTGCTGCTGTCACTGGTGCACCTGCGCGAAGAGCGCGGCAACTACCTGTTCGAGCGCCAGGAACGTCAGGAGCGTCAGGAACACACACGCGGCGGCACCGAGGACTGGGTACGCTGTCGCTACCTGGGCACGGCGTTCTTCCTGCAGGACCGCCTGTTTCTGGTGGACTACGAATCGCTGACCGGCAACGAAATCAGCCAGACCATCCTCATCCCCAGCTTCAAGAGCCGCATCACCCGCCTCAACGGCATCAAGACCGGCGTCTCCAGCGGCGACCGCCGTACCCCGGCCTGCACCCGCGTGGTCTGGCAGTACCTGGGCAACGAGATCAACCGGGTCAACGCCTACCGCCAGTTGATGCTCTACGCACCGGACGATCCACGGATCGACGAAGACGTGCGCCAGCGCCTGGGTAGCGCGCAACTACGCGATGGGCTGTTCGAGATGGAGTGAGGCGCCCCGCTCACAGGCTACGCGGCAACCACAGCATCATCGCCACGCAGAACAGCGTCAGGCCGATGCAGAACCACAAAAAGCGCCGCTGGCGACGCTGCTGTGGCCGATCCGTGGGCAGCGGCATGCCGCAATCGCCGCAGTTCTGCGCCGAATCGGGCTGGGCGCGCTGACAATAGAGACAGATACGGCTGCTCATGGCGCTACTCGAACTGTTCCAGGCGCTGGCGGTCGAGAATGCGGATGACCCGCGCCTGCTGGGTGATGATCTGCTCGTCGACCAGGCGGCGAATGATTCGCGAGAAGGTCTCCGGCTGAATCGACAGGTGCCCGGCGATCAGTTGTCGGGCCATCGGCAGCTCCACCTCGTCGCCGTCGCCGCGCGCCAACTGCGTGAGCAGATAACGCACCACGCGGTGCGTGGCGTTCTTCAGCGACAGCGTTTCGATCTCGTTGATGCGCTGGTGCAGGCGGATACACAGCTTGCCGAGCAATGCGAAGGTCAGCCGCGAGTTGCTCTGCAGCAGGCGCATGTAGGTGGCGTTGGAAAAGCGGTACAGCTGCGTTGGGCCGAGCGCCTGGGCCGACGCGACGTAGTCGGGGGTGTCCATCAGCATCATCGCCTCGGCGAAGGTGTTGCGCTCGCCGATCACCTCGAACACCTTTTCCTGACCGTCCGGCGTCAGGCGGTAGATTTTCACCGCCCCGGATATCACGAAGAAGAACGCGTGCGCCGGCTCACCCTGCATGAACAGGATGTCGCCCTTATCGAGGTTGAGCAGTTGGCTGTCGGCCAGCAGTTCGTCCAGCTGTTCGTCGGCCATCGGCTCGAACAGGTGATGGCTGCGCAGGATCTGGTGATGAACGCGATGCTGCACCCGGGACGATTCCTGGCTGCCCGACGAGGCGATCATTCGGGTCGCAATGGTGTTACTGAACATGCTCGGTCTCCGGGGGTTCGGCATAACGGGCGATGCCGTCCAAATCGAGGAGCACCACGTGCTGGCGCCCCAGCTCCAGCAGTCCGCGCTCCTTCCAGGCACTGAGCAGACGGCTGACGGTGTGCAGGGTGGTGCCGGTCATTTCCGCGAGGTTCTGACGCGACAGGGGAAAATCGATGCTGACGCCGTTGCCGGTGCGGCGCCCGGAATGCTGGGCCAGGCGCAGCAGGGCGTGCGCCAGGCGCTGTTCGACGCGCTCAGTGGACAGCTCGCGGATACGCTGGTGCGCGTCCTGCAGACGCTGCCCGAGCGCGCGCACCACATGCTCGCCCAAGTGCGGGCAAACCCGGCTGAGCGACTCCCACTGCGCCGATGGCCAGCGCAGCACGCTGCTGTTCTCCACCGCGACGGCGGATGCCGGAAAATGGCTCAGCGCCATGGCGCGGGCAAGGCCGAACAACTCGCCGGCACAGACGTAGCGCACCACCACACGCTCGCCGGCCGGGGTCAGCTGGGAAATCTGCAAGTGGCCGCCGAGCAAAAAGAAGAAATGCCGGGCGGGCTCGCCCTGCCGGAACACGAAATCCCCCTTGAGGACATCGCACCGCTGAGCATGCGCCACGACGTGCTCGAGCTCGTCATCGCTCAAGGGCGAGAACAGCGGCAGGCGTGCTATCAGCTCGAGTTCGGGTGGCATAAGGCATCAATTCGGGTAATGCGGCGGATGTGCTGATCGTAGCGCGTCGCCTGCGTCAGCCGCTGCGGTATGTTGTCGCTACCCACCACTTCTTTGTTCCAGGACAAAGAAGGCGAAGATCGCTTGCCCTGAAATGGTTCCAGCCAACCATAAAAGGGGACACAGCATGAAAGGCTTCAAACCGCTACTGATCGCCAGCGCCATCGCCCTGAGCTTCACCAGCACCTCGTTGCTGGCCGACTCCACCGCTGGCCTGGAGCGGGTCAAGGTCGACCTGGTCGCGCCGCCACAAGTGCATGCGCATGAGCAGGCCACCAGCGCCAAGCCGAAGGTGGTGCAGTTCCGCATGACCATCGAGGAGAAGAAGATGGTCATCGACGGTCAGGGCACCACCCTGCAGGCCATGACCTTCGACGGCTCCATGCCCGGCCCGACCATGGTCGTGCACGAGGGCGACTACGTGGAGCTCACCCTGGTCAACCCGGCCAGCAACGCCATGCCGCACAACATCGACTTCCATGCCGCCACTGGCGCGCTGGGCGGCGCCAAGCTGACCCAGGTGGCACCGGGCGAAGAAGTGGTGCTGCGCTTCAAGGCCGACCGCAGCGGCACCTTCGTCTACCACTGCGCGCCGGAAGGCATGGTCGCCTGGCATGTGCTCGCCGGCATGAGTGGCACCCTCATGGTGTTGCCGCGCGATGGCCTCAAGGACCCGGAGGGCAAGCCGCTGCACTACGACCGCGCCTACACCATCGGCGAATTCGACCTGTACATACCCAAGGACAAGGACGGCAAGTACAAGGACTACCCCGACCTCGGCTCCAGCTTCCAGGACTCGCGCGAAGCGATGCGCACCCTGATCCCGACCCACGTGGTGTTCAACGGCAAGGTCGGTGCACTGACTGGCGACGGCGCCCTGACCGCCAAGGTCGGCGAGACCGTGCTGTTCATCCATTCGCAGGCCAACCGCGACACCCGCCCGCACCTGATCGGTGGCCACGGCGACTGGGTCTGGGAAACCGGCAAGTTCGACAACCCGCCGGAGAAGAACCTGGAAACCTGGTTCATCCGCGGCGGCTCGGCCGGTGCGGCGCTGTACACCTTCAAGCAGCCGGGCGTGTACGCCTACGTCAACCACAACCTGATCGAGGCGATGGAGCTGGGCGCTGCCGGCCACGTCAAGGTGGAAGGCGAGTGGAACGATGACCTGATGAAGCAGATCAAGGCCCCCGGCCCGATCACTGCGAAGTAAGGGCATGGCGATGAGAGCACTGCTGGTGGGTGCGATGCTGCTCGGCGGATGTATGCAGACGAGCGGCATCGACGAAAACGACTGGGTACGGATCGCTGCCGGCACTGCCCGGTACCAGGCCGCCGATGCCAGCGGTGCGACCTTCGAACAGCACAGCGACGGCTTCGCCATCATGCGCCGCCAGGTCAGCCAGGCGGAATACGCGGCCTGCGTCGCGGCCAACGCCTGCCTGCCACTGGATGGCGACTTGCGCGAGGCGAGCGCTGCCGACCTGCCGGCCGTGGGCGTCAGCTGGATGGACGCCAGCGCCTACGCCCAGTGGCTGACGCAGCGCACGGGCGTAATTCACCGTCTGCCGACATATGCAGAGTGGGTCCTGGCCGCTGGCGAGGCGTTCCAGGACATTCAGGCACAGGTTTTCGATGACGCCCGCAACCCGGCGCAGCGCTGGCTGGCGGAGTACGACCGCGAGTCCCGACGCAAGCCGCTGGACCCGCGCCCGCGGGCCTTCGGCAGCCAGGGCAGCAACGCCAACGGCCTGCTCGATGTGGCCGGCAATGTCTGGGAATGGACCGACAGCTGCTTCGGCAAGGGCGACTTCTGCGGTATCCGCATCGCTGCCGGGCAACATCCCAGCGGGCTCTCCGACTTCGTTCGTGACCCGATCAGCGGCGCCTGCTCGGTGGGCGTGCCGCCGAGCAACCTGGGGTTTCGATTGGTGCGGGAGTGATCGCTGCTTAACCCTCTATTCGCGGACGAGTCCGCTCCCACAAAAAAAGCGACGGCATCTCTTCCTTCAAACCAGCGACACACCCGCTCCCAACCTGTGGGAGCGGACTCGTCCGCGAAGCTTTTCTGCTGATTTCGCAGCGCGCCTGGGCATCTCGCCAAACGACTCGCTGATCATCCTGATCCACCGTTGCAGCTCCATTCGCGGACAAGTCCGCTCCCACAAAAGCGACGGCGTCTCTTCCTTCAAACCAGCGGCACACCGGCTTCCAAACTGTGGGAGCGGACTTGTCCGCGAAGCTCTTCCAGGCCAAAGCCTCAAGCCTCAAGCCTCATAACCAGCAAGTATCCCACAACGGGTAATCGCCAATATGCTCGACCAACCCCGCCCGCAAAGGATTGGCGATGATGTAACGCGCAACGGGCAGAAGGTCCTCCTCCCGACGAATGGCCCGGTCGTGGAAGCCCTGCTGCCACAGCACGCCTGAACACCCACGTCTGCGGTTGATATGCCGCGCGCTATTGCTCTTGATCCGCCGCATCAGCTTGTCCAGCGGCTTGCCGTGCAGTTCGACCAGCCAGTGCAGGTGATCCGGCATCACCACCCAAGCCAACGACGTCACCCAGCCCTCTTCGCTGGCGGCACGCAGCTCGGCCACCAGCAGGCGCGCCAGATCGAAATCGCCAAACAGTGGTTGGCGCCGTTGAGTGGTAGTGGTCAGCAGGTAGGGACGGCCTGGCTGGCAGTGGCGGCCAAGGCGCAAGCGGTGGGATTGGGCGGGCATTCCTTTGCCTCCTGATAAGCGGAGACTTTGGTATAGCACAGCAGACTTTTCATGCCGGCAAAGCGCTTCGCGGACAAGTCCGTTCCCACAGGTTCTCAGCACCACTGGAGGGAGCGGGCTTTGTGGGAGCGGACTTGTCCGCGAACGGGGTCCGCGACTACTTCAGCTCACGCGGCGCTTCGTCGCTCGTCACCGGATCTCGATCATCGCGCATCGAGCGGCGAAAGCCGCTGATCGCACCGCCCAGATCCGAGCCAATGCTGCGCAGGCGGCGGGTGCCGAACAGCATCACTACCAGCAGTGCGATGACCAAAAGTTTCCACACACTCAAACCCATCATGGCGCTTATCTCCTCTGGTTAATCGCAGCTCAGTGAACGGCATGGCCATGTGCATGCCCGTGCATGGCGCCACCATGCTGCTGGCCTGCGGCCTCCTGCAGCAGCGCCTGGTCGATTTCGTCAAAGCGCAGCACGCGCCCGCCGTGCATGGCCGCCAGCTGCTGCGCCTGCTCCTCGCTGGCGAAGCTGGCCAGCGGCGCGCCCATGGCGTTCCTCAGCGAAATGCCGATCACGTAGAAGGCGCTGGTGGCATCGATCAGGTGTTCGTCGTCCGGGTGCTCCCACACACTGCGGCCCATGTCGTGGACGTACAGCCGGGCGCCGCTGACGCGGTTCTCCGGCTGCAGCCACCAGCCGAGCAGCTCGGCGGTGGAGCAGAATTTCTTCACGCCGTTACCGGCCACCGCCTCACCTTTGGGCCCGGGGAAGTCGGCGATGATCATGCCGCAGACATGGCATTCGTCACTCGGATGAAAGGCCACCGACTCCAGTGTCTGCGTGGTCTGTTCCTTGTCGCCGCAGCCGGCCAGGCCGAAGGCGAGGGCGGTGGCGAGCAGCGCTATTGCGCTGGTGCGGTACAGATGGTTCATGGGGCGAGGTTCCTCGAGTCAGTGGAAAAATGGGCGAGCAGGCGCTGGGATTTCGCGGACAAGTCCGCTCCCACAGGCGCCCGCGCATTCATCTTTGTGGGAGCGGACTTGTCCGCGAATAGGGGGGCAGAAAAGCCTCGCGGCCGAGGCCGCTCCCACAGAAACTCACACTCGCGCGGGTGCATCAGGTCGGGCGCCGGCGAAAAACGACGTAGGCCAGTAGCAGCAAGGCTGCGGCCCAGGCCAGCAGGCACAGCCACAGCGCACTGCCGGGCAGCGGCAGGTCGCGGCCCAGCGTCAGCACGCCCATGCCGCTGCCGTCGAAGCCGGCCAGGTTGATCAGGCGGTAGATGTCGGTGGGATTGAGCAACAGTATCCAGGGCAGCAGTTCGGGATTGAACCGGCCTTCGCTGAACACCAGCAGCGCCAGCAACGCCAGGTCGAACACCAGCACGAAGAGAAACCACACCCCCAGCGCCAGGCCGGCCGCGCTGGATTTCTCGCTGACCCTGGCGCTGAGCACGTAGGCCAGCGCCAGGAACACCCAGCCGAGCAGCGTCGAGGACAGCATGAAGCGGCCGAACGCCCAGGCCAGTGTGGCCAACTCGACATCCTCCACCAGCAGGCCGATGGCCAGTGCCGCGCCGCCAAAGCCGATGAGCACCGCCAGGGCGAGGATCAGGCCGTGGCCGACGAACTTGCCGAGCAGTATCTGCCCACGCCCCAGAGGGTGGGTCAGCAACAGCATCAGCGTGCCGGCCTCGTCCTCGCCGACGATGGCGTCATAGGCCAGCAGCAAGGCGATCAGCGGCATGAGAAAGGTGGCCAGACTGGCGAGGCTGGCGATGGTCGCCGGGATCGAGGTGAAACCCAGCTGCCCGGAAGCTGCCGCGCCGAGCCAGGCGATGCCCACTGCCAGAGCGGCGAACAGCAGACTGATGGCCAGCAACCAGCGGTTGCGCAGGCCGTCGCTGAGCTCCTTGCGCGCGATGTTCCACACCTGGCTCATGCTCTGCCCTCCTGTGCGCCCACAGCGCCGGCACGCTCCATGTAATGGCGATACAGATCCTCCAGCGAAGGCTGGTGAATCTCGATGTCCTGCGCAGCACCTTCATCGAGCAGTTGGCGCAGCAGCGGCAGCTTGTGGCCATTGAGCGCCTGCACCTCGACGCTGTGTTCACCCAGGCTGCGCGCGCTGTGGCCAGCCGCGTCCCAGCGCCGCAGCAACTGTTCGCTGGCGCTGATGCCACTGCCGCGTATGCGCACCGGCAGGCCGGCTTCGTTGCGCAGCTCGCTGAGGCTGCCGACTGCCTGCAGGCGACCACCGGCGAGAATCGCCGCGCGGTCGATATGCGCCTCCACACCGGGCAACACGTGGGAGCAGAGGATGATGCCGGTGCCGCGTTGGCGCAGGCGGTCGATCAGTTGGTAGAGGTCTTGGGTGGCGATCGGATCGAGGCCCACCGTGGGCTCGTCGAGCAGCAGCAGGCGCGGCTCGCCGAGTATCGCCTGGGCCAGGCCGAGACGCTGGCGCATGCCCTTGGAATAGGTTTTCACCCGCCGCTCGGCGGCAGGCATCAGGCCGACCTGCTCCAGCAGTTCGTCGACCTGGCTCAGCGCCGCGCCCTTGAGGCGTGCGAAGTGACGCAGGGTTTCACGACCGCTGAGCTGCGGATAGAACATGACGTTCTCCGGCAGGTAGCCGAGCTGGCGGCGCACCTGTGGATCATCGGGCGCGCGGCCGAGCACGCGCACCTGGCCGGCACTGGGTGACAGCAGACCGAGGATCAGCTTCATGCTGGTGGTCTTGCCGGCGCCGTTATGGCCGAACAGCCCAAGGACCTCGCCTTCGCCAAGGCTGAGGTCAAGGTCGTGCAGTACGGTCATGCGCCCGTAACGCTGGCTGACGCTGTGGATATCGACGGCATTCATGGCGCAGCCTCCAGGCCGGTATTCGACTGTGTTGCAGTGGGCGGGCGCATCAGCGGATGGCTGTCCTGCACGCCCGGCGACCTGACCACCGGGAATGCGCGCTGTACCCAGCGCAACACCTCGATGCTCGGGCTGTTCATCAGCAGGCGCACCTGCGGGTACATCCACAGCAGGCGGTCGACGTTGTCGTTCGGCTCGTAGGCGACGTCGCCCAGGCCGTCGTCGTTGCGGTCCCAGCCCAGGTAGTCGCTCCAGTAGTTGCCGCGGCCGTCCACCGACCACTCCTGGGTGCGAGTGGCGACGTATTTCACCTGCTGCTGGTTGTCGACGAAGGCATTGCCGGCGATGCGGTTGTCCTCGGAGCCGGCGGTGAGGTGAATGCCCAGGGTGCTGCGGGCGAAGTGGTTGTTCTCGATGCTGTTGAACAGCGAGTTGTAGATGAACAGCGCCTTGCCCTCATCGCCGCTGATCATGCTGTCACCACCGGTATCGCCGGGCTGCACGTCGGTGACGACGTTGTCGCGGATGGTCGAGTAGGTGATGTAGTTCATCAGGATGCCGTAGTTGCGATCCTGCTCGGAGCGGTTGCCGACCACGGTCAGCTTGCGGCTCTGCATCAGCGCGAAGCCGGTACGGGTGCGCCGGGTGACGTTGCCGATCACTCGGTTGTCGTTGGCGAACATGTAGTGCACGCCGTAGCGCAGGTCCTCGAGGACGTTGCCCTCCAGGTGGTTGCCGTGGGAGGTGTCGATGTAGATGCCGTCACGGGTGTTGCGCACGTGGTTGTCGATCACTCGCGCGCCGCGTACGGCGAACAGATGGATGCCGTTGCCACGATCCTGCGAGCGGATGCTCGGGTCGCCCTCGATGCGATTGCCGATCAGGCTGACGTTCTCGCTGCGGTCGACCCAGAGGCCGAAGCCCGGCCCGCTCAGGCGGTTGTCGCGCACCACCACATCGTGGGCGGTATGGGCGATATGCACGCCGGCATCCATGGCGGTGAGATCGCGGCCCCAGTCGAGGAGGGTGCAGCCTTCGACGCTGACGTCGCTGGCTTCGATCAACAACGCACTGCCTTGCCCCTCAGCCTGCAGCACGGCGCCGGCCGCACAACGCAGTTGCATGGGCTGGTCGATGACGAACTGCCCAGGATACTCGCCTGCCGGTAGCAGCCAGCGGTTCTCGCCCTGCGCCTGCAGCGGCAGCGTCGAGATAGGCTGCACCTGCGCCATGGCGGAGCCTGCAGCGAGCAGCAGCACGGCGCAGGTCGCGGGGAACTTGGTATATCGGATCACTGCACTTACCTTCGTCCACCTGTTCGTACGGGGCATCGCGTTCTATGGGAGCGGACTCGAACGTTTATCCACAAGCATTCGCGGACAAGTCCGCTCCCACATTCCAGCCACAGTTGGCTGCCTCGCAACGAGGCCGGGGAAGGCAGCCTTTCCCGGCCCCGGCGTCAGGCCGGCTCGACCATCATGCGGCCGACCATTTCCATGTGCAGCGCGTGGCAGAACCAGCTGCAGTAGTACCAGTGCAGACCGGGCTTGTCGGCGATGAAGGTGATCGACGAGGTCTGGTTGGGGCTGATCTCCATGCTCACGCCGTGGTTGACCATGACGAAGCCGTGGGACACGTCCTCGATCTGGTCCATGTTGGTGATCACCACGGTGACTTCATTGCCCTGCTTGACCTTGAATTCGGTCAGACCATAGGCGGGCGCCATGGAGGTCATGTACACGCGCACCTTGTTGCCATCGCGGATGACCTTGTTGTCCTCCTCCAGCTTGATGCCGTCCTTCTTGGCCATGGCCACGGTCGGGGCGAAGAAGGGGTCGTTGCGATCCCAGATCTTGCGCGTCTTGATCTGGTCGCGGCGGGCCATGATGCAGTCATGCGGTTCGGCGAAGGTCGGGCCGTCATGCACCAGCTTCATCACGTCGCCGGAGATGTCGATCAACTGGTCATTCTCCGGGTGCAGCGGGCCGGTGGGCAGGAAGCGGTCCTTGGAGAACTTCGACAGCGCCACCAGCCACTTGCCATCGGCTTCGCTGGTTTCGCACAGTGAGGCGTGCAGGTGACCGGGCTGGTAGTGCACGTCAAGCTTCTGCTTGATGTAGTTGACCTTCTCGCCCTTGTAGGCGCGACGGGCCTCCTCCATGTTCCACTTGACCACCTGGCTGTCGATGAACAGCGTGGTGTAGGCGTTGCCGCGGCCGTCGAAGGTGGTGTGCAGCGGGCCAAGGCCCAGCTCGGGCTCGCCGACCACCACGTCACGCGGGTCCTTGAGCTTGCCGGCGAAGAGGTCGGGGAGCAGGTCGATGTCGATCATGGTGCAGGTCGGCGACAGCTTGCCGTTGGCAATGAAGTACTTGCCGTCGGTGGAGGTGTTCAGGCCGTGCGGGTTCTTCGGCACCGGGATGTAGCGGGTCACCACACTGTCCTTGCCGTCCTTCTTGCGCCCGTCAACCACCGGCACCTTGGAGTCGCCGAGGGTGATGAAGCGACCGGCCTTGATCTCCTTCTCCACGGCCGGGATGTCGAACACCACCACCCAGTCGCGCTCGTTGCGCATCATGCCGCCGAGGTCGAAGGCCTTCTCCGAGTTGTAGCAGGTGGCGGCGGTGAAGCGCCCGGTGTAGTCCATGTCGGTATTGTCGAGGTTGCCGTCGACGATGACCTGGAAGGCCACCTCCATGGTTTCGGCATCCACGGCGTTGTACAGGGTGAAGCTGTTCTCGTCCTCGAGGTCGAAGACCTTGCCGTCATTGGGATGCGGGATGATGAACTCGGCGTTGCAGAACACGTACTTGGTGTACGGCACCTTCTGCAAGCGCAGGCCGTGGATGGCCTGGACGTTGGGGATGGTGGTGATCTTGTCGCACTTCATGATGTCCAGGCGGATACGCGCGACGCGGCTGTTGGCCTTGTCGTTGATGAACAGGTACTTGCCGTCGTACTTGCCGTCGGTCATCGAGATATGCGGGTGATGGCAGTCGCCGTTGAGGAACTTGGCGCTGTCGCCGAGGATGTGCCGGCTCTCGTTGGTCAGGCCCCAGCCGGTCGCCGAGTCGACGTTGAACACCGGGATGCGCATCAGCTCACGCATCGAGGGAATTCCGAGCACACGCACCTCGCCCTGGTGGCCACCACTCCAGAAGCCGTAGTACTCGTCCAGCTCGCCGGGGGCGACATGGATCTTCTGCTGCGCCTCCTTGGCGGCCGCGGCCCAGCTGTCGCGGGTCATCACCCCGCCGACCAGGCCACTGGCCGCCACGGCGGCACTGGTAAGTGCGCTGGCGCCGAGAAAGCCGCGCCGGCTCAGACCGGTTTTTTCATCCTTATCGCTTTGTTTGTCGCTCATGGGTCGCTCCTGTTGGGAAATAACACGCCTGCCGCGAGCCCGGTTCGGCTCGTGGTCACGCATCGCTCACCTCGACGGCGGGAATCAGTTGTGGGTCGGCAGCCTTCTTGCCGCGCTTCTTGCGCTTGTTGATCAGCGGCGGGCATTTGTTGTCGTTGTGGTAGGTCATCTGGCAGTCGAGGCAGTAGTGGCACTCGTTGCCGTTGATGCGACCGTCCGGGTGGATGGCCTGGATCTCGCATTCCTTGGCGCACAGCTGGCAGGGGTTGCCGCACTCCTTGCGGCGCTTGAGCCAGTCGAACAGACGGAACTTGCTGGGGATCGCCAGGGCAGCGCCCAGCGGGCAGATGTAGCGGCAATAGACCTTGCGGGTGAACAGGTTGACCAGCAGCAGGACCACTGCGTACAGCACGAACCACCACTGGCGGTCGAACTTCAGGGTGATGGCGGTCTTGAACGGCTCTACCTCGGCGGCCTTCTCGGCCAGCATCATCGATTCGAGGGAGATGCCGAACAGCACCAGCAGGACGATGTACTTGATCGCCCAGAGACGTTCATGCACGGCGAAGGGCAGTTCGTACTGGGGAATCCTGATCTTGCGCGCCAGCTCGTTGAGCAGCTCCTGCAGCGCGCCGAACGGGCACAGCCAGCCGCAGAACACGCCACGCCCCCAGAGCAGGATGCTGGCGGCAGTGAACACCCAGAGCACGAAGATGATCGGGTCGGTGAGGAACAGCTCCCAGCGGAAATCCTGGAACACCGCGTGCACGAAGGTCAGCACGTTGACCACCGACAGCTGACCCAATGCGTACCAGCCGATGAACAACACGGTGAACAGCAGGTAGCCACGGCGCAACCAGTGCAGGAACTGCGGCTTGCGGGCGAAGCTGTCCTGCAGGAACAGGATCACCGTGAGCAGCCCGAGGGCCACCAGCAGCACGCCGATCTGGAAGCTCTTCTGGTACCAGATGTTGACCCACAGCGGGCGGTTGGCCTCCTCGATCGCCGCCAGCTCCGCAGCGGTCGGCTGCGGCCGCTCGATGTAGTCCTCGGGAATCTGGTAGGGCAACTCGAAGCTGGTGAAGATGCCCTCGACCGGGCCGATCTGGCGCCGCACCAGCAGCTCCAGGCTCCACGGCGAACCGGGGTCGAAGGTGTGCTGCTTGCGGGCGATGAAGATCGCCATCTCGAAGAATTCGGGCATGCCGCCTGCGTACACGTCCGATAGGCGGATGAAGTCGAGGTCGCGGAAACTGATGACATCGCCGAACTGGCGCAGCTGCACCCGATCGAAGATGCCGCCGCGCACATAGCCCGAGCCCTTGAAGGAATACTCGCCATTGCCCAGTACGGCAAAGGCCTGCTCGCCGGGCTTGAGGCTGCCGATCAGCTCCGCATATTGGCGCTCGCCCAGCAGGTTGCGGCCGACGGTCGGCGGGTTCAGCGGCGCGACGTAGAGATCAATGAAGGTCTCTTCGCGCAGCTCCGGCGCAGCTACATCGATGCCTTCGGCCTCGGTGCCGTTGAAGGCGTCGTCGACCTGGCCACGGGTCAGGTGCAGGCGGCGGATCGCGCCATTGCCGGTCAACTCGCTCCAGTCCGCCTCGTGGAAGACATCCTCGCGCACCCGCGACGGTCTCGGCCGCACATGGCTGCCGGCCTCGATCAGGCCCAGGTCGACCGCAACGGCATGGGCGGCGCGCATGACGATCTCGTTGATCACCATCACCGTCACGGTGGCCCCGGTCACCGCATCCACGGTCACCGCGTCGGGATCGCTGGAGCGCCCGACCACCACGCGCTGACCGGCCTTGACTCCGGAGTAATGGGCGTTGAAGTCGTGGATCTTCTGCTCGGGAATACCGATCAGGACGATCGGCTCGTGGTGTTCGAGCAGGTAGGCGTCGAGGATCACGCCCTGCGGACCGAGCAGCACCTGCATGTTGATCGGTTTGCCCGAGTAGGCGGGCATGTCGGTGACGTGAATGCTCTGGAAGGCGTAGCCAAGGATTTCCTCGCCCTTGCGCAACGTACGCACCTGATACTTGCCCGCAGCTTCGGAGAGGCTGTCAGCGTCGGGGAAGAACTGCTCGATGCGCTGCTGCTCGGCGTCGTACTCCCTGGCCTGCAAGGGCAGCGCGAGCGCGCTCAGGGCCAAAAGAACGACGAGACCGGCCCCCCATGCGCGCAACGCGCCAACGGCCGAAAGCTGGGGCTTCATCAGGCTACCTACATCCACTGCTCAATTGCGGCGGATGGTAGGTCGCGCGTCTTGCCGATCTCCTTGATTACGATCAAGAGCGGCCTGTGTCGGTGCCTGGTCATTCGCGGCCAAGGCCGCTCCCACAAAACGACACCATTCACTCGGGATGGGAGATGGCGAGGGAGCGGATCGCGCAAGTCCTGCATCGCTGCCTGATCATTCGCGGCCAAGGCCGCTCCCACAAAAACGACTCCATTCACTCAGGACTACGCGATTGGCTCCCCTCTCCCATTCATGGGAGAGGGGCTGGGGGAGAGGGGCAAGGGATGAAAAGCACTCCCTGCCAGCTAAATGAGCAACATCACGGGCAGTGGCGATGAAACCAACGAAAAAGGGCAGGCGATCCTCAAACGCCTGCCCTCTCATGGGTGATCTGGTCGCAGTCGGCCAGCCGGTCATTGCAGCGTCAGCACCCACTCGGCCAGGGTCTTGGCTTCCTCCTCGGTAACCGGATTTGGTGGCATCGGCATGGCGCCCCAGACGCCGCTGCTGCCGTTCTTGATATGGCCGGCCAGGGTTTGCGCCGCGCCGTCGACGCCTGCGTTCTTCGCTGCCACGTCCTTCAGGGACGGACCGACCAGCTTGGCCTGCACACTGTGACAGGCACCGCAGGGCTTGCTCTTGAACAGCTCCTCGCCGGACGCAGCATGGGCATTCGGCAGGGCCGCCAGACTCAGCAGGGCCGCCAGCGGAATCAGCGCTTTGTTCATGATCATTTCCTCATCGTAGATATGGCCTGCCGGATACAGCTGGCGGCTGGCGCGTTGTTTGGAAAGGATCATAAACAGAGGCATTTGCCGCGGCGCTTGACCGCAATCAAGTCTGTCGCGCGTGGCGCTTGAGAGCGCCCATCCGCCCCCGCTAGCGTGCAGCCAAACCCGTAGCGAAACAGGAACCGTCATGCACGACACCCCCTTCTATCAGGTACAGGGCGACGAACAGCTGCTGTTCGAGCAGGCCTGGCAGCAGCGCATGCCGGTACTGCTCAAAGGCCCGACCGGCTGTGGCAAGACACGCTTCGTCCAGCACATGGCGCAGCGCCTGCAGCTGCCGCTGTACACCGTAGCCTGCCATGACGACCTGAGCGCCGCGGATCTGGTCGGCCGTCACCTGATCGGCAGTGAAGGCACCTGGTGGCAGGACGGCCCGCTGACCCGCGCGGTGCGCGAGGGCGGCATCTGCTACCTGGACGAGGTGGTCGAGGCGCGCCAGGACACCGTGGTGGTCATCCACCCGCTGGCCGATGACCGCCGCGAACTGTACCTGGAGCGCACCGGCGAGACCCTTCAGGCGCCGCCCGGTTTCATGCTGGTGGTGTCCTACAACCCCGGCTACCAGAATCTTCTCAAGGGCATGAAGCCCAGCACCCGGCAGCGTTTCGTGGCGCTGCGCTTCGATTACCCCGGCGTCGAGCAGGAGTGCCAGATCGTCGCCCGCGAGGCGAACGTCAACGAGTCGCTGGCGCGCCGCCTGGTCGCCCTCGGCCAGGACATTCGCCGCCTCGAGCAGCACGACCTGGAGGAGGACGCCTCGACCCGCTTGCTGATCTACGCCGCGCGCCTGATCCACAACGGCATGGACGCCCGCACGGCGTGTCGCGCCTGTTTGGCCGAACCGCTGTCGGACGATGCACAGACGGTCGCCGCGCTGATGGACCTGGTCGATGTCCACTTCGGCTGATCGCCAGGTCGCCCGCCTGCCGGGCGACCTGGCGATGTGGCTGTTCATCCTCGCCGAGCTGACGGTGTTCGCCCTGCTGATCCTCAGCTTCGCCATCACCCAGGCGCTATCCGGCGCGCAATTCGCCGCCAGCCGGGCGCTGCTCGACGGCTCCATCGGCCTGGCACTGACCCTCAGCCTGCTCACCGCCGGTTTCTTCGCGGCACTGGCGGTGCACCGGGTACGTGCCGGGCACAGTCGCCAGGCCAGCGTCTGGCTGCTCGCCGCGCTGGCCAGCGGCTTAGTCTACGTGGTGCTCAAGGGCCGTGAATTCGGGCACCTGATCGACGCCGGGCTGGATCTGGAGTACGACCGCTTCTTCACCCTGTACTGGATTCTCGGCGGCTTCCACTTCCTCCACGTGCTGCCCGGCCTGCTGCTGTTCGGCTGGCTGGCCTGGCGCTGCCGGCGCGGCGTGTACGCGCAGGCCGACAAGCACGGCGAACTGGAGGCGTGCGTCCTGTACTGGCACATGGTCGATCTGATCTGGGTGCTGCTGTTCCCCTTGCTCTATCTGCAGAGGTAAGCCGGATGAACGCCTTCCTGTGCTGGCTGGGCCTGGTAGTGCTGTCGCTGCTGAGCCTGTGGCTGGTCACCGCGCCGGTCGCCTCTTGGGCTGCCCTGGCGCTGTCGGCGGCAGCGCTGGGCAAGGCCTGGCTGATCGTCGACGGGTTCATGGAGTTGCGCCACGGCCCGCGCCTTTGGCGCGCGTTGTTGCTGGCGTGGTCGCTGGGCATGGCGAGCGCGCTGTACTTCGGCACGCCCTGAGCGAGCCGGGGCCCTGTTCGCGAACACGTCCGCCGCCACAAAAGAGGGTCGCGCTTCTTGACTGTGGCCGCGGGCGGGTCCGCGGCTTTTCACATGCAGCACGGCACCGCGCTGTGTTACCCATTCGCGGACAAGTCCGCTCCCACAAGAGCCCGAGCGCGGTGTCGCCCGCTCGTGGACAAGGCTAGGCGTCCTCGTCGCTCCCACAAAAGAACTGCGAGCGGCGCCCTTCCTGTGGGAGCGGACTTGTCCGCGATCTTTTCTGCACCCACGCGGAATTCGCCGCCAACCCGAGTTGCCCTTTCCCTGCCCAGTATTGCGATTGCGCCTTCTTGATCGCCATCAAGCGGTTTTCCCGGGGTGCCGTCCGAAAATGACCTCGCCAAGCCTTTGAGGACATGACCATGTCGGAAACCTTCACCAAGGGAATGGCCAGAAATATCTACTTCGGGGGAAGCGTGTTCTTCATCCTGATATTCCTGGCCCTGACCTTCCACAGCGAACAAACCTTCCCCGAACGCACCAACGAACACCTGATGAACGAAGCGGTGGTGCGCGGCAAGTTGATCTGGGAGCAGAACAACTGCATCGGCTGCCACACCCTGCTGGGCGAGGGCGCCTACTTCGCGCCGGAGCTGGGCAACGTGTTCGTCCGCCGCGGTGGCGAAGAACAGTTCAGCAGCTTCCTGCATGCCTGGATGGCGGCCCAGCCGCTGGGCGTTCCCGGCCGCCGCGCGATGCCGCAATTCAACCTCAGCGACAGGGAAGTGGACGATCTTGCCGAGTTCCTCAAGTGGACCTCGAAGATCGATACCAACGACTGGCCGCCAAACAGGGAGGGCTGAGAAATGACCACTGCCAATCCGCATCTGAAATTCGCCTCGCAAGCCGTGGCCAAACCCTACTTCGTGTTCGCCCTGATGCTGTTCGTCGGGCAGATCCTGTTCGGCCTGATCATGGGCCTGCAGTACGTGGTCGGTGACTTCCTGTTCCCGTTGATCCCCTTCAACGTGGCGCGCATGGTGCACACCAACCTGCTGATCGTCTGGCTGCTGTTCGGCTTCATGGGCGCGGCCTACTATCTGATCCCCGAAGAGGCCGACCGCGAACTGCACAGCCCGAAGCTGGCGATTATCCTGTTCTGGGTGTTCGCCATCGCCGGCGCGCTGACCATCCTCGGCTACCTCGCCGTGCCCTACGCCACCCTGGCCAGGATCACCGGCAACGAGCTGCTGCCGACCATGGGTCGCGAGTTCCTCGAACAGCCGACGATCACCAAGGCCGGCATCGTGGTGGTCGCCCTGGGCTTCCTCTACAACATCGGCATGACCCTGCTCAAAGGTCGCAAGACCACGGTCAGCGTGGTGATGATGACCGGCCTGATCGGCCTCGCGGTGATGTTCCTGTTCTCCTTCTTCAACCCGGAAAACCTCGCCCGCGACAAGTACTACTGGTGGTGGGTGGTGCATCTGTGGGTGGAAGGCGTGTGGGAGCTGATCATGGGCGCGATGCTGGCCTTCGTGCTGATCAAGGTCACCGGCGTCGACCGCGAGGTGATCGAGAAGTGGCTCTACGTGATCATCGCCATGGCCCTGATCACCGGCATCATCGGCACCGGCCACCATTACTTCTGGATCGGCGCACCAGGCGTATGGCTGTGGCTGGGTTCGATCTTCTCGGCCCTGGAACCGCTGCCGTTCTTCGCCATGGTGCTGTTCGCCTTCAACATGGTGCGCCGTCGTCGTCGCCAGCACCCCAACCGTGCCGCCGGTCTGTGGGCACTGGGCACCACCGTGACCGCGTTCTTTGGCGCCGGCGTGTGGGGCTTCCTGCACACCCTGGCGCCGGTCAACTACTACACCCACGGCACTCAGCTGACCGCAGCGCATGGCCACCTGGCGTTCTACGGCGCCTACGCGATGATCGTCATGACCATGATCTCCTACGCCATGCCGCGTCTACGTGGCATCGGTGAGGCGCCACAGGAAAGCGCCCAGCGTGTCGAGATCGCCGGCTTCTGGCTGATGACCATCTCCATGGTGCTGATCACCCTGCTGCTGACCGCCGCCGGCGCCGCGCAGATCTGGCTGCAACGCTGGCCGAGCGACAACGAAGCGATGGCCTTCATGGCCACCATGGACCAGCTGGCACCGTACTTCTGGGCGCGCCTGGTTGCCGGTATCGGCTTCGCCCTCGGCCTGGTCTGCTACCTGCTGAGCTTCGTGCAGCGCAAGAACGTCGTCATGGCCACCCCCTGATCGACGACAAGGGGTAACGGTGGGAGGCGCTTCAGCGGCGACAGTCGTGGTTGAAGCCCCTCCCTCATCTCATTTTCAGGGAATCGGGTATGGCCTTCAGCATCGAAGTCGAGGAATGGGTCGGTAGCGTCTGGCACCGTTTCATCACCCGCCGCAGCGACCCGGACTTCACCCACGCCCAGGTGCAGCTGAGCGACCAGCAGCGCGCCCTGGCACTGCTCTTTCACGCCATCGGCGGCGCCAGCGCAGTGCAGATCCAGGCCGCGCAGCCGCGCGAACTGCTGCTGCGGCGCAGCCTGCTGCAACAGGTCGCTGGCACCTGCAGGCAGATGCCGGTGGCCTGGCGCGATGCGCAGAACATGCGCCTGCCGCCGACCCTCGCCGTGTTCCCGCAGGCCGAGCTGAACCGCGAGCTGTACCGCTGGCTGGCGATGCTCGGCGCGGTCGCCGACGGCATGCGCCACTGGGGGCGTGACAACCAGCGCTGGGTGAACGAGTTGCTGCGACGCTACCCGGCCATGCGCCCTCGCTACCAACGGCTGGTCGACGCGCACCTGCGCCTGCGGCCCGCCCCCGACAGCCTGCCGCCCGCCAGTGCGGCCCTGGAGCGCGACCTGCGCCAGGCGCTGCGCGAACCCGGCAGCGTCACCCATTTCGCCCACGACGAACGTGCCCCCTGGCCATTGCCGTTGTGGCTGTATCCGCCGCAGGGTCAGGGCCCCGGCGCCTCCAGCGAACTGCCCGAGGAAGGCGAAGGCAGCGCCCGCAACCCCAACCCGGCGCAACGTTCACTGCGCAAGCGCGCCTCGCGCATAGACGACACCAGCGGCAAGGGCGGCCTGCTGCTGTTCCGCCTGGAGAATCTGTTCAGCTGGTCCGAACACGTGCAACTGGACCGCTGCAACGATGACAGCGAGGACCTCGATGCCGCCCGCGTGGCCGAGGACCTCGACGAGCTGACCCTGTCGCGCCAGCGCACGCGCAAGGGCGGCGGCCTGCATCTGGACCTCGACCTGCCATCACCGGAGCAGGACGACCTGCCGCTGGGCGCGGGCCTGCACCTGCCGGAGTGGGATTACCGCCGCTCGGCCTTGCTCGAGCGCCACGTCAGCCTGCAGCTCTTCCACCCGCACGCGGCCGAGGCGCAGCCATTGCCGACGCACCTGGCACTGCCGGCACGGCGCCTGCGCCGCCAGTTCGAGGTGCTGCGCAACGACCGCCAATGGCTGCGCCAGCAGCCGCAGGGCAGCGAGCTGGACCTCAGCGCCTGGCTCGATTTCCAGGTGCAGCGTCAGCAGGGCAAGGCCTGCGAGAAGGGGCTGTTCCTCGAACAGCGCAGCACCCGCCGCCAGTTGGCCTGCCTGCTGCTCGCCGACCTGTCGATGTCCACCGAATCGCACCTCAACGACGAGCAACGGGTCATCGACGTGATCCAGGACAGCCTGCTGCTGTTCGCCGAGGCGCTGTCGGCGGCCGGTGACGATTTCGCCCTGTACGGTTTCTCCTCGCTGCGCCGCCAGCAGGTGCGCATGCAGGAGCTCAAGCCGTTCGGCCAGCGCTACGACGAGCAGGCCCGCGGACGCATCCTCGCGGTGCGCCCCGGCTACTACACGCGCATGGGCGCGGCCATCCGCCAGGCCACGCGCCTGCTCGGCGGGCGCCAGCAGAGCCAGCGCCTGCTGTTGCTGGTCACCGATGGCAAGCCCAACGACCTCGACCTCTACGAAGGCCGTTACGGCGTGGAGGACACCCGCGAGGCCGTGCTCGAAGCCCGCCGAGCCGGCGTGCTGCCGTTCTGCATCACCATCGACCAGCAGGCCGGCGACTATCTGCCGTACATGTTCGGCGCCGGTGGCTACACGCTGATCGACAAACCGCAGCATCTGCCGCTGTACCTGCCGCAGCTGTATCGGCAACTGACAAGGCGCTGAATAGAGGTGTTGTGTGGCCGCGACGGGGCGCCTGGCTTGCCCGCAAAGGGTTGAAAAGCTCGCGGACAAGGCTAGGCGCCCCCGTCGCTCCCACAATTAGTGGCTACCACAACCGCGTCAACAAACGGATAAAAAAAGGGATGGCCGAGGCCATCCCTGAAGGTTGAGGCTGGTGAAGGCCTCCTATGAAAACGGTTGCTCAGGCAGCGTTGTCGCTGTTGTAGATCTCGCGATCCAGCTCTTTCTCGCTGCTGCCCACCAGTGTGGTGGTCATCAGGTCACCGGCGACGTTCACCGTGGTGCGCGCCATGTCGAGGATGCGGTCGATACCAGCGATCAGCGCCACGCCTTCCAGCGGCAGACCCACCGAGCTCAGCACCAGGCCAAGCATGATCAGCCCGGCGCCGGGGATGCCGGCGGTGCCGATGGAGGCCAGGGTGGCGGTGAGGATGATCATCAGGTACTGCCCGGCATTCAGGTCGATGCCGAAGGCCTGGGCGATGAACAGTGCCAGCACGCCCTGGTAGATCGCGGTGCCGTCCATGTTGATGGTGGCGCCCACCGGCAGCACGAAGCCGGCCACGCCCTGCGATACGCCAAGGTTCTTGCGCGCGCACTCGATGGACACCGGCAGGGTGCCGGAGCTGCTCGAGGTACTGAAGGCCACCGCCAGCGCCGGAGCGATACCGCGGAAAAAACGCAGCGGGCTGAGACGCGCCAGGCCGCCGATCAGGCCGCCGTAGATCAGCAGCAGATGGGCGAGGCTGGCCAGGTAGATCACCCCGATCACGCCAGCCAGCGGCAGCAGCACCTCGATGCCATGGGAAGCGACCACGCCGGCGATCAGTGCGAACACGCCGATGGGGGCGAAGCGCATCACCAGGTCGGTGAGCTTGTAGAGCACCTCGGCCAGGCTGTCGAACAGGCGAATCGTCGGGGCCGCCTTCTCGCCGACCAGGTTCATGCTCAGGCCCAGGGCGATGGCGAAGACGATGATCTGCAGGATGTTGCCTTCGGCGAAGGCGGTCACCGGGTTGGTCGGCACCAGGCCCACCAGTATCTCTACCAGCGAAGGCGCCTGCTTGGCCTCCATGGTGCCGTTGGCGACCATCTGCATGCCCTCACCGGGGCTGAACAGGGTGCCGAACAGCAGGCCGATGCTCACCGCGAAGGCGGTGGTGATCAGATAGATGGCGATGGTCTTGACGCTGATGCGACCGAGCTTGGCGCTGTCGCTCATCGAGGTGATGCCGGCTACCAGGGAAACGAACACCAGCGGCACGATAAGCATCTTGATCGCATTGAGAAACAGCGCGCCGATCGGTGCCAGCGCCAGGGCGACGCTCTTGAACAGCATGCCGATCACGACACCAAGCACCAGACCGAAGAGGATCTGCTGCCACAGCGGCACGCGGGCTAGGAAGGAGGGGGAAGCGGTGTTGCTCTGACTCATGTGGTTGTACACCCGGATTGTCGTTGTTGTGGGGGCCGTCTCTGCGGTCTTCTGCGGTGCCGCCCCAGGCACAGGTTCGAGGGCGGAAATGAACACGCCGCCCAAAGAGGCGGCGTGCGTCATTCGATGAATCAGCCCTGCAGCGGAACCAGACGCGGGGCGATCATGTTCTCGGGGCGCAGGATGTCGGCCAGGGTGGCCTCGTCCAGCAGTTGCTCCTCACGTACCAGTTCCAGCACGCCGCGCCCGCTTTCCAGGGCGACCTTGGCAATACGGGTGGCATTCTCGTAACCGATGTAGGGGTTGAGCGCAGTGATCAGACCGATGGAGTTTTCCATCAGTTCACGGCAGCGGTCTTCGTTGGCGGTGATGCCGTCGATGCACAGCTCGCGCAGCATGTCCATGGCGCGGGTCAGCAGGCGGATCGAGTCGAAGATCTTGTAGGCGATCAACGGCTCCATCACGTTCAGCTGCAGCTGGCCGCCTTCGGCTGCCATGGTCAGCGCCAGGTCGTTGCCGATCACTTCGAAGGCCACCTGGTTGACCGCCTCGGGGATCACCGGGTTGACCTTGCCCGGCATGATAGAACTGCCCGGCTGACGCGCCGGCAGGTTGATCTCGTTGATGCCGGTACGCGGGCCGCTGGAGAGCAGGCGCAGGTCGTTGCAGATCTTCGACAGCTTGACCGCGGTGCGCTTGAGCATGCCGGAGAACAGCACGAAGGCGCCCATGTCACTGGTGGCTTCGATCAGGTCGGCAGCCGGGGTCAGCGGATGGCCGCTGATGATGGCCAGGCGCTTGACCGCCAGGGCCTGGTATTTCGGGTCGGCGTTGATGCCGGTGCCGATGGCGGTGCCGCCCAGGTTGACTTCGGTGAGCAGGGTCGGCGCCAGCAGTTTCAGGTGCTGCAGGTCTTCGCCGAGGGTGGTGGCGAAGGCGCGGAACTCCTGGCCGAGGGTCATCGGCACGGCGTCCTGCAACTGGGTGCGGCCCATCTTCAGCACATGGCCGAACTCCAGGCCCTTGGCGGCGAACGACTGGATCAGCTTGTCCAGTGCGCTCAGCAGGCTGTCGTGGCCGAGCAGCAGGCCGAGGCGGATGGCGGTCGGGTAGGCGTCGTTGGTCGACTGCGCCATGTTCACGTCGTTGTTCGGGTGCAGGTGCTGGTACTGGCCCTTTTCATGACCCATGGCTTCGAGGGCGATGTTGGCGATCACCTCGTTGGCGTTCATGTTGGTCGAGGTGCCGGCGCCGCCCTGGATCATGTCGACCACGAACTGCTCGTGGAACTCGCCCTGGATGATGCGCGCGCAGGCGGTGCTGATCGCCGTGTGCTTGGCGGCGGACAGGTGGCCCAGCTCGCGGTTGGCGTCAGCCGAGGCCTGCTTGACCATGGCCAGGCCGATCACCAGCTTCGGGTAGTGCGACAGCGGCACGCCGGACAGGCGGAAGTTCTGCACGGCGCGCAGGGTCTGGATGCCGTAATAGGCTTCAGCGGGGACTTCGAGGGTGCCGAGCAGGTCTTTTTCGACGCGAACAGATGCAGCAGAGGACATGATGGAGATGACTCTCGGGAGATACGGCGAACGCCGCGATGCCCATAGAATATGGGCTCTTACCGTCTCGCTACCAATGCCGTTGCTTGCTGCCCTATGCACAATCGGCATAATGTTCGTGTGACGCCGGACGCTGTTGCGGCGTGCACCATCGCCGTTAGAGTGGCTTCAGCCGCGAGCGGTCGCGGCTGAAGCCTCCCACGATTCGCGCCCTGCCTATAGTGCGTAGCCCGGATGCAATCCGGGGCAACGTGACAGGCCAACCCCGGATTGCATCCGGGCTACGGAGACTCGATGAACCTGGAAACCAAATGGCTGGACGACTTCATCGTTCTCGCCGCCACACGCAGCTTCTCCCAGGCCGCCGAGAAGCGCTTCGTCACCCAGCCGGCGTTCAGCCGGCGCATCCGCAGCCTGGAGGCGATGCTCGGCCTGACCCTTGTCGACCGCTCCTGCACCCCCATCGAGCTGACCGAGGCCGGCCGCCTGTTTCTGGTCACCGCGCGCAGCCTGGTGGAGCAGCTTGGCGAAGTCATCCGCCACCTGCACCACCTGGACGGGCAGCGCGGTGAAGTCCTGCAGATCGCAGCGGCGCACTCGCTGACCCTCGGTTTCTTCCCGCAATGGATTGCCGGCCTGCGCCGCGATGGCCTGCCGCTCAACACCCGCCTGGTGGCCACCAACGTCGGCGAGGCGGTGCACTCGCTGCGCGAGGGCGCCTGTGACCTGATCCTCGCCTACTACGACCCCGACGCGGCGCTGCAGATGGACCCGGCGATCTTCCCCTCACTGCACCTGGGTGCGACCTCGATGCTGCCGGTATGCGCGGTGAGCGAGTCCGGCACGCCGCTGTACGACCTCGACGCAGGCCAGAGCGTACCGCTGCTGGCCTACAGCGCCGGCGCCTTTCTCGGTCGCTCGGTCAACCTGCTGCTGCGCCAGCGCGCGCTGCGCTCGACCACCGTGTACGAAACCGCCATGGCCGACAGCCTCAAGAGCATGGCGCTGCAGGGCATGGGCGTGGCCTGGGTGCCACGGCTATCGGTGACTGCGGAACTGGCCCGCGGCGAACTGGCCATCTGTGGCGCAGAGCAGTGGCAGATCCCGCTGGAAATCCGCCTGTACCGCTGCGCCCTGGTGCGCAAGGCGGCGGTGCGTTTGCTGTGGCGCAAGCTGGAGACGGGGGAAGTGGGGGGCTGAGCTTTCGGGTAGGGTGCCCTGCCGCGCCGGCTTTAGCAGGACAAAGACATTCGCGGCTGAAGCCGCTCCTACAGAAAACTGCAAAACCTGTAGTAGCGGCTGGTGATGAATCACTTACCCGACTTGATCGGCGTCCACGCCCGCTTACGCACGCGTTCGATCTTCTGCGGCCAGCGGCTGCGCCCACCAGCTGCATGCCCGGTACGTTGGGTAGCCGAGAAAAGCACTGATCGGCGCGATGCCTCTGACTTAGGGCCTCACCACCAGGCCCACGCCACGACCGCGCGGGTCGGAGGCGGTTTCCAGGGTACGCCCGTCAACACGGATGGCCTGGATGTCGCCCATGTTCCAGCCCTGGTCCTCGAGCACGTAGCCCATGGCCTTGAGCTCGTCGGCGACCTTGCCAGTGAGCGGCGCGTAGGCGTCGTAGTAGATGGTGTCCTTGGGCAGCAGTTGATGGTGGACGCGCTGGGCGGCGACGGCCTTTTCCAGGGGCAGTTTGAAATCGTAGACGTTGTTGAGCACCTGGAAGATCGAGGTGAAGATCCTCGAACCGCCAGGCGTACCCAGCACCAGGCTGACCTTGCCGTCACGGGTAACGATGCTCGGGCTCATCGAGGACAACATGCGCTTGCCCGGTTCGATGGCGTTGGCATCACTGCCCACCACACCAAAGGCGTTGGCCACGCCGGGCTTGGCGCTGAAGTCGTCCATCTCGTCGTTGAGCAGGAAACCCGCCCCTTCGACCACCACGCCACTACCGAAATCCCAATTCAGCGTGTAGGTATTGCTGACTGCGTTGCCGTCGGCATCGACGATGGAGAAGTGTGTGGTCTGGTGCGGTTCCAGCCCTGGGCGTACCTGCTCGGTCGGCGAGATAGCCGTCGGGTTGACCTCGCTGGCGCGGCGCTTGAGGTACTCGGCATCGACCAACTTGTCGACCGGAACGTCGGAGAAATCCGGGTCACCCAGATAGTCGGCGCGGTCGGCGAATACGCGTTTTTCGATCTCGGCCAGGAGATGAATGTAACGCGCGGAGTTCAGCTCGACGCCCTTGAAGTCGGCGGCGCGCTGTTCCTTGATGCCGATCAGCTGGGCCAGGGCGATGCCACCGGAGCTGGGCAGCGGCGCGGTGTAGAGAGTGTTGCCCTGCCAGTCGACGCGCATCGGCTCGCGCCACTTGGCGCGGTAGTCGGCCAGATCCTCTTTACTGATCAGCCCGCCGTCACGCTGCATCTGGGCGACCAGCAGGTCGGCGGTCTTGCCCTTGTAGAACTCGTCCGGCCCATTGGCGGCGATACGTTCCAGGGTCTCTGCCATCTGCGGCTGCTTGAATACCTCGCCCGGGCGCATGGTGTCGAAGTAGTCGGTGAAGTTGGTCTGGCCGTTGAACAGGCCGATGGCGTCTTCGCGGTACTGGAACTGCTGGTCGGCGACCTTGAAACCCTCGTTCGCGTAGCCGATGGCGGGGGTGATCAGCTCGCTCCATGGCAGTTTGCCGAAGCGCTTGTGCGCCTCCCACAGACCCATCACCGTGCCGGGCACGCCGGCCGCCTTGGCGCCGACCAGGCTGAGGTTCTCGATCACCTCGCCCTTGTCGTCCAGATACATGGTCTTGGTCGCCGCCTTGGGCGCAGTTTCCCGGTAGTCGAGGAAGTACGGCTTGCCGTCCATGAACAGGGTCATGAAGCCTCCGCCACCGATGTTGCCGGCTTCGGGGTAGGTGACGGCCAGGGTGAAGGCGGTGGCGACGGCGGCGTCCACCGCGTTGCCACCTTTCTCTAGCACCTGGGCGGCGACCTTGGCGGCGTACTGATCCGGAGCGGCGACCGCACCACCTTCCAGGCTGGCGGCCAGCACGGCATTGCTGCCGACGGCGAGGGCGAGGGCGACGCTGAGCGTCAGGGTCTTGAAGTGAAAAACGCGCATGGGGAAACCTCGGTTTTTATTGTGCTTGTTGAGTGTAGGCCGCTACCCGCCGTTTGATCGTTGCCACGCCCCGCGGGGCAACGCAGCCCAGGACGCTCTGCGTCCATCACGATCGTCACAGTCGTCAGCGTCACCAGATGTGACGCGGAGCGGCGCAAACGCAGTTGCCCACTTAGACGTGGGCACCTCGGTAAAGCCCCTTCCACAAAAGCGACGCACTCTGTGGGAGGGGCTTTAGCCGCGAGCTTTTAGTGGATCACTTACCCGACTTGATCGAGGTCCACGCCCGCGTACGCACGCGCTCGATCTTCTGCGGCAGCGGCTGCACCACGTACAGCGACTTCTGCATTTCCGCTGTCGGCGTCAGGTCGTGGTCGGCGGCGATTTCCGCGCCCACCAGTTCCATGCCCGGCACGTTGGGGTTGGGGTAGCCGAGGAAGTCGCTGATCGGCGCGATCACCTTAGGTTCGAGCAGGTGGTTGATGAAGGCGTGGGCTTCGTCGGCATTGTGTGCACTCTTGGGGATGGCCCAGGTGTCGAACCAGATCGGCGCACCCTCCTTGGGCAGGCGCCAGTTGATCGTCACGCCGTTGCCGGCTTCCTTGGCGCGGTTGGCGAACTGGTAGAAGCTGCCGGAATAGCCGACAGCCACGCAGATATCGCCGTTGGCGATGTCGGTCATGTACTTGGCCGAATGAAAGTAGGTCACGTACGGGCGCACTTTCAGCAGCAGCTCGGTGACCTTGTCGTAGTCGGCCGGGTTGCTGCTGTTGGGGTCGAGGCCCATGTAGTGCAGGGCGATGGGGATGATCTCGGTAGGCGAGTCGAGCATGGCCACGCCGCAGGACTTCAGCTTCTCCATGTACTCGGGCTTGAACACCAGATCCCAGCTGTTGACCGGCGCATCGTCACCGAGCGCGGCCTTGACCTTGTCCGGGTTGTAGCCGATCAGCACGGTGCCGTACATGTAGGGCACGCCGTACTGGTTGCCCGGGTCGTTCTTCTCCAGCAGGCCGAGCAACACCGGGTCGAGGTTCTTCCAGTTGGGGATCTTCGACTTGTCCAGCGGGGCGAACACGCCGGCCTTGATCTGGGTTTCGAGGAACTGGTTGGACGGGATCACCAGGTCATAGCCGGAGTTGCCGGTGAGCAGCTTGGCCTCCAGCGCCTCGTTGGTCTCGAAGGTGTCCCAGGTGATCTGGATGCCGGACTCATTCTGGAAGTCCTTGGGCACGGACGGCAGGATGTAGTCCGCCCAGTTGTACACGCGCAGCTCCTTGGCCTGCACCGCACTGCTGAGCAGGGTGGCGCCGCACAGGGCGGCGCCGAGCATCTGTTTGATGGCTTTCATCGTGTATGTCACCCCTGAAGTGTCGTTATTGTTTGGCAGATTCCTGATCACTGATTAAGGCGCCAGTCAGGCGCCCTCGAACCCTTCCAGTACGTTGACCGCGTTGATGCCGATGGCCTCCACCGCGTAGCCGCCTTCCATGATGAATAGTGTCGGCAACCCCAGCGCGGCGATGCGCCGGCCCATGGCCAGGTAGTCCGGGCTGTCGAGCTTGAACTGCGAAATCGGGTCTTCCATGTAGGTGTCCACGCCCAGCGACACCACCAGCACCTCGGCGCCGTATTCGGCGATGCGCTGGCAGGCCTGCTCCAGCGCCGCACTCCAGGTCTCCCAGGAGCTGCCCATGGGCAACGGGTAATTGAAGTTGTAGCCCTCGCCTGCACCCTCGCCCAGTTCGTCGGCATAACCGAGGAAGAACGGGAACTCCTCGGCCGGGTCGCCGTGGATCGAGGCGAACAGCACGTCGCTGCGCTGGTAGAAGATGTCTTGAGTACCGTTGCCGTGGTGGTAGTCGACGTCGAGGATCGCGACCTTCTTGCGGCCCTGATCGACAAAGGCCTGGGCGGCGATGGCGGCGTTGTTCAGGTAGCAGTAGCCCCCCATCACGTCGCCGGCGGCGTGGTGGCCTGGCGGACGGCACAGGGCAAAAGCGCTGTGGGCGCCGTTGGCGATCTCGGCTTGGGCGCTGAGCGCCACCTGCGCGGCGCTGTAGGCGGCCTGCCAGGTGCCGGCGGTGATCGGCGCGCCACCGTCGAAGCTGTAGTAGCCGAGCTGGCCGTGCAGGTCGTTGGGAATCATCGGCCGCAGGGTGCGCGCCGGCCAGGTAAACGGCAGCAGGTCGCCCTTGCCGCCCTGCGCCTGCCAGCGCGCCCAGGCGCCCCGGAAGAAATCCAGATAGGCCTTGCTGTGGATGCGCTCGATGGGCGCCAGGCCGAAATCCTTCGGCGCGCGAACCTCGCCGAGCTGGCGATTCCGCACGCGGGCGAGGATGTGGTCGGCGCGCTGCGGCTTCTCGAAACAGGGCATCAGCTGCCCGTCGATCAGCTCGCATTTGCCGTGGTGCAGGTGGTGGTCGTCACTGTAGTAGGTGAGCATGCAAGGCGCTCCAGGCATCGTTGTTGTGCCTGTATTGTTCGCCTGCTCGGCCAGCATCGAGAACGCTGGCAACGGCCAAAAGGGGATCGAAATGGCCAGATTGCAGTGGCGCACATCCCATGTCCGGCGGCGGCGTGGGAGGCGCTTCAGCGGCGAGCCTTTATCGCGGCTGAAGCCGCTCCCACGAGACTGCTGGTGGCCCTAATGCCATCGGGAAAGGCGCCGGGCATTCCCGGATTGCATCCGCGCTACGCTCGAAAGCGACTCGGCGCCACTCCACTCCAGCGCTGGAAGGCATGACGGAAGCTGGCGGTCTCGCTGAAACCGAGCGCTTCGGCGATGCGGTACACCGGCCATTGCTCCTCATTGAGCAGCGCCTTGGCGCGTTCGAAGCGCAGCTCGTCAAGCTGGCCCTGGTAACTGGTGCCCAGTTCCTGCAGGTGACGGCGCAGGGTGCGCGGCGAGCAGTGCATCTGCTGCGCCAGGTTCTCCAGCCCCGGCGGCTCGGCCAGTTGCGCGGCGAGCAGTTGGCGCACCCGCTCCAGCCAGGCCTGACGGCAGCCGAACTCGACGTTCAGGCGCCGGCAGCGCTCGACCATATCGCCATGGGTGACGCTGTCCGCCAGCGGCAGGCGGCGCTCCAGCAGCTCGGCGGGAAAGGCGAAGGCATTGCGCGGCGCCGCGAAGCGCAGCGTACAGGCAAAGCTGTGTGCATAGCGCTTCACGTAGCGCGGCCTGGCATGGCCGAACTCGGCGCACGCCAGCGGCAGCGGCTGATGCAGCAACTCGTCGCCGATCAGCTTCAGCGAGGCCAGACACATCTCCACGTTGAACACTTCCAGCGCCTCGGCATGGCGATAGCCGCTGGCGCTGATCCAGGCCAGTTCGCCTTCCACCTGCAGGTCGAGCCGAAAATAGGTGCCGAGCAGTGCTGGGTACTGCAGCAGCAGGCGCCAGGCGTCACCAAAGGTGGCAGCCGAGAGCGCGGCGTAACCGAGCAGCCCATAGGAGGAAACATGCAGGCTGCGCCCCAACTCGAGGCCCAGGTCGGCACGCAGGGCCAGGGCATTGGCGCACACCTGCAGTTCCTGCACCCGGGTGATGCGCGCATCGGCATTGTCCAGGTCGGCCGCACCAATCCCGCTCCCGGCCAGCAATTGCGGGCGCAACTCGGGCTGCTCGGCGAAGCGTTGCAGGATCAGGGAAACCACGTGCAAGGTGGTCAGCGAAGCGTGCAGCATGATGCATTCCGTCGGTGCAGGAGGGAGAAAAGAACGCAAGAAGCATGCCTCGCGCTTTTCGCGTTGAGAGGCATTCAGGCCCACGTCGTGTACTCGCGCAAGGTCAATAAAGGTTGCGCGTGCTAGAGTCCGTGGCCGTTTTCAAGGATGAACCTCATGCGAAACTCGCTCCGTACCGCCTTTTTACCCGCTTGCCTGCTACTCGCCGCGTGCGGGCAGGAGCCCCAGGTCGAATTGCGTTTTGACGAGTCCATTCGCCAGGGCGCCGGCATTGACGGCTCCTATCTTGAAAGCCTGCAGCAGCAGTTTCAGGCGCTCGGCTATCTCCCGGGTCATCTGCGTTACACCCTGGTCGATGGTGATGAGCAGGCGCTTAGGGTCCGGCTGCAATCCAAGCCATTGGACGCCACACAACGTGAAGCCCTGACCGAACGCTTCACGCCGATCGTGCAAGCCAGGGAACACTGGCCGGCCACACTCGAAATCACCGGTATTGAGGACGACTTGCCGACGCCGCTGCGTACCTCGTTCGTCGCCCATGGTCGACCGTTTCTGGTCAAGCGGGAGAACGGCAATGCGTTCAACAGGCCGTCCTCACTGGAGGAAGTGTTCTGCCGTATCGAGGTGAAGCTGAATGAGCAACTGCCACCGCTGAGCTTTCAACGAGTTCGAAACCGGGGCGACGAAGACCAGGCGGGCAGCTTGGGCCAACTCTACCTGGACAGGGAAAACGAACGCACGCCGGCCAGGCTGCGCTTCAGCGATCCGGAGTTGCAAAAGGCCGTCGACGAAAGACAGATAGAGGTGATCATCGATAACGATGACCACCTTACGTCCCCCATCAAGAAACTGGTGTTCGAGATCGGCAGCATGGGCAAACACTTTCTGCTCGGGCAACGCACGCTGCTGGGGGACCGTTATTACGACGATTGCACCCACATGGCCGTGGAGGCCGGGCGGCCCTTCAACCTGTTCATGGGCAAGGGGATCGATCGCCTGACCGCGTTCGAGCTGCTCGACAGCGAAGGCTGATGCCCCGCCCGAAGGCGGGGATCGCTGTCAGCGGTTACGCAGGATGGCGTTGATGAAGTCGCCCTGGTTGGCTTCATCCGGATGAGTGGTGAACTGCAGTTGGCCGTCCTGCTCACGCAGCTTCATCGCCTCGCCGAAGCGGCAGTCGACGCCCTTGAGGGTTTTGGCTTCGGTCTTGTAGCGATCATCCCTGCCGCACAGGTAGGCCATCTGGTTGACCACCTCGCCACAGAAGCTCGGCACGCTGAGCTTGATCAGTTGCTCGTCGCTGATCGAGCTCCAGTCGACCTGGGTCGTCAGCGGCGTGCCGCAGGCCCTGGAAGCTTCGCTATCCATCTCCTGCAGGCGGGCGCTGTAGTCGGCCAGACGCTGCTTGCGATCGAAGGCCGCGAGGCGCGCCTGAACGCCGTCCTTTTCCTGCTTCTCATAGAGGGCGAGGAGGTCCTTGGGCTTGAGCGCTTTGGTCTTGTCCTCGCTGTAGCTGAGTTCGAAGCCCTGGGTATTGGGCAGGTTGAGCTGGTAGCTCTCGCCACCCCAGGCACGGCGCTTGTTCAGCAGGTTGTAGTCACGACCATCGAGACGGACGCCATAATCGCGCTGCTCGTTGCCCAGCTCGCGCACCTCGGTGAGAAAAACCACCTCGTCGAGCGGGTGGTTGATACCACGTACCTGCACCAGAGCCTGCTTGCCGTCGGCAGAGGGAGCCAGCGCCAGGCTCACGCCCTGGCCGGCGTCGAATACCTGCGGATGCTTGGCCAGCTCGATGGCCGAAACCTGGAGGGACAGCAGGGAGAGGGCAAAAAACGGAAGATAGGCTTTCATTGGGCACGTCCTTGTACGGATGAAGGGCGCACAGTATAGCCAGCCGCCTGGCGGCAATCTGTGCGCCCTTGCGCGTCCGCGCTGTAGGAAAATGGCCCGTCCAGCGCCTTCGCGGCTCAGAACTGCAGTACCACCCGCCCCTCGATCTGTCCGCCGCGCATCTGCTCGAAGATGCCGTTGATGTTGTCCAGGCTGTCGCTGCTCACCGTGGCCTTGACCAAACCCTCACCGGCGAAGTCCAGCGCCTCCTGCAGATCGGCACGGGTGCCGACGATGGAGCCGGTGATGCTGATGGCCTTGAGCACAACGTCGAAGATCGGCGTGGGGAAGTCACCCGGCGGCAGGCCGACCAGCGCCACCGTACCGTGCCGGCGCGCCATGCCGATGGCCTGGCCGAAGGCAGCGTTGGACACCGCGGTGACCAGCACGCCGTGGGCGCCGCCGATATCGCGCTGCACCACCTCGGCCGGATTTTCCTTGCGGGCGTTGATGGTCAGGCTGGCGCCGAGCTTGCGCGCCAGCTCCAGCTTGGCATCGTCCACATCCACCGCGACCACGTGCAGGCCCATGGCACGCGCATACTGCACGGCGACGTGGCCGAGACCGCCAATACCGGAGATCGCCACCCACTGGCCGGGGCGCGCCTTGGTTTCCTTGAGGCCCTTGTACACCGTCACGCCTGCGCAAAGGATCGGCGCGATTTCCAGGAAATCGACGCTTTTCGGCAGGATGCCGACGTAGTTCGGATCAGCCAGCACGTATTCGGCGTAACCGCCGTTGATCGAATAGCCGGTGTTCTGCTGACTCTCGCAGAGCGTCTCCCAGCCGGTCAGGCAGTGTTCGCAGCAGCCGCAGGCGGTGTACAGCCAGGGCACGCCGACGCGGTCGCCTTCCTTCACCCGGGTCACACCGCTGCCGACCGCTGCCACGTAGCCGACGCCTTCGTGGCCGGGAATGAACGGCAGGCTCGGCTTCACCGGCCAGTCGCCTTCGGCTGCGTGCAGGTCGGTGTGACATACACCCGACGCTTCGATCTTCACCAGAATCTGCCCCGGGCCGGGCAGTGGTGTCTTTACTTCCTCGATACGCAGCGGCTGCCCGAAGGCATGGACGACTGCGGCTTTCATGGTCTGGTTCATAGGCTGTTCCTCTTCCATGCGAGTGTCTGGCCAGTGTGCGCGCGCAGCCCACGCCGGCATTGCTCCAGAGCAAGGTTTAGGCGCTTTTTCCGCATGGCCACGGCCAGCATGACAAACGGTCGTCGCCACTGCCCGACGACGGCGGCTTTGCGTTATACTGCGCGGCCTTCGGCCGGCAGCGCCCGGCTACAACGAATCATGACAAGCCACGCTGGCCCGCCCGCGTGGCTTGTTGGTTTTTGACGCGCCGCGAGGCGCCCGAGAGAAGAGGCACTTTGATGAGCGCACTGGTTGGCGTGATCATGGGCTCCAAGTCCGACTGGTCCACCCTTAGCCACACCGCCGAGATGCTGGACAAGCTGAGCATTCCCCACGAGGTCAAGGTGGTCTCCGCCCACCGCACCCCGGATCTGCTGTTCCAGTACGCCGAAGAGGCCGAGGCCCGCGGTATCCAGGTGATCATCGCCGGTGCCGGTGGCGCCGCTCACCTGCCGGGCATGTGCGCAGCCAAGACTCACCTGCCGGTGCTCGGCGTGCCGGTGCAGTCGTCCATGCTCTCGGGCGTCGACTCGCTGCTGTCGATCGTGCAGATGCCGGCCGGCATCCCGGTCGCCACCCTGGCCATCGGCAAGGCCGGTGCGGTCAACGCGGCCCTGCTCGCCGCCAGCATCCTCGGCCACCAGCACCCGCAGTTCCACGCGGCGCTGAAGCAGTTCCGCGACGAGCAGACCAACACCGTGCTGGAAAACCCGGACCCGAGGGCGCAGTAATGAAGATCGGCGTGATCGGTGGCGGCCAGCTGGGCCGCATGATGGCCCTGGCGGGCACTCCGCTGGGCATGGACTTCGCCTTCCTCGACCCGGCGCCGGACGCCTGCGCCCAGGCGCTTGGTGAGCATATCCGCGCCGATTATGGCGATCAGGATCACCTGCGCCAGCTGGCCGACGAGGTCGACCTGGTCACCTTCGAATTCGAGAGCGTGCCGGCGGAAACCGTGGCCTTCCTCTCGCAGTTCGTACCGGTCTATCCGGGTGCAGAAGCGCTGCGCATCGCCCGTGACCGCTGGTTCGAGAAGTCCATGTTCCGCGAACTGGGCATCCCCACGCCGGAGTTCGCCGACATCCAGTCGCAGGCCGACCTCGACGCCGCCGTGGCCAGCATCGGCCTGCCGGCGGTGATGAAGACCCGCACCCTGGGCTACGACGGCAAGGGCCAGAAGGTTCTGCGCAAGCCGGAAGACGTCACCGGCGCCTTCGCCGAACTGGGCAGCGTGCCGTGCATCCTCGAAGGTTTCGTGCCCTTCACCGGCGAGGTGTCGCTGATCGCCGTGCGTGCCCGCGACGGTGAAACCCGCTTCTACCCGCTGGTGCACAACACCCACGACAGCGGCATTCTCGCCCTGTCCATCGCCAGCACCGCTCACCCGCTGCAGGCGCTGGCCGAAGACTACGTCGGTCGCGTACTGGACAGACTCGACTACGTCGGCGTGCTGGCCTTCGAGTTCTTCGAGGTGGACGGCGGGCTCAAGGCCAACGAGATCGCCCCGCGCGTGCACAACTCCGGGCACTGGACCATCGAAGGCGCCGAGTGCAGCCAGTTCGAAAACCACCTGCGCGCTGTCGCCGGCCTGCCGCTGGGCTCCACCGCCAAGGTGGGCGAAAGCGCGATGCTCAACTTCATCGGTGAAGTGCCGCCGGTGGACAAGGTGATCAGCGTCGCCGATTGCCATCTGCACCACTACGGCAAGGCCTTCAAGGCCGGGCGCAAGGTTGGCCACGCCACCCTGCGCAGTGCCGACCGCGCCCGCCTCGATACCGCTATCGCCGCCGTGCAGGCGCTGATCGCTGCAGACTGATCGGGCGATTCGCAGCTAAACTCTTGAACGACGGCGGTCGTTCAAGAGCCTCCTCCATGAAGCGTCTCCTTTCCCTGCTGCCCCTGTTGTTCGCACTGACCTGCGTTGGCGACGACGATGTGCTGCGCGTCGATTTCCGCGAGCGGCCGCCGGAGATGCACGCCGTCGATGGCCTTCCCAGCGGCCCGCTGATCAGCGTGCTGGAGACCGCCGCACAGCGCCTCGGGATCGACCTGCACTGGCGCGAAGCGCCCTTTCTGCGCAGCCTTGAAGACCTGCGCTCGGGGCGGGTCGACCTGGTGCCACGCGTGCTGCTCACCGAGCAGCGCCGCGAATACATCCATTTTCTGCCCAGCATCGGCAACCAGCAGCTCAATATCCGCTTCGTCACGCGCCCCGGCGAAGAGGGCAGATTGAGCCGCTACGAAGATCTCTACCGGCTGTCCCTGGGTGTGAAGCGCGGCACGGCCTACTTCGAGCCCTTCGACAGCGATGATCTGCTGAACCGCGTGTTCGCCAGCGACGATGCGCAGCTGGTAGCCATGTTCCGCGCCGGACGGCTCGACACCATTGCGGTTCTCGACGTTGCGCCGATGGAAGCGCAGCTCCAGGCAATGGGCTTTCGCGACTACAGCTACGCGCACTACGCCCACCGGCAGGTGCTGGGCAACCACTTCGGTGCCTCGCTCAAGCGCTACCAGAGCGATCGGCGTGAGCTGTACGACCGCCTCGGTGCCGAACTCGAGCGCATGCGTGCAGAGGGTGAAATTGCGCTGATCTACCGTCGCTACGGCGTCCTGCCGCCCGACGAGACGAACTGACAGCCCATCCACCTGTCCGATACCGAGCCTGCCGCACAAGCGGCACTCATCAAGGAGACACGCCAATGGGCATTATCGGCACCATTTTAATTGGCCTGATCGTCGGTCTGGTCGCACGCTTCCTCAAACCCGGCGATGACAGCATGGGCTGGATCATGACCATCCTGCTCGGCATCGGCGGCTCCATCGCCGCTACCTACGGCGGCCAGGCGCTGGGCATCTATGAAGCCGGGGAGGCCGCCGGTTTTATCGGCGCAGTGATCGGCGCCATCGTTCTGCTGGTAATCTACGGCGCGATCAAGAAGAGCTGAGGCCCTTCTTCAAGGAGCCGATGGACGCCTGGTCCCTCGGCTTCTCATTCACGCCGCCACGAGATGCCTGATTCCATGCACCACCTGCTGTTCGCCCTGCTACTGCTTACCGGCCTGGCCCACGCCGAACTACCGGAAACCGACTGGCTCGACCTGATGCCACCCGAGGACCGCAAGGCCCTCGAGGAGATGCCCGAGATCAGCCACGACAGCCCCGAAGGCGACAGCACCTTCTACAGCGAGGACGGCCTGCGCCAGCAGGACCAGGACCTGCCAGCGGTGATGTATTCCACCAGGACCGTGGCCGAGCTCGACGGCAAGGCGATCCGCCTGGGCGGTTATCCGGTGCCGCTGGAAAACGACGAGAAAGGTAACAGCACCCTGTTCTTCCTGGTGCCTTATCCGGGCGCCTGCATCCACGTGCCGCCACCACCGCCCAATCAGCTGGTGCTGGTGCGCTACCCGAAGGGTATCCCGCTCGAGGACATCTACGCGCCGCTGTGGGTCAGCGGCGAACTGAAGGTCGAGAAGATCAGCAATGACCTGGCCGACGCTGCCTACGCCATGGAAGCGGGCGAAGTGCGCCTGGTGACCGACGAAGACCTTTAAACACAGCCACGACACTGATGACGGCAGCACAGGCCCGTAGCCCGTCCTACCGTCTACCTGCGCCGGGCCGGTGCCACGGGCTAGTCGCTGGGCTCGCTGGACAGACGCAGCTCAAGTCTATGGCGCTCATCGGCTTTCAGCTGCACGACGTCCTCCAGCACGTTGGCCGTCTCGATGCAGAGCATGTCCTGCCAGGCGTCATCGGGAAACTGCGACAGGCGCCTGGCCTTGTCGATCCAGGGATTCCACAGCACGGCCGAGCGTGAGCCGCGGGTGTCCAGATGGATGCGCCGCCGCCAGCCCGGGTCGACGATGCTCAGCCGCGCGGCGGTATCGAGATAGATGCGATCGGTCTCCGCGTCGAACAGCGGGGCGTCCTGCTGACGCAGCTCCTGCCAGTCCTGCAGGGTGTCGATATAGCGACAGCTCTGGAGCCCCTCGACGCTGACCTGACGCACGTCGCTGACGGCGAAGTAGCTGTGTAGCGCCTGGCTCAGGGTCAGCGGTTCCGTACCGCGATTGTGGGTCTCCAGGCTCATGCCGAGGTCCTGCGCCACACGTACGACGAAGGTCAGGCCGACATCCCGCGGCCAACCCTCCAGCGGCTGGTTGCGAGTGTCGTAGGCAAAACGCAGGGTGACGGCGGCGTCCTCCTCATCGATGCTCAGCAACTCCCAGTCAAGCGTGCGCACCAGGCCGTGGGCCGGCGCCTGCTCCAGCTGATAATGCGCCTGCACCGCCTGCGGGTTGCGCCGCAGATCGCCGAACCAGGGCCAGCACAGCGGTACACCACCGCGCACGCTCTGGCCGCGCTGATAGGCCGCGTCCGGGCTCAGCCAGATCAGCGGCGGCTGCTCGCCCTGCTGGTAACCGAGAATCTGCGCACCCTGCTGAGCCACCAGCAGCTCGCTGCCGGCAGCGCGGATTCGCCAGCAGGTCAGTTGATCCAGTTCCACGCGTTCGACTTGGGCGCTGCTCATGACGACCTCTCGTTGGGATAGATGAACGATAGTGTGACACGCAAGAAGCAAAACGCCCGTCACTGGGACGGGCGTCAGCTGACTGCAAGCTATGACCTACTTGCCGTAGACCTGTTCCGGCAACCAGGTGATCAGGCCCGGGAAGATGTAGGCGATCACCAGCAGCATAATCTGGATCAGGATGAACGGCACCACACCCTTGTAGATGGTGCTGGTGGCGATGCTCGGCGGCGTCACGCCACGCAGATAGAACAGCGCGAAGCCGAACGGCGGCGTAAGGAAGGACGTCTGCAGGTTCAGCGCGATCATCACGCCCAGCCAGATCGGGTCGAGCCCCATGGCCAGCAGCACCGGCCCGACGATCGGCACCACCACGAAGGTGATCTCGATGAAGTCGAGGATGAAGCCGAGCAGGAAGATCACCACCATCACCAGGAAGAACGCGCCGAGCACGCCGCCTGGCAGTTGCGCGAACACGTCCTCGATCAGCACCTCGCCGCCAAAGCCACGGAACACCAGGGAGAACAGCGAAGCGCCAATCAGGATCATGAAGACCATGGCACTGATTTCAGTGGTGCCATAGGCCACTTCCTTGAGCTGGCCGAAGTTCAGCTTGCCCTTGCTGAAGGCCAGCAACATCGCGCCCACGGCGCCCAATGCAGCGGCTTCGGTGGGTGTGGCGTAGCCAGCGAGGATCGAGCCCAGCACCGCGCCGATCAGGATCAGCGGCGGCACCAGTGCCTTGACCAGCTTGCCCCATTCGATGGGGCCGAGTTCTTCCTGCGGCAGCGCCGGCAGTTTCTTCGGCTGGAGGATCGCAGTGGCGATGATGTAGAGGATGTACAGGCCGACCAGCAGCAGGCCGGGCAGCAACGCACCGACGAACAGGTCACCGACCGAGACGGTCTTCGGCGAGAAGATGCCCATCTTCAGCTGCGCCTGCTGATAGGCGCTGGACATCACGTCACCCAGCAGTACCAGTACGATGGACGGCGGAATGATCTGCCCCAGGGTACCGGTCGCCGCCAGGGTGCCGGTGGAGATGGCCGGGTCGTAGCCGCGGCGCAGCATGGTCGGCAGCGCCAGCAGACCCATGGTCACCACAGTGGCACCGACGATACCGGTAGAAGCCGCCAGCAACGCGCCGACCACACACACGGAAATCGCCAGACCGCCGCGCAGGGTACCGAACAGGCGCGACATGGACTCGAGTAGATCTTCAGCCACCCGCGAGCGTTCCAGCATCACCCCCATGAACACGAACAGCGGCACGGCGAGCATGGTCTGGTTGTTCATGATGCCGAACAGGCGGTTCGGCAGGGCGCTCAGATACCCCGGGTCGAAGGTGCCGGTAAGCACGCCGATACCGGCGAACAGCAGGGAAACGCCGGCCAGGGTGAACGCCACCGGGAAGCCGCCCATCAAGGCCACGCAAATACTGACGAACAGCAGAATCGCCATCAACTCAGCCATGTTTCACCTCCGGAGCCGGCAGGCGACCGCTGAGGATGTAGAGCGCCTTGATCAGGTTGGAAATACCCTGCAGTACCAGGCTGACGACCAGTACCAGGATGATGCTTTTCTGCAGATAGACGAACTTCAGCCCGCCTGACTCGCTGGAGGCTTCGAGCGTCGCCCAGGAGTTGCTGACGTAATCCCAGCTGGCCCAGCCGAGGAACAGCGCCACCGGCAGCAGGAACAGCAGGTTGCCGAAGACCTCCACCAGCGCCTGGCGGCGGCCGCTGAACTTCTGGTAGAAAATGTCGACACGCACATGGCCGTTACGCTGCAGCACCCAGGCTGCGGCCCCCATGAACACCAGCGCGTGAGCGTATAGAACTGCCTCCTGCAGAGCTGTCGCGCCGATACCGAAGCCGTATCGCAGGACCACGACGATGGCGGTACCGATCACCAGAAATACGGTCAGCCATGCGCAGGCCTTGCCGAACCAGCTGTTGAGCGCATCGATTAAATTTGTAATAGCGAGGGGAAATGAAGGCTTGTCGGACATAGTGAGTCCTTATCGTTATGAGTAGGAGGCAGACAGCGACCGGTTGGCTGCACATCACGCCACCAGCGGCCTTGTGGGCCGCAGGCCGGCGATTCTAGGCAGGCAAAGGGTATTGCAGCAATGCCCGTACAACTTTAGTCGCAGTCGCTAGGCTTGTAGGTCACGAACCCCTATGTTATTCACGCCCGGTCTACCCCCGGCGATCCCGTGGTAAGACCAATACAACAATAAAGGAGCATTGCATGAAACGTCGCGACATACTCGCCGCAGCGGGCGTAGGCCTTGCAGCAACCGCGCTGGCTGGCTGTAAAGAAGAGGCCAAGAGCGCTGCAGCACCTCAAGAGGGTTCGAGTGCCCAAACCTTCAACTGGAAGATGGTCACCTCGTGGCCGAAAAACTTCCCGGGCGTCGGCGTGGGGGCCGAACGCTTCGCCAAGCTGGTCGATGAAATGAGCAACGGCCGCCTGAAGGTCAAGGTGTACGCGGCCGGCGAACTGGTACCTGCACTGGAAGTGTTCGATGCAGTCTCCCGCGGTACCGCCGAGATGGGTCACGGCGCGCCGTACTACTGGAAAGGTAAGGTCCCGGCGGCGCAGTTCTTCTGTGCCTCGCCGTTCGGCCCGAATGCCCAGGAGATGAACGCCTGGCTGCATCGCGGCGGCGGTCAGCAGCTGTGGGAAGAGGTGTACAAGCCGTTCGGCGTGCTGCCGATGGCCTGCGGCAACACCGGCGTACAAACCGCCGGCTGGTTCAACAAGGAAATCAACTCGGTCGACGACTTCAAGGGCCTGAAGATGCGCACCCCCGGCCTGGGCGGCGAAGTGCTGACCAAGATGGGCGGCACCGTGGTCAACATGCCGGCCGGTGAGATCTTCACCGCCATGCAAACCGGCGCCATCGACGCCACTGAGTGGATCGGCCCATACAACGACCTGGCCCTGGGTCTGCACAAGGCTGCCAAGTACTACTACACCCCGGGCTGGCAGGAGCCGAGCGTTCTGTTCGAACTGGACGTCAACCTCAAGGCCTGGGAAACCCTGCCGGCCGATCTGCAGGCCATCGTTCGTGCCGCCGCCCGTGACGTCAACGGCGACATGCTCGACGACTACAACGCCAAGAACATGGAAGCCATGGAACAGCTCAAGGCCGATGGCGTGGAAGTACGCCGCCTGCCGGATGAAGTCCTGGCCCGCCTGAAGGAAGTGGCGGCCGAAGTGGTGGACGCCAGCGCCGCGGCCGACCCGGCAGCGACAAAGGTCTGGGAGCATCAGAAAGCCTATCTGCAGCGCCTGTACGACTACGCGGAGAGCAACGAGAAGGACATCTACAACATCCGCGGCTGATTGCCAGGACAAAACCAAAACGCCGGCTTATGCCGGCGTTTTCGTTACTGCGATTCGCTTGTATGGCGCATGCCCGCTCAGCCGCGGCGCGGCGGTACCGGACGGGTGCGACCACTGCCATCGATGGCGACGAACACGAACACGGCCTCGGTGACCTTGCGCCATTCGTTGGACAGCGGATCGTCGCTCCACACTTCGACCATCATCTGGATCGAGCTGCGGCCGATCTCCAGCGCCTGGGTGTAGAAGGACAGTTGCGCACCCACCGCCACCGGCACCAAGAAGGCCATGCGATCGATGGCGACGGTTGCCACGCGGCCACCAGCGACCTTGCTCGCCATCGCGGTGCCGGCGAGGTCCATCTGGGACACCAGCCAGCCGCCGTAGATATCACCGAAACCATTGGTCTCGCGCGGCAACGCGGTGAGCTGCAGGGCGAGGTCGCCCTGGGGAATCGGGTCTTCCTGTTCGTAGTCGTTCATCGGCTCGAGACTCGCGGCGCGGTTGTTGTTCTGGGCGCGGAACCCGCATGGTACGCGGGCGCAGCGAGTATACCGACTGCGCAGTCGACGGGCGACCATTCTGGCCATTCGCAACGCCCGAGCTTTTGCAAGTTATCGGGCAAAACGCACGATAGAAAAAACCGCATTCGGGCAGGATGCCCGCCATCATGCGCCATCAAATAAATATAACTAGATGATTCCAAAGGAATTTATTGAAAGAACAAGTCTGGCACGGGCGCTGCAATGTCCTTGCTGGGTGACCGGTCAGGCGCCGGTCGCGATACAAGAAAGGAAGAGACGGAATGCGCGCCATCCGCCTCCAACGCAACAGGAGAACCGCCATGTGGATAGTTGCTCTGGTACTGGCCAGTTCGCTGCTTCTGCTCAGTCTGACGTTCGCCAGCGTCCTGCTGATTGGCCGGACCCTGTGCATCAGCCGCTACACCGCCGGACTGGAGCTGCCCACGGGCGCTGTGCCCCAGCCAACGGTTCCGAGCAACGCGTAAGACCTCTGGCCTGCCTGGGCCACTTCCCCATGATCCACCGAGGAGAAACACCATGCTTAGTTGGGCAGTCACTTTCCTGATCATCGCCATCATCGCCGCTGTACTGGGCTTCGGTGGTATCGCCGGCACCGCTGCAGGTATCGCCAAGATTCTATTCGTGGTGTTCCTGGTGCTGTTCATCGTCTCGTTCGTCATGGGCCGCCGCCCGAAGATGTAGGAGTCGTTAATGCATTCGATTCACGCCATCGCTGCCGCCCTGCTGATGGGCGGCGCCCTGGCGGCTCAGGCCGCCGACCGCGACGCCAGTTTCCAGCCGGGCGAGCTGCTGAGCAGCAACGCCGACTACCGCGAAGCCTGGCAGGACCTGGTCAAAGATGAAGAGCGCCTGCCGGACTGGCTGATCAATCTCAGCGGCCTGTCTACCCCCATGCAGGCAGTGGAAGCCGACAACGATCGCTACCTGGTCGGCCAGGTATGCGAAGCGCAAAGATGCTTCAGCCAGCGCGCCTATGTCGCCTTCGAGTGGGAGGACGACGATGCCTATGCGCTCTATGTGCAGGTGCCGGACGGCCTGCCCGAAGACCGCGTGCCAAGCGAGCACGCTACCCTGCGCTGGTTGGGTGATCCCGACGAAGACATTCAGCAGATGCTGATGGAACAGCTGCGCGCCGATGCCAACTGGTATTGAGTGACGGCAGTTTGCAGCCTGTCCCATAAGTCACCGTCGGCACGTTATCATCCCCCGCCATAACGAAGGGGGATCGCAATGCTCAATGGCCTGTGGCTGAGCTTTTTTCTGCTGGCTGCCGTCGCTGCACTGGCGCGCTGGCTGCTTGGCGGCGATGCCAGCGTGTTCGGCGCCATGGTCGAGAGCTTGTTTGCCATGGCCAAGCTCTCGGTGGAGCTGATGGTGGTGCTGTTCGGTACCCTGACGCTATGGCTGGGCCTGCTGCGCATTGCTGAGAAGGCCGGCCTCGTGGACTTGCTGGCGCGCCTGCTGGGACCACTGTTCGCCCGTCTGATGCCGGAAGTGCCGCGCGGCCACCCGGCGCTGGGGCTGATCAGCATGAACTTCGCCGCCAATGGCCTGGGACTGGACAACGCCGCCACACCCATCGGCCTGAAAGCCATGCGCGCCTTGCAGGACCTCAACCCGAGCGCGACGACGGCGAGTAATGCGCAGATCCTGTTCCTCGTTCTCAACACCTCCTCGCTGACCCTGCTCCCGGTATCGATTTTCATGTACCGCGTGCAGCAAGGGGCCGAAGACCCGACGCTGGTGTTTCTGCCGATTCTGCTGGCTACCAGCGCCTCGACCCTGGCTGGTCTGCTGGCGGTGGCGGCGATGCAGCGTCTGCGTCTGTGGGATCCGGTGGTGCTGGCCTACCTGATTCCTACCGCGCTGCTGCTCGGCGGCTTCATGGCGCTGCTCGCCGGCATGAGCGCCACCGCCCTGGCTGCGCTGTCCTCGTTGCTCGGCAATCTCACCCTGTTCGGCCTGGTCCTGCTGTTTCTCGTGGTCGGAGCGCTACGCAAGGTCCCGGTGTACGAAAGCTTCATCGACGGCGCCAAGGAAGGTTTCGATGTAGCCAAGAGCCTGTTGCCGTATCTGGTCGCGATGCTTTGCGCCATTGGCGTATTGCGCGCGTCCGGCGCGCTGGATTTCGGCCTCGACGGCATCCGCTGGCTGATCGAGACGCTGGGTTGGGATACGCGCTTCGTCGACGCCCTGCCGACCGCGCTGATCAAACCCTTCTCCGGCGGCGCAGCGCGCGCAATGCTGATCGAAACCATGGAGAACTTCGGCGTCGACAGCTTCCCGGCGCTGATCGCTGCCACGGTACAGGGCAGCACCGAAACCACCTTCTACGTGCTGGCGGTGTACTTCGGCGCGGTCGGCCTGCAACGCGCCCGCCATGCCGTGGGCTGTGCACTGGTCGCCGATGCGGCCGGGATCATCGCCGCGATTGCCGTGTGCTATTGGTTCTTCGGCTAAGTGCCCGTCACTCGCCAAAGCCGAGTGTTTTGCCCGCCCAGGTCAGCAAGGGATCGTCGTGCTGGTATTCGCGCAATGCCAGCAGCTTGGGTGCGATGAACGCCTCGAAGTCCCCGGCCTGCTCGAAATACACGCCGGTGAAGATGGTAAACATCGACTTGTTGCCGACCGTGGCATAGAACAGATTGCCCACCGGCTCGCCATCCTGAACCAGCAGCTTGAGGCTGGCGCGGCTGGCCAGGCTGGTTTCCAGCGGCAGATCCTGTTGCACCAGGCCGCTGTCGCGCAGGCCAAACGACGCACCGAAGGTCTCGGCATAGCTGGTCATCAGCGCATCGCCGGCACGTGGATACAGCGAGACGCCGGTGTAGAGGTAAAACCAGTCGCTGCCACGGCTTTCGAAATTAAGGTCGATGGTGCGCGTGGCATAGGTCACCACCTTCTGGTAGCGCCCCTCCTGTGGCGCCTCGTAAGCGGCGAAATCTTCGCCACTGAGCAGCAGGCGGCGCTCCTCGTCGAGTGGCGGATCATTGTCGACGCACCCCGCAAGCGACAGCAGGCTCACCAGCAGCAAGAGTCTGAACATGGCATTTCCTCCCTGAAATCAGCCCAGGCAGCTTGCCCGATCCAGCCCTGCCTCACCAGCGGCCGGCACCGCCGCTGTGCGCGGGGCCACAACCGCTGGCCCATCCTGGCACCGATCACCATGGCCGCTGACTTGCGGCGCCACGGCCGCAATGGCTATTGGCAACCAGCCTGACAGCCCGAAAACCGACAATCCCGGGGCGCTTCATCTGCCATGTGACAGCAGCCAGGAGACTGCCATGCGTGTGCATCATCCGCTTCGCGTTCATCTGGCAGCGGAATGTGGCCGACATCATCCGCCAGGGCCTGGAGCAGGCCCGGAAAGGCCCCTACAACCTGGCCGGTGATAGCGCCATGAGCCTGCGGGAGATCGCCGCCATCCTGCAGAAACCTACCGGCCGCTGCCGGCAGAGTGGCGCGCTACGCCAGCCGCGCCGACCTCCGCGTGCAGGGCATCAGCTATTGCTCAGACGGAAGCCGACCTTGAGCGTGACCTGGTAGTGACCGACCTTGCCATTCTCGATATGGCCGCGGGTCTCGAGCACCTCGAACCAATCCAGGTTGCGCACGCTCTTGGCGCACTCGGCCAGGGCGTTCTCGATGGCATCCTCGATGCTGGTATGCGATGAACCAACGATCTCGATCTTCTTGTAGGTGTGATGGTCGGACATGTTCAGCTCCTGAAATTGAAGGGTTCATCTTCAAGACTAGCCACCCGGCCAGAGGTTTCATTTACAGGCCTCAGGTCAGTCGAAAGGATGCGACAAATTCTCATTAATAATGAGACACCATCGAGTCGATCCCTCCAAGTTCGCCTCTTCTTCAGCGACAAACACCGCTGGCTGCTGCAGCATATCCAGCGCCAGCTGCGCAACTGTGCCGACGCTGAAGACGCAGCAGCAGCAACCTTCTGCCAGCTGCTCACTGCGCGGGGTCGACCCGGCGCATCTCGAGCGCCCACGCGCCTTTCTCTGCCGGCTGGTCTACGGCCGTTACCGCCTGGAGCAGGCTATCTCGAGCGTCTTGCGCTGCTGCCGAGAGGTCGCGCCGTCACTCAGAAACAAGCCGCTTCTTATCCACAGCCGCCATCAGAACTCCACTTCGTAACCGAGGGTGAAGGTGCGCCCGCGGCCTTGATAGTCGTACAGGTAGGCCGGACCGTACGCTGGCGAATAGAACAGCGCGGCGCGCTGACCCCAGACGGTGCTGTAGCGCCTGTCCAGCAGGTTCTGGATACCGGCGCTGAAGGTACCGAAGTCGGTGTCCTGACGCGCGCTGAGGTCGAAGGTGGTGTAACCCTCGATGCGGTGTCCGGCGTCGTCGCTCAGGTCCATTGCGTGGCTGCCCTGCAGGCGCAGGCTGCGTCGCTCGTCGCTCCAGCCCACGAATGCGGTGGTCTTGGACAGCGAAGCGTAGCGCGCATCGCGTTTGATCCAGTCGCCGTCGTCGTCCTCCTCTTCGGAGCGCACCAGGTGCAGGGTGGTGCCGGCCTGCCAGCCGCTGTCGAAGTCGCGGCTCAGCGCGGCCTCGAAACCGAAGTCGCGGCTCTTCTGTTCGTCGACGTTGATGGTCAGGGTGGCGCTGTCGGTATTGATCACCTTGTCCGACCAGATGTAGTAGAACGCTGCCTGAGCCTGCCAGTAGGCATCGTTGAAGCGCCAGCCCACCTCCACCTGGCGGCTCTTGATGCCGGCCAGCGGATTGTCCGCCACCGACAGTCCGGCGCGGCCGTAGTACTTGGCCGGATCGGCCAGCTCGAAACCTTCGCTGTAGTTGCTCCACAGCTGGTGACCGTTGGCGAAGTCATAGAGCGCGCCGAGGTTGTACAGGCCGACTTCGTAGTCGTTGCTGCCGCCGGGCACACCGCGAAAATCTCCGACCTCGACGTCCATGTGCTGCTGGCGGGCGCCGGCGGACAGACTCAGGTGCTGGGTCAGTTGCCAGTCCAGCTGGGCGTAGGCCGACAGCCCGTCGACCACATAGCTGGGGTAGCGCGCAGCGCTGCTCTGAGTGTCCAGTTCCAGGCCGCCGCTGTCCGAAGAGCGCTGTGCGTCGAAGACCTTTTGCGTAGCGTTGAAACGCTCATGATCGAGGTCCAGACCATAGGTCAGCTTGATATCGTCCCACTGCTTGCTGAACAGCCCCTTGAGGCCGCTGACTTCGAAGTTCTGCTGCGAGCCGGCGAAGTAGATGCCGTTGCTGCCCCGCGGACTGCCGGCGTTGTAGTAGGGGAAGGGGTGGAAGTTGTTGTCCTCGCGACGGTAGTAGCCCTGCAGGTAGAAGTCCTGGCCGAGCAGCTCGCTGTTGCGGTAGCTGGCGTTGATCAGGGTGCGGCGGGTGCGCGGCTTGAGGTCGGTGTCGAGGCCGTTGCGAATCTCGGCATCGTCGAGGTCCGAGGGCGCGTTGGCATTGAGGTTGGGGAAGTAAATGCCGGTGCTGCCGTCGTTGCCGGAGTCGTAGTACTGCGCCAGCAGGTCGAGCTGCTGGGTGTCGTCGAGGCGCACGGCGAGGTTGCCGAGCACGTCCACGGAGCGGTTGTACTGCAGGTCGGTCTGCGTGTTGTCGAGGAACACCTGCTCGCCGTCGGCATCGTAGAAGGCTTCGTTCTTCTCCAGGGAGACGCCGAGGCGGCCCTGCACGCGCTCGTTGCCGCCGCTGACCGCCTGCGCCAGGCGCGTGGACAGGTCATCGCTGTTGTTGAAGCCGCTGGTGACGCTGGCGTTGCTTTGAAAGCGCGCCGGGCCGGCTTCGCCTTTACGCGTGACGATATTGATGATGCCGCCGGTGGCGCCGCCGCCGTACAGAGCGCTGGCGCCGGAGAGCACCTCGACGCGCTCGACGTTGAACGGGGCGATGCTGTCGAACTGGCGCGAGAGGCCGCGCGAACTGTTCTGACTAACTCCATCAATCATTACCAGCACGCCGCGCCCGCGCATGTTCTGGCCGTAGTTGGTGCGGCCTTCCGGGCCCAGGTCAAGGCCTGGCACCAGCTTGCCGAGTGCCTCCTTGAGGCTGACGCCGGTGTCGAGCTGCTCGCGCAGCTGCTTCTGCTCGACCACCCAGACGGTGCCGGGAATGGCGCTGATTTGCGTCGGCGTGCGCGACGCCACCTGGATCTGCATGGCGTCCAGACGCACCCGCTCGCGGTTGCTCTGCGCCTCGCCGCTCGGCGCGGCGGCAGGCGCGGCGTTGCGCTGCAACAGCACGCTGTGCTCATCGGTGAAGGTCCAGCTCACGCCGCTGCCTTCGAGCAGCCGCTGCAGCGCCTCGCGGGCGGTGAAGCTGCCCTGCAGGCCGGGGTTGGGCAGGCCCTGCAGGTCGCTGGAGTTGAACAGCAGGTGCAGCCCGGCCTGATCGGCGAACTGGGTCATGGCACCATCCAGGTCGCTGGCGCTGATGTGCAAGTCATAGCGGGTCGGCTCGGCGGCCTGGGCCAACGGCCAGGCAGTGCCGATCAGGGTCGCGAAGGCGAGGGCGCGGTGCAGGGCAGAAACGGGATGGCGCATGGCGGGTTATCCGTGTCGTGTGGCAGTTTCGTTTTTGGGAATAAGTCGCGTTCCCCTCTACGACGAAACGTCCGATACGATCCTGCAGTGCCGGATGAAAATTATTTTTGCCGGGGCAAGCTATGGCTCAGCCTCGGCCCCGGATTGCATCCGGGCTACCGACTGGCCTGACAACTGTAGGAGCGGCTTCAGCCGCGATTCACGCTTCGAAAGCTCGCCGCTGAAGAGCGTCTACCACTAGGCGGCGTCCGAACCTCAGCGCGGCTGCACCAGCACCAGCCAGGGCAGGCGGGTGATGCGCAGCGGCTGCAGGCGCTCCAGATTGGCCAGCAGCGCTTCTGGCTGGTCGAGGTCGACCACGCCGCTGATGCGCTGTTCGCGAAGCGCGGCATCCTCGATGAGGATGCGCCCCGGCAGGTAGCGCTCCAGTTCGGCCAGCACTTCGCCGAGCGGGCGCTGGTTGAAGATCAGCTTGCCGCGCTGCCAGGTACTGGCGTTATCCAGGTCCAGCACCTGCAGCGGCCCGGGCGCCTGCTGCTGGCGATAGTCGAGCCGCTGGCCGGCGTCGACACGCACGCCCGGCGCCGCGCCGCTGCGCACCTGCACCACGCCTTCGCTGACCTCCACCTGCACCCGATCGGCGCGCAGGGCAACATCAAACCGCGTGCCCACAGCGCGGACCTGCCCGTCGGCGGCCTGCACCACGAACGGCCGCTGGGCATCCTTGGCCACCTCGAACAGCGCCTGGCCGCGCTGCAACTCCAGGTCACGGGCGTCGGCGGAGTAGCGCACCGACAGCGCGCTGTCGCTGTTGAGCCAAACCCGGCTGCCGTCGTCCAGCTCGATCAGGCGGCGTTCCCCGACTGCGGTGTAATAGTCGGCGCTGAGGTTTTCCAGCAGTTGCGGACGACCGAGCAGCGTCAGCAGCAGGCCCAGGCAGAGCGCCGCGGCCATCGCCGGCAGGCGCCAGCGCCGGGCCGGGCGGCTGCGCTGGCGATGGCGGCGGGCGGTGTCGGTGTGCTCCAGCGCTGCCCAAAGCGCCTCGGCGTTGCGGGCGGCGCGCGCATGCGCCAGGCTCTGTCGGCGCCAGCGCTGCCATTCGGCGCGTGCAGCGGCCTGCTCGCCACCGGCATGCAGGCGCAACAGCAGTTCGCTGGCCTGATCGTCGAGCTCGCTCATGCGTCGGCCTCCTCTTCGCTGCGCCACTGTCGACAGTGGCGCATGGCTTGGATCAGGTACTTGCCGACCATGCTTTCGGAAACCCCGAGGCGCGTGGCGATCTGCGCGTAGGTCAGGCCGTCGAGGCGATTGAGCAGCAGGGCTTCGCGGACCTTGGCCGGCAGGCTGGCCAGCGCGGCGTCGAGGCGCGCCAGATCTTCCTGGGCGAGCAGACGCGACTCCGGCTCGGCCAGCGGATCGCTGAGCTGCTCGAGAATCTCGCCGTCATCCTGTTGTTCGGCCAGGCGCTGGTCACGCCGCAGGTTGTCGATGGCCAGGTTGCCGGCCACGCGAAAGACATAGGCGCGCGGATCGCGCACCGCATCGCCGTCATCCTGATGAGCCAGACGCAGCCAGGTGTCCTGGGCGACATCGGCGGCGCGTTGCGAGTCGCCCAGGCGCCGGGCAAGAAAGCGCAACAGATCCTCATAGTGGATCTGGAAGCTCTTGAGCAAGGGCGAGGAAAAGCGGCGGCGCATGTAAATCGCGAATCTCTCGAGAACCGACCGACTGACGGGCGATGAAAAGGGCTGGCAAGCATACCTGCTAGTGCGAATACTTATCACCATCGACTTGCCGGCTCAGCCCGCTCTCCGCAATTCGCGCCGCAACCAGTCGGCCAGGCGCTCGCTGCGGCTATCGCCGGGGCGCGACCAGAGCGCCAGTTGCGCCGCGGTGTCGGTAAAGCCCCAGGGCGCGACCAGACGGCCTGCAGCGAGGTCGTCGGCCACCAGCAGCTGTGGCGCGATGGCCACGCCGAGGCCGGCAGCGGCCGCTTCGAGCAGGTAGTAGAGGTGCTCGAAGCCCTGCCCCTGCCTGAGCGCAGCCGGTGCCAACCCTTGCGCATGCGCCCACTGCGGCCAGGCCTGAGGGCGCGAAGCGGTGTGCAGCAAGGGCTCGCCGAGCAGCGCCGCAGGTGCCTGCCCGGCCAGCTCGGCATGCCGCGCATAACGCGGGCTGAGCACCGGCCCGATGCGCTCGGGCGCCAGCGCGTGCACCTGCATGTCGGCCGGCCAGGGCGGCTCGGCGAACAGCAGCGTAGCGTCGATACCCGGGCGGCGCGGGTCCAGTTCGCCCTCGCTGGCCGACAGTTGCAGGTTGAGCTCCGGCAACTCGCGCTGCAAACGATCCAGACGCGGGATGAACCAGCGCGCCAGCAGGCTGCCGGGGCAGCCGAGCACGAAGGGGCGCTCCGCCTGCTGCCGACGCAGATCGGCACAAACACTACTCAGGCGCTCGAAGCTCTCGGAGGCGACATCGCGCAGGCGTTGGCCGGCATCGGTGAGTTTCACTCCGCGCCCTTCCTTGTGGAACAGGCTGACGCCGAGCTGTTCTTCCAGCGCACGAATCTGCCGGCTGATGGCCCCATGGGTAACGTGCAGCTCTTCGCCTGCCTTGCTTACGCTCTGCAGGCGGGCTGCGGCTTCGAAGGCGCGCAGGGCATTGAGTGGGGGCAGGTCTCGGCTCATGGGAGAGGTGATTTTTCCTGACGAGTCAGGGCATCTAATCACGATCCCGACGGGCCGCCAACCTGCCGGATGGAATCAGTCGCGCTCGATGTGGTGCTCGACGCCGCTGGTTTCGATCTGCGGCTCGTCGCCACGCCAAGTCAGTTGCTGGCCGATGCCGTTGACTTCGATCTGCACGGGGCCGCTCAAGTCCAGATCGAGCACGTGGCCTTCGCCGTATAAGGCGACCTGTGCCGGCTGACCGCTACCCTGCACCTGACTGTCGATACGGTGTTCGCTGCCGCTGACATCAAGCCCGCCGACACGCTCGGCCTCGACGCGATTGTTCGCGCCGGTCACCACCAGGCTGGTGGCCTCGCCGAAACTGACCTGCTGTTCGGAGCCACCCACTTCAACCTGGCCACAGTCACCGGCGAGGCGAAACTGGTTGCCATTTCCGGTGATGATCACGTCGAGTCCGTTGCATGGCACATCGCGGGAAACGCCGATGTCGTCCAGCTCCAGTGTCTGTGCCTGGGCCGTACTCAGCCACGCCGCAACCACCACGCCTACCGCCAATACCTTGTGCATCCCTTTTCTCCCTGGAAAAACGGCTGAGCAGCCGCCGCTGCTGAGACTGGCCAAGCGTCGCCGAGTTCTGCACCGCCTATCGAAACGAGCGCCTGGCGTCATCAGACCTGTGAGTTTTTCTGACGAATCGATTCGATCTAATCGCTTTTATCTCACTCAGCCGGCGGTAGAATGGCCCCATCAACCACTCGCCCTGCCAGCCCAGCGCTGTCGACAAGGAGCACGCCATGACCTCATTTCGTACCGGCCCCGACGCTCGCGGCCTGTTCGGCCGCTTCGGTGGTCAGTTCGTCGCCGAAACCCTGATGCCGCTGATCAACTCGCTGGCCGCCGAATACGAGCAGGCCAAAAACGATCCGGCCTTCCTCGAAGAGCTCGCCTACTTCCAGCGCGACTACATCGGCCGCGCCAGCCCGCTGTACTACGCCGAGCGCCTCTCCGAGCACTTCGGCGGAGCGAAGATCTACCTCAAGCGCGAAGACCTGAATCACACCGGCGCGCACAAGATCAACAACTGCATCGGCCAGATCCTCCTGGCCAAGCGCATGGGCAAGCAGCGCATCATCGCCGAGACCGGCGCCGGTATGCACGGCGTGGCCACCGCCACCGTGGCCGCGCGCTTCGGCATGCAGTGCGTGGTGTACATGGGCACCACCGACATCGATCGTCAGCAGGCCAACGTCTTCCGCATGAAGCTGCTCGGCGCCGAGGTGATCCCGGTCACCGCCGGCACCGGCACCCTCAAGGACGCCATGAACGAAGCCCTGCGCGACTGGGTGACCAACGTCCACAACACCTTCTACCTGATCGGCACCGCTGCCGGCCCGCACCCGTATCCGGCCATGGTCCGCGATTTCCAGTCGGTGATCGGCAACGAAGTACGCGAACAGATCCTGGACAAGGAAGGGCGCCTGCCCGACTCGCTGGTGGCCTGCATCGGCGGCGGCTCCAACGCCATCGGCCTGTTCCACCCTTTCCTTGATGACGAAGGCGTGCAGATCGTCGGCGTCGAGGCTGCAGGCCACGGCATCGACACCGGCAAGCATGCGGCGAGCATGGCTGGCGGCGCGCCGGGCGTGCTGCACGGCAACCGCACCTTCCTGCTGCAGGACGAGGACGGCCAGATCACCGATGCCCACTCGATTTCCGCCGGCCTCGACTACCCCGGCGTCGGCCCGGAACATGCCTGGTTGCACGAGATCAAGCGCGTCGAATACGTGCCGATCAGCGATGACGAAGCCCTCGAAGCCTTCCATCACTGCTGCCGCCTGGAAGGCATCATCCCGGCCCTGGAAAGCGCCCACGCGCTGGCCGAAGCCTTCAAACGTGCGCCCAAGCTGCCCAAGGATCACCTGATGGTGATCAACCTGTCCGGTCGTGGCGACAAGGACATGCAAACCGTGATGCACCACATGGGCGAACAGGAGAAACACGCATGAGCCGCCTGCAAAACCGTTTCGCCGAACTCAAGCAGGAAAACCGAGCCGCGCTGGTCACCTTCGTCACCGCCGGCGACCCCGACTACGCCACCTCGCTGAGCATCCTCAAGGGCCTGCCGGACGCCGGTGCCGACGTGATCGAGCTGGGCATGCCGTTCACCGACCCGATGGCCGACGGCCCGTCCATCCAGCTCGCCAATATCCGCGCGCTGGCCGGCAAGCAGGGCATGCAGCAGACGCTGCAGATGGTTCGTGAATTCCGTGAGGGCAACCAGAGCACGCCGCTGGTGCTGATGGGCTACTACAACCCGATCTTCGTCTACGGCGTGGAGCGCTTCATCAGTGACGCCAAAGAAGCCGGCGTCGACGGCCTGATCGTGGTCGACCTGCCGCCGGAGCACAACGACGAGCTGTGCGAACCGGCGCAGAGCGCGGGCATCGACTTTATCCGCCTGACTACACCGACCACCGACGACGACCGCCTGCCCACCGTGCTGGCTGGCAGCTCCGGCTTCGTCTACTACGTGTCGGTGGCCGGCGTGACCGGCGCCGGCGCGGCGACCATGGATCATGTCGAGGAAGCTGTGGCGCGCCTGCGTCGCCACACCGACCTGCCGCTGTGCATCGGCTTCGGCATCCGCACCCCGCAGCACGCCGCCGAAGTCGCCAAGCGCGCCGAAGGCGCGGTGGTCGGCTCGGCACTGATCGACAAGATCGCCGAGGCGAAGAGCCCGCAGCAAGCCATCGACGGCGTGCTCGGCCTGTGCCGCGAACTGGCCGAAGGGGTACGCGGCGCGCGCCGCTGATCGCTTTCGATCCCCCCAAAAAAACCGCTGCACCTGGCGACAGGGCAGCGGTTTTTTTCGTTCGAGTATCGGCTGCGCTAATGCATTACCGCGCGCGCATCAGAATGTAATCGAAGCGTTTCTGGCCGATGAAGAAGCTGTACCGAATCTTTCCGGTCTCAGCCTGTGGCGACAGGATCGAGCGATGCTGGGACTTGTGATACGAATGGCTGAACAGCCTCGGTTGATCCGAGTAGGCGAAGCTCTGGTAATGCAGTTCATCGCCCTGCCAGTTAACGCCGTTGAAAAGATAATGCCAGTTCTTGTCACTGGCGTGATGCAGCTTGGGGCGACCGGATGAATCCCTGATCACCTCGACCTGCACCTCTCCGTTTTCGTCCACCCAGCGCCCCATGTAGCGCTCGATATCGGCGTGTGCCGGTATGACCGGAGCCGCGACGAAATCGCTTGCCTTGAACGCTGACTGCTTACTTTCATCGACCTGCGGTTCGACGTAGAGCGCGCATAGCGGCGCGACCTCGTTGCGCTTGAGGTAGGAAAAATTCAGATCGAAGCCCGCTACCTGCATACCGAGCCTCATGCTGTTCGGCTGAAGGTCCAGCACCTGAAGGTCGAAGGCGCGTTGAGGCGAGGAGACATGAATGCTCCGGCCGTCCTCGCTGAAACGGTAGTCAGACTCTTCGATGCCACGCTTGTCAGGCTCGGCGCAGTTGAAAGAGTGCAGCAGGACCTTGCCGTCGGCGCGGTATTCGGCAACATTGGCAATACCGTTACGCAGCGGCAGCATCGCCCAGATGCCGACTAACCGTTGGTCGTTTTCAGTCGCAGAGGGCGCCTGCTCCTGCTGCACGGCTTGATTGGAGCAGGCACCGAGCAGCAGCCCGGCCAGCGACACGAACAAAATTTTTTCACGATTATCTCCCTATACATGAAGCTCCGGCTCTGCGGATTGGCCCGAAGACGGTTGGCGACGCCGGCGAAGTTTGCCTGTTCATCCGAGCCGGCGCGCTCGTGGCGTTCGCATAAAACAGAGATGGCGCAGATTGAGCGTCATGCGCTCCAGAGCGCCGCCATGGCTTAGCGCACATCGAGCAGCAAGGCATCGGTCGCCGACACCAGCTCGGCGAGAAGCGGCTCATCGACGTCCATGTAGCCCTCGTACTCCGCCAGATTGCGTCGGTCATGACATAGCGCGAACAGGCGCACCTGCACCTTGCTGATGGCGAGGGTATGCGCCAGGCACTGGAAGACCAGATAGCGGCGGTCGGAACGATAGTCTTGCAGGCGCAATGCCGTCAGGGCTAGGGCGTGGGCGGCGTTGTAGGCGAGGTCGAAGCGGCTGGCGAATGACAGCGCAGGGTTGTGGGCGTCCTGCAGGCGGTCGATGGCCGAACGCAGCAGGCCTTCGCATTCCTTGCGGTCCGCCGGTTCGGCCTTGAGGCCGCCCGTGCGTAGCAGGTTTTCCAGATTGTCGTTACTGACCATGTTCGGTTCCCTCTGGATCGTGGCCGATCAGCTCGATCTTGTCCTGCTGCGCCACCCGCAGCACGAAGCTGTTGCCGGCGGCCTTCCTGGCTTGCCACTGATCCGGAGTATACAACGTTGGGTTGATGGTTCGCCCCAGTTGCGCCTCGACCGGTAACAGTCGCTCCATTACCTCGGCATAGCTGAGGCCATCGCCAATGAGCATCAGGTCGATGTCGCTGTCGGCCTGTTCATGCCCCTTGGCCAGCGACCCATAGACGAATGCCCATGCCAGTTGCCCGGCCAGCGGCGCGAGCGCTTCACGCAGCGGCGCGTCGATACCAAAGGTCTTGCGTACTATGCCCTGCAGCTCGGCGTAGATCGGGCAGCCCGGATTGGCCTGGTAGTGAGTCTGGTTGCCCTGACGGCTCATGACCAAGATACCCACCTGCTGCAGGCGTTCCAGCTCACGCATCAAACTACCTTTGCCGACCTGCGCATGGCGGGCGATTTCATTGGCATAGAAGCTCTGTTGCGGCTTGCCGTAGAGCAGCCCCAGCACCTTGCGCTGGGTGCCGGTGAATAGCGCCTCGCTTAATGAAAGACTTGGCATATGAAGATCCATTAAGTCCCTATTAAGGAACGATAAGTCCTTATTTAGGACTCTTCAATGCTCTTTCATCGGGAGCGCAACCTGCATCCCCTTATGACGCCGCAAGCGTGGCCTACTCACCAGCGCCGGCCCGCTTGAGCAACTGCTTGCAACGCTCGGACAGGTGGACCACGCGCAGGTGCTTGCCGGCGCGCTCATAGCGTTCACGCAGGGTCTTCAGCGCGGCGATGGCGGAGTAGTCGACGAAGCTCAGGTGGCGGCAGTCCAGGGTCACCTGCTGCGGGTCGTCGGCCGGCTCGAACTGGGCGAGAAAGGCAGTGCAGGAGGCGAAGAACAAGGTGCCATGCACACGGTAGAGCTTGCTGCCGTCGGCCTGCATGTCGCTGTCGGCATACAGCTCGCGGGCATGCTGCCAGGCGAAGTTGAGCGCGGCGATAACGATGCCGCAGAGCACCGCCGTGGCCAAATCGGTGGCGACGGTGATGGCAGTCACCGCGACGATCACCAGCACGTCGTTGATCGGCACCTTGCCGGCCACGCGCAGCGAGCCCCAGGCGAAGGTCTGCTGCGCCACCACGAACATCACCCCGACCAGCGCCGCCAGCGGGATGCGCTCGATCAGCGGCGAGAGGAACAGCACGAAGAGCAGGATCATCACCCCGGCGACCACGCCGGACAGCCGCCCGCGCCCGCCGGAGCTGAGGTTGATCACGGTCTGGCCGATCATCGCGCAGCCGCCCATGCCGCCGAACAGGCCTGAGGTCATGTTGGCCACGCCCAGCGCCACGCACTCGCGATCCGGATGGCCGCGGGTGGCGGTAATCTCGTCGGTGAGGTTCAGCGTCAGCAGGGTTTCCAGCAGGCCGACCAGCGCCATCAACACCGCGTAAGGGGCGATGATGGAGAGGGTTTCCAGATTCCAGGGAATGTCCGGCAGCATCAGGTTCGGCAGGCCACCAGCGATCTGCGCCATGTCGCCGAGGGTATGGGTCGGCAGGTCCAGCAGGTAGACCAGCGCGCCAATGCCGAGGATCGCCACCAACGCCGGCGGCACCGCGCGAGTCAGTCGCGGCAGCAGGTAGACGATGACCATGGTCAGCGCCACCAGGCCGAGCATCAGGTACAGCGCGTTACCCTGCAGCCAGTGGCCGTCGTGCTGGAAATGCTCGAGCTGAGCCAGGGCGATTATGATCGCCAGGCCGTTGACGAAGCCCAGCATCACCGGGTGCGGCACCATGCGGATCAGCTTGCCCAGGCGCAGCAGGCCGAACGCCAGCATGATCAGACCGCCGAGCAGCACCGTGGCCAGCAGGTACTGCACGCCGTGTTGCACCACCAGCGCGACGATCACCACCGCCATCGACCCGGCCGCGCCGGAAATCATGCCTGGCCGGCCGCCGAACAGGGCGGTTAGGGTGCAGATGATGAAAGCGCCGTACAGGCCCATCAGTGGGTTGACCTGGGCTACCAGGGCGAAGGCGATGCACTCGGGCACCAGGGCGAAGGACGAGGTCAGGCCGGCCAGCAGGTCGGCGCGAAGGGATGCGGGTTTCATGGTGTCTCGGCAAGCCGGCAGAACCGGACGATGGCGGCGGAACGAAAAGAGGCGCGCATGGTAGCGCCTGAATACCCGAGCGTCATGCCTGGCATCGATACACCTATGGCGGCCGTGGGATACATTCGGCAACCTGAAGACCAAAACGACAAGGGAGCCCAGCCATGAGCAAGAACCTGCTGATAACCGGTGCCAGCCGCGGCATCGGCCGCGCCACCGCCCTGCTGGCCGCTGCTGGCGGCTGGACGGTCGGGGTGAACTACCGCAACGACCGCGACGCCGCCGCTGAGGTGGTGGCGCAGATCGAAGCCGCGGGCGGCAAGGCCATCGCTCTGCCCGGTGATGTGGCGGTCGAAGCCGACGTACAACACCTGTTCGCGGCCATGGACAAGCTCGGCCCGCTGCATGGGCTGGTGGTCAACGCCGGCATCGTCGCGCCGCCCATGCCGCTGCTGGAGATGAGCGGCGAGCGCCTGCGGCACATGTTCGACGTCAACGTGCTGGGCAGCTACCTGACCGCGCGCGAGGGTGCCCGACGCATGGCACGCAGCCGCGGCGGCGAGGGCGGTTCGATGGTGCTGGTGTCGTCCATCGCCGCCAGCCTCGGCGCCCCCTTCGAATACGTCGACTACGCCGGGGCGAAAGGCGCCATGGACGTGCTGACCCGCGGCCTGGCCAAGGAGCTGGGTGGCGAAGGCGTGCGGGTCAATGCCGTGCGCCCGGGGTTGATCGACACCGAGATCCACGCCAGCGGCGGCCAGCCGGATCGCGCCGAGCGTCTCGGCAAGACCACGCCGCTGGGCCGCGCCGGGCGTGCCGAGGAAGTCGCAGAGGCGATCGTCTGGCTACTCGACGACAAGGCCAGCTATACCACCGGCGCGTTGATCGATATAGCTGGCGGCAGATAGCGCCCAGAGTCGCGGCTAAAGCCCCTCCCACACATTCGTGGTCTGGTGCGCCCTGCGCACCAACACTAACGGCTCAATCCCAGCGCGGCGCGAAGCCTGGATTGGCAACGCGTTCGCCACGATCCAGCGCCTCGATGGCTGTCATGTCTTCGGTGCTCAGGCGCAGCTCGGCAGCAGCCAGGTTGGCGGCCAGATTCTCGCGCTTGGTCGAGGAGGGGATCACCGTATAGCCCTGCTGCAGCGACCAGGCCAAGGCGACCTGCGCCGGGCTGACACCATGAGCAGCGGCGATGCGCTGGATTTCCGGCTCGGCCAGAACCTTGCCGTAGGCCAGTGGCATGTAGGCGGTCAGATGGATGCCCTGCTGACGGGCGAAATCCACCAGCTTGCGGTTCTGCAGCAGCGGATGGATTTCTACCTGGTTGGTTGCGATCTCCTCCACACCGACGGCCTCGATGGCCTGGCGCAAATGGGCGATGGTGAAGTTGGACACACCGATGGCCGCGGTCAGACCCTGGCGCTTGGCCTCGAGCAGTTCGCTCAGATACTGCGCCACGGGAATCTCGTCATTCGGCGACGGCCAGTGGATCAGGGTCAGATCGACCCGCTCCAGGCCCAGGCGCTGCAGGCTCTCCTGCAAGCTGGCGATGACCTGGCCACTGCCGAGGTTCTCGGTCCAGATCTTGGTGGTGACGAACAACTCGTCACGCGCCACGCTGCTGTCGGCGATGGCCTGGCCAACCTCGGCCTCGTTGCCGTAGATCTGCGCCGTGTCGATATGCCGGTAGCCTAGCTCGAGGCCGGTGCGCACCGAGTCGATGGCGACTTGGTCCTTGAGTCGGAAAGTGCCGAGACCGAAGGGTGGAATGAATTTCATACAGAACTCCTCATGGGTTACGCAGCGCTGGCCGAGCATCGGGCCGGAACGGGTACGGAAGTTTCGGCCTCATCGATCGCGCAAAAGTTGCAGGCCCTTGGCGGGCCGGGTTGAGAGGAAGCAGTATCCGCGTCAGACTCATGCGGAAATAGCGGTCAACCTGACAAACACTTTTGACTGAAGGTCAACGATGAAGACCAGCCTGGAAGAAATGCTCGCTTTCGTCAGCGTTGTCGACAGCGGTTCGATCAGCGCCGCGGCCGAGCAACTGGAGCAAACCGCGTCGGGCGTCAGCCGCGCGCTTAGCCGTCTGGAGGAAAAGCTCGGCGTCACTCTGCTGCGCCGCACCACGCGGCGCCTGGAGCTGACCGAGGAGGGCGAGGTGTTCCTAGCTCAGGCGCGGCGCATCCTGGCCAGCGTCGAGCAAGCCGAGGAGCAGATGACTCTGCGCCGCCAGGCACCGGCCGGACGTTTGCGGATCAACACCGCCTCGCCCTTCATGCTGCACGCGATCCTGCCGCTGATCGGCGAGTTTCGCGCGCTTTATCCGCAGATCGAGTTGGAGCTGAACAGCGACGACCGCATCATCGACCTGCTGGAGCGGCGTACCGACCTGGCCATCCGTATCGGCAACCTGCCGGACTCCAGCCTGCACGCCCGGCCGCTGTGCCACAGCTATCGCCGCGTGCTGGCCAGCCCCGAATACCTGCGCCGACATGGCACGCCGGCACGCACCGAGGATTTACCCGGCCACAGCCTGATCGGCTTCACCGAGCCGGACAGCCTCAACGACTGGCCGCTGCGTCATGCCCTCGGCGAGCGCTGGCACATCACGCCGAGCCTGCGCGCCTCCAGCGGCGACACCATCCTCGCACTGGCCCTGGCCGGCGAGGGCCTGGTATGCCTGTCCGACTTCATGACCGATGCCGCCCGCGCCAGCGGCGCGCTGGTGGAGGTGCTGGCCGAGCAGCGCGTGGAGGTGCGCCAGCCAATCAATGCGGTGTACTACCGCAACACCGCGCTGGCTTCGCGCATCACCTGCTTCCTGGATTTCCTCAGCGAGCGACTCGGCTGCCCGACCTGAGACACAACGACCGTAGCCCGGATGCAATCCGGGGCCTGAACCGTGGTTTCCCCGGATTGCATTCGGGCTACGGCAGGTAAAACGAAAAAGGGCGACTCATGGAGTCGCCCTTTTCTGCATGTCGCTGCAGATCACTGCGCGGCCTGCAGGCTCCATTCGGCCAGCTTCTGCTGCTTGTAGCTGAGCGCAGCTGCCGGTACCGGGGTGACCTTGCCGGTCTCCATCCAGCGCTTGAGGCGGTTGGCATCGGCCATGTGGGTGTACTTGCCGAAGGCGCCGAGCACCACGAAGGCCACCGGACGGTTGGCGATGGTGGTGGCCATCACCAGGCAGCGGCCGGCGGCATTGGTGAAGCCGGTCTTGCTCAGGTTGATGTTCCAGTCCGCCTTGCGCACCAGCGCGTTGGTATTGCGAAAGCCCAGGGTGTAGTTGGGCTTGCGGAAGGCTACGGTGGCCTCGGAGTCGGTGCTGAACTGGTGGATCAGCGGATACTGGTTGGCCGCCTTGACCATCAGCGCCAGGTCACGGGCGGTGGCGACGTTGTGCTCGGACAGGCCGGTAGGCTCGACGAAATGGCTGTGGTGCATGCCCAGCGCCTTGGCCTTGGCGTTCATGGCCGCGATGAAGGCCGCGTGGCCACCCGGGTAATGGTGGGCGAGGCTGGCGGCGGCACGGTTCTCCGAGGACATCAGCGCCAGGTGCAGCATCTCGCGGCGGGTGATCTCGCTGCCGATGCGCACGCGGGAGAACACGCCCTGCATTTCCTGGGTATCGCGGATGGTGATCGGCAGCACCTCGTCCAGCGGCAGCTTGGCATCGAGCACCACCATGGCGGTCATCAGCTTGGTGACCGAGGCGACCGGCAGGCGCAGGTCCGGGTTGCTGGAATACAGCTCCTGGCCGGTCTTCAGGTCGATCAGCAATGCGCTGCCGGCGGCCAGCTGCTGCTTGGGCTGGACCGGCGCGGCCTGGAGGTTCGAAACAACAAGGCTGCCGCACAGCAGCAGGCCCAAAATCGAATGACGGAGTTTCAAGATTCACTTCACCGGTTGGAGTGGAGGGACCGCAAGCACATTTCACGAGGGTCGCGGTGTGCGGTGGCGCTCAGTATAGGACTCAGCGCTTGCGCTTGCAGTATGGCCCGATCAAACGCTCGCTGCTGGCAAATCCAGCTCGGCCTGCAGCCAGTCGACGAAACGCGCGGTCAGGCGCTGGCGGCGCTTGCGCTCGGGCAGCACCAGGTAATAACCGAGCGCCGACTGCGCCTCGGCTTCACCCAGGCGGCAGAGCAGGCCCTGAGCGAGCAGTTCGTCCACCAGATGGCGCCAGCCGATGGCCACGCCCTGGCCGGCGATGGCGGCCTGGATCAGCAGGGTGTAGTTGTCGAAGCGCAGGGCGCCGGGCGTCGGCTGGCTGGCGATGCCGAGGGCGCGGAACAACCCTTCCCAGTCGAACCAGCGCGAGCGGTGTTCCGGGCGCAGGTGCAGCAGCGGCAGTTCGGTCAGCGCCTCGGTCGGCAGCGGAGGCTGACGTGTGCCGAGCAGGCGCGGGCTGCACACCGGGAACACCTCTTCGCGAAACAGCAGGTGTGCTTCGCCGTGCTTGAAACGACCATCGCCGAAGCGGATCGCCACGTCGATGTCACTGGGTACCGTGGCCGGGTCACGCTCGCTGGTGATCAGGCTGACATCGACCTCCGGGTACAGGCGATTGAAACGCTGCAGACGCGGCATCAGCCAGTAGGCGGCGAATGCGAAGTCGGTGGCCACCTGCAGCACTTCGTGCTGCTGCCGCGCGGTGACAGCAGCCAGCCCCGCATCGAGGGCCGCCAGCCCTTCCTGCACATGGGCCAGCAGCAACTCGCCGGCTTCGGTCAGCACAATGCCGCGATAGACGCGGTCGAACAGACGCGTAGCCAGTTGCTGTTCGAGGCGCTTGATCTGCTGGCTGACGGCCGGCTGGCTGCTGCCCAGCTCATTGGCGGCAGCGGTGAAACTGAGCTGGCGTGCCGCCGACTCGAACACCCGCAGCGCGTCGAGCGACAGCCCATCGATAACTTTAAACATAAGCTTTACTTATCCGAGGCATGTGTCGCAGCCGGGTTTACCCTACCAGCGTTCAGCCGGAATTATGGCACTGCACTGTCGCATAAACCCACAGTATGGAATATCGCCACCATGAAGCGCCCGAACATCCTCTTCATCATGGCCGACCAGATGGCCGCGCCGATCATGCCGCTGCACGATGCCGCCTCGCCGGTGCAGATGCCCAACCTGATGAAGCTGGCCGAACAGGCCGTGGTGTTCGACTCAGCCTACTGCAACAGCCCGCTCTGTGCGCCGTCGCGCTTCACCCTGGTCAGCGGGCGGCTGCCGTCGAAGATCGGCGCCTACGACAACGCCGCGGATTTTCCCGCCGACGTGCCGACCTACGCCCACTACCTGCGCCGCCTCGGCTATCGCACCGCGCTGTCGGGCAAGATGCACTTCTGCGGCCCGGACCAGCTGCACGGCTACGAGGAACGCCTGACCAGCGATATCTATCCGGCCGACTACGGCTGGGCGGTGAACTGGGACGAGCCGGACGTGCGCGCCAGCTGGTACCACAACATGTCCTCGGTGCTGCAGGCCGGCCCCTGCGTGCGCAGCAACCAGCTGGATTTCGACGAGGAGGTGGTGTTCAAGGCGCGCCAGTACCTCTACGACCACGTGCGCCTGACGCCCGAGCAGCCGTTCTGCCTGACCGTGTCGATGACCCACCCGCACGACCCCTACACCATTCCCCGCGAATACTGGGACCGCTATGAGGGCGTGGACATCCCCATGCCGCGCCAGCACGTCGAGCAGACCGAGCAGGACCCGCACTCGCAGCGCCTGCTCAAGGTCATCGACCTGTGGGACAAGCCATTGCCCGAGGACAAGGTCCGCGATGCGCGACGCGCCTACTTCGGCGCCTGCAGCTATATCGACGACAACATCGGTAAGTTGCTGAAGACCCTGGAAGAATGCGGGCTGGCAGGCGACACCCTGATCGTCTTCTCCGGCGACCACGGTGACATGCTCGGCGAGCGTGGCCTCTGGTACAAGATGCACTGGTTCGAGATGTCCGCCCGCGTGCCGCTGCTGGTGCACGCGCCGAGTCGCTTCGCCGCGCATCGGGTCAGCCAGTCGGTCTCCACGCTCGATCTGCTGCCGACCCTGGTGGAACTGGCCGGCGGCCAGGTCGAGCAGGGCCTGGAGTTGGATGGTCACTCACTGCTGCCGCACCTCAAGAGTGAAGGCGGGCATGACGAAGTGCTCGGCGAATACATGGCCGAAGGCACGCTCAGCCCGCTGATGATGATCCGCCGCGGGCCTTGGAAATTCGTCTATTCCGAGCAGGACCCGTTGCTGCTGTTCAATCTGCACGATGACCCGCTGGAGCAGCGCAACCTGGCCGGGTCCGCCGAGCACCGCACTACGGTAGCAGGCTTCGTCGCCGAGGCCCGCGAGCGATGGGACGTCCCGGCCATTCACACCGCCACCCTGGCCAGCCAGCGCCGCCGCCGGCTGGTGGCCGAAGCCCTGAGCCAGGGCAAACTGACCAGTTGGGACCATCAGCCAATGGTCGACGCCAGCCAGCAATACATGCGCAACCATATCGACCTCGACGACCTGGAGCGCCGCGCGCGTTTTCCGGTCGTCGGTTGAACCTTTGCTCCGCGCCACGGGCCTGAGCCTTGCAAGCTGCCAATCGCGAAAACCAGAAGAAAAAAGGAGAGACGCCATGAACCGATTCAGTGTGCTGTTACTCGCCACCGCGCTCACCAGCGCCGGCAATGTCTGGGCCGAAGATGCCGCCTGTGCCACGGTCAAGTTGGGTGACCCCGGCTGGAGCGACATCGCCGTGACCAACGGCATCGCCAGCTTCCTGCTCGACGGCCTGGGCTACAAGACGCAAAGCCAGACCCTGGCCGTGCCGATCATTTTTGCCGGGCTGCAGAAAGGGCAGGTCGACGTGTTCCTCGGCAACTGGATGCCGGCGCAGCAGAGCAACTACGACAAGTTCGTCGCCAGCGGCGAGGTGGACAAGCTGGCGCAGAACCTCGAAGGCACCGAATACACCCTTGCGGTGCCAGCCTATGCCTACGAGGCAGGGGTAAAGACCTTTGCCGACCTCGACAAGCACGCCGACAAGTTCGGCAACAAGCTCTACGGCATCGCTTCCGGCTCGCCGGGTAACGATTCGATAAAGCAGATGATCGACGCCGACGAGTTCGGCCTGGGCGACTGGAAACTGGTGGAGTCCAGCGAGCAGGCGATGCTGGTGCAAGTGGGGCGTGCGGTGAAGCGCGATCAGTTCGTCGTCTTCCTCGGCTGGACGCCGCACCCGATGAACGTGCAGTACGACATGAAGTACCTCAAGGGCGGCGAGAAGTATTTCGGCGACAGCGGCCAGGTCAACACGCTGGCGCGCAAAGGCTATGCCGCGCAGTGCCCGAACGTCGGCAAGCTGCTTAGCAACCTGCGCTTCACTCAGGACATGGAGAACAGCATCATGGATCAGGTGCTGAGCAAGCAGGCCAGCAACGACGAGGCGATCAAGGCCTGGCTCAAGGCCAACCCGCAGGTGCTCGATGGCTGGTTGCAGGGCGTCACCACGCGCGACGGTGGCGACGGTCTGGCGGCGGTGAAGGCACGGCTGTGAGCGCTTTCATCCGGTAGAAGCGAATTTATTCGCGACAGGGCTTGGCGCGGGGCCCGACCCTGATCGCGGATAAATCTGCGCCTACCGGGCGCGGCCTGCAGCGACCGCAGGCGGAACACGAGCTGCTCCGCCAGCGGCCAACTGGCACGTCGTTTACACTTCACTTTCCTGGACGAAGCAAACCAGCAGACGATGCCGTTACCCAATCTTCAGACCCTGTTGCCTTTCCTGCGCTGGCTGCCCGGCACTCGCCGCGGCACCCTCGGCAACGATCTGCTGGTGGGCCTGTCGGGGGCTATCCTGGCTCTGCCGCAATCGCTGGCCTACGCGCTGATCGCCGGCCTGCCTGCCGAATACGGTCTGTACGCGGCCATCGTCCCGGTGATCATCGCCTGCCTGTGGGGCTCGTCCTGGCACCTGATCTGCGGGCCGACCGCTGCCATTTCCATCGTCCTGTTCACCAGCGTCACGCCCATGGCGCGCTTGGGCAGCGATGAGTTCATCGCCCTGATCCTGCTGCTGACCTTTCTCGCCGGGCTGTTCCAATGGCTGCTCGGCCTGCTGCGCTTCGGCGCGCTGGTGAACTTCGTCTCGCAGTCGGTGGTGCTCGGCTTCACCCTCGGCGCGGCCCTGGTGATCGCCATCGGCCAGATGCCCAACCTGCTCGGCGTCGAGGTCGCCAGCCAACCCACGGCCCTGACCAGCCTGCTGCAGATCGGCCAACACCTGCCCGAGGCGCACTGGCCCAGCCTGACCCTGGCCGCCGTTACCCTGCTGCTCAGCGTGGCCGTGCGCAAACTCTGGCCAAAGGCGCCCGCACTGTTGATCGGCCTGGTCTGCGGCAGCCTGCTGGCGTGGCTGCTACCGGCACGTTTCACCGCTGACATCGCCCTGGTGGCACCGTTCGACGGCGGCCTGCCGCCTCTGACCCTGCTGAGTTTCGACCTCGACGACGTGTTGCGCCTGCTACCGGCAGCGGTGGCCTGCGGCATGCTCGGACTGGTCACCAGCCTGTCCATCGCCCGCGCCCTGGCGGTGAAATCGCACCAGTTCCTCGACGCCAACCAGGAGGTGCGCGCTCAGGGCCTGTCGAACATGATCGGGCCGTGGTTCTCCGGCTCGCTGTCGGCCGGGTCGTTCACCCGCTCGGCGCTGAACCTGCAGGCCGGCGCGCGCACGCCGCTGGCCGGGGTGTTCTCGGCGCTGCTGGTGGCGCTGTTCGCGGTGTTCGGCACGGCGCTGCTGACGCATATTCCGCTGCCGGTGATGGCCGCCGGCATCCTGCTGATCTGCTGGGGTCTGGTGGATCTGCCGGCGATCCGCGCGCTGCGCAAGGTGAGCCGCTCCGAGTTCGTGGTGATGCTACTGACTTTCACCGCCACTCTGGTGCTGGAGCTGCAGACGGCGATCTATGCCGGCGTGCTGGCTTCGCTGTTCTTCTACCTCAAGCGCACCTCGCAGCCGCGCGTACGCCTGTGGCACGACGGCGACGACGAGGTGCTGCGCATCGACGGCTCGATCTTCTTCGGTGCCTGCCAGTACATCCAGCAACTGCTGCAGCGCAGCCGCGGCCAGCGCCTGATAATCGATGCACGGCACATCAACTTTATCGACTATGCCGGTGTGGAGATGCTGCATCAGGAAGCACGCCGCCTGCAGGCGTTGCAGCGCAGCCTGGTGCTACGCCAGGCACGACCACAGGTGGTGGAGGAGATTCTCAAGCTGGAAGGCGCCGAGCATTGCCCGGTGCAGTTCGAAGACTGAGCGAGGCGGCGTCGAACCCGTAGGGTGGGCGGCACAATCCACGAACGACCTGACCGCGCGGCGATAGCGCGCCGCGTAATCCACCGGGCGATCTTCCCGCGTGACACCAATGGTGGGTTACGGCGCGGCTAAACATGCGCTGGGCATCTGAATTGGCGATATGCGCCTAATCACCCTACGCAGCTGGATTTCAGTCCTCGGCGTCATCGAGCACGCTCAGATCCAGCACGTGCGAGCGACCGATCCACATCGCACAGTCGCGATGGTCACGCAGTTCGTTACCGGTGATCGGGTGCAGCAAGACGTCCAGGCCACCGCGGCGGAGCATCAGCCAGGGCACGACGTCGGCGAACAGTTCGGCGCGGAAGGCCAGCTGGCAACTCCAGCATGGATGCGGACCGACCGGACGCTCGTGCACCCGGCCCATCTTCAGCGGAAAACGCCGCGCGGCTTCTTCGCACAACGTACGCGCCTGATCGACGCTGCCGGCGTCGAAATAGACGTGGGCGTGGTAGCCGCTGATACGAGGCAGCACTTGCTCGTCCATGCGCTAGCCTGCCAGCTGACGGCGCAGCTCGGCCAGCACCGGCGCCGTATCTGGGCGCACCCCACGCCAGAGCTCGAATGCCTCGGCCGCCTGCTCGACCAGCATGCCCAACCCATCCAGGCAACGCGCTGCCCCGTGCTCGGCGGCCCAGCGATTGAAGGCGGTCGCCTCGCGGCCGTACATCATGTCGTAGCAGACCGTATGCCCAGGCTGGATCAGGCTTGGCGCAATCGGCGGCAACTCGCCGCCGAGGCTGGCCGAGGTGCCGTTGACGATCAGGTCGACTGGCGCATCGATCCAGTCGAAACCGGCGGCGACCAGTGGGCCGAGATCGGCGAATTCGCGCACCAGTTGCTCGGCCTTGGCCACGGTGCGGTTGGCGATCACCAGCACGGCCGGCTTCTGCGCCAGGAAGGGTTCGAGCACGCCGCGCACGGCACCGCCGGCTCCGAGAATAAGGATGCGCTTGCCGGCCAGGCTGAAACCGGCGTTGTTCTGCAGGTCGCGGGTCAGGCCGGCGCCGTCGGTGTTGTCGCCGAGCAGGCGGCCGTCGGCCAGCTTTTTCAGGGTATTCACCGCACCGGCGCGGCGGGCGCGCTCGGTCAGTTCATCGGTCAGGCGAAAGGCCTCTTCCTTGAACGGCACGGTAACGTTGCCGCCCAGACCGTCGGCGAAAAAGGCGCGGGCGTCGCCCACGAAGTCATCCAGCGGCGCCAGACGCGCGTCGTAGGTCAATGCCTGGCCGGTCTGCTCGGCGAACAGACGATGGATCAGCGGTGATTTGCTGTGGCCGATGGGGTTGCCGAAGACGCAGTAGCGGTCCATGGAATTTCTCGGTGGTGAGCAACAGATCGTAGCCCGGATGAGATCCGGGGATGTCTGGTCAATGCCCCGGATTGCATCCGGGCTACGGGGTCACGGCGCCGCCTGGAGCCAGTCGCGATCGGTAAGGAAGTACTCGGTCAGGCGCGCTTCCTCGCTGCCCGGCTCCGGCTTCCAGTCGTAGCCCCAGCGCACCTGCGGCGGCAGCGACATGAGGATCGACTCGGTACGCCCGCCGGACTGCAGGCCGAACAGGGTGCCGCGGTCGAACACCAGGTTGAATTCCACGTAGCGCCCACGACGGAAAGCCTGGAACTCACGTTCGCGCTCGCCGAAGGGCATGGCCTTGCGGCGCTGGACGATGGGCAGGTAGGCGTCGATGTAGGCGTCACCGATGGCGCGTATGAAGGCGAAGCTGGTGTTGAAGTCCCACTCGTTGAGGTCGTCGAAGAACAGCCCGCCGATACCCCGCGGCTCGCCGCGGTGCTTGAGGTGGAAGTAGCGGTCGCACCAGGCCTTGAACTTCGCATAGACCTCGGGGCCGAACGGCGCGCAGGCATCATGGGCGACCTGGTGCCAGTGCACGCAGTCCTCTTCATTGGCGTAGTAGGGCGTGAGGTCGAAGCCGCCGCCGAACCACCACACCGGCTCCTCGCCTTCCTTCTCGGCGCTGAAGAAGCGCACGTTGGCGTGCGAGGTGGGCACGTAGGGGTTTTCCGGGTGAATCACCAGCGACACGCCGAGGGCCTGGAAACCGCGCCCGGCCAGCTCGGGGCGATGGGCACTGGCCGACGGCGGCAGGCTGTCGCCGAATACGTGGGAGAAATTCACCCCGCCCTTTTCGATCAGTGCGCCGTTCTCGATCACCCGCGTGCGACCGCCACCACCGGCCGGGCGCTGCCAGGCGTCCTCGGCGAACACGGCCTGGCCGTCTTCGGCTTGCAGGGCGGAACAGATGCGATCTTGCAGGTCGAGCAGATAGGCCTTCACGGCCTCGGTACGGTCAGTCACGGCGGCACCTTGAACAGAGAGCAGGGCGGAATCGGCGGGCAGCATAGCATTCACCCAGGCACATCCGCAGTTGACGTCGGTCAATCGAGAGGATTGGATAGACCCTTTTTCGCCGCTTCGACGGCTCGAGCAGAAGGAATCCGAGATGGCCAAGCGTATTGAGTTCAGCCAGCACGGCGGCAGCGACGTGCTGCAATACCGCGATTACCAGCCGGCAGTACCGGGCCCGCGCGAGGTTCGCGTGGCCAACCACGCCATCGGCCTGAACTTCATCGACACCTATTTCCGCAGTGGCCTGTACCAGCCGCCCGCGCTGCCTTCGAGCCTGGGCACCGAAGGTGCCGGCGTGGTCGAGGCAGTCGGCAGCGAGGTCGAAGGCTTTGCCGTGGGTGATCGCGTCGCCTACGCCACCGGCCCGCTGGGCTCCTACAGCGAACTGCACGTGCTGCCAGCCGACAAGCTGGTGAAACTGCCGGACAGCATCAGCTTCGAGCAGGCCGCCGCGGTAATGCTCAAGGGCCTGACGGTGCAGTACCTGCTGCGCCAGACCTATGAGCTAAAGGGCGGCGAAACCATCCTGTTCCACGCTGCGGCTGGCGGCGTCGGCTCCTTTGCCTGCCAATGGGCGAGGGCGTTGGGCGTCAAGCTGATCGGCACCGTCAGCTCGGCGGAAAAGGCCGCGCGCGCCAGGGAGCAGGGCGCCTGGGCGACCATCGACTACAGCCATGAGAACGTGGTGCAGCGCGTGCTGGAGCTGACCGACGGCGCCAAGTGCCCGGTGGTCTACGACGGCGTCGGCAAGGACACCTGGGAAACCTCGCTGGACTGCGTGGCACCGCGCGGCCTGCTGGTCAGCTTCGGCAACGCCTCGGGCGCGGTTACCGGAGTCAATCTGGGCATCCTGGCGCAGAAGGGTTCGCTGTACGTCACCCGCCCGACCCTGGCCGGCTACGCCACCAGCGCGCAGCGCCTGCAGACCATGGCCGACGAGCTGTTCGCGATGATCAGCAGCGGCAAGCTGCAGGTGGAAATCAGCAACCGCTACGCGCTCAAGGACGCCGCCGCCGCCCAGGACGCGCTGAGCTCGCGGCAGACCACCGGCTCGACCATCTTGCTGCCGTAAAACAGTCGCGGCTAAAGCCCCTCCCACAGCCGCCACAATCGTGGGAGGGGCTTTAGCCGCGAGCGTTCAAGCGCGTCAGGACGGGCGAATCACATCGCCCGTACGCAGATCACGAATCAGGCTGGGGTTCTTGCGTCCGCCCAGTGCCCCACCCAGAACCTTGTCCAACTCCCCCGGAAAGTACTGCTCGACGCGCAGACGCGAACGTGCCGACGGGCGCCCGGCCGGGTTGGCCGAGGTGGAGATCAGCGGGCCGGTGTAACGGCATAGTGCACGCACCAGCGGGTGATCGCTGACGCGCAGGGCGACGCTGTCGTGCTCGCCGGTGACCCACTCGGGCAGACGATTCTGGTGCGGCACCAGCCAGGTATTCGGGCCTGGCCAGCTGCCGGCCAGGCGCTCCTGCCAGACTTCGGGCAGGTCTTCGAGGAGGAAGTCGAACTGCTCGATGTCGTCGGCGACCACGATCAGGCCCTTGCGCATCGGCCGCTCCTTGAGCGCCAGCAGGCGATCCACCGCCTCTTCGTTCCACGGGTCGCAGCCAAGACCCCAGACCGCCTCGGTCGGATAGGCGATCACGCCCCCCTCACGCACCACTCGCGCCGTTTGCTGTATCTGCCAGTTGCTGGCCATCGACCGTCTCCCAGTGAATCAATGGGCGGCAGTCTATCCAAGACGGCCATACGACTGTAGAGCCTATGTGCATAGGGAGGCACGGCCTGCTCTCTCCCATTTGCGGGAGAGGGCAGACAAGCGTTCAGCGAGGTCGCGCCAGCCAGCGCCCGGCCTCGTTGCACACCTGGCCATCGAGCTCCAGCTCGGTCAAGGCCGCCAGCACCTGCGCCAATGGCCAGCCACTGGTCTGCACCAGTGCCTCGGTACTGTGCGGCGCGGCATGCAGCAAGGCCAGTAGCGGATGCTCGGCCTGTTCCGACGTTGCCTTGGGCACGGGTGCTACAGCCTGCGTCTGCCAACCGCGCAGGGCTTCGAGGATGTGCTCGATGCTCTCCACCAGCGTGGCGCCATCGCGAATCAGCTGGTGACAGCCGCGCGCGCCGGGATGATGGATGGAACCGGGAATGGCGTAGACCTCACGCCCCTGTTCGGCGGCCAGCCGCGCGGTGATCAGCGAACCGCTCGAAGGGCTGGCCTCGACCACCAGCACACCCAGCGACAGGCCGCTGATGATTCTGTTGCGCCGCGGGAAGTTGCTCGCCTGCGGCGGGCAGTCCAGCGGCAGTTCGGAAACCAGCGCGCCGCCCTGCTCGATGATCCGTGCCGCCAGCCCCACATGTCGCCGCGGATACAGGCACTGCAAGCCGGTACCCAGCACGGCTATCGTTTTACCATCGCCCTCCAGCGCGCCCAGATGCGCGGCGCCATCGATGCCCAACGCCAGCCCGCTGGTGATGACGAAGCCACCACCAGCCAGGCTGCGGGCGAAGGCCCGTGCATTGTCCAGGCCGGGCTGCGAGGCGCGCCGGCTGCCGACCATGGCCAGTTGTGGCGACTCCAGCACACTCGGCTCGCCCGCCACGAACAACAGCGGCGGCGCATCCGCCAGTTCGGCCAGCAGCGCCGGGTAGCTTGGATCGTCCCACATCAGCACCTGCTGACCGGGCTGCTCCAGCCACTGCAGTGCAGCACGCGCTCGCTCGCGAATATCTTCACTGCGCCGCGGCTCGGCGCAGGCGGCCGGCAGCCCCAGAGCCCGCCAGGCACTGGCCGGCGCGCTCAGCGCAGCCGAGGCGGTCTCGAAGGCACTCAGCAGCTTGCGAAAACGTCGCGGCCCCAGCTCCGGCAGCAGGTGCAGGCGCAGACGGGCTTCAAGCTCGGCAGGAGAAATTGCGGGGAACAGCGAGGAGGATGTAGGCATGACGATTCTTCCCTGATGCGTTGCGCCGCCATCCTGGCGACCAGAAAGCACGAGCCCCGCATTTGCGGGGCTCGTTGGGCATTACGGGTTGCGGACCTTGTCCATCACGGCCAGTTGGCGGCTGGCCTGCAACACCAGGCCGTAGCTGAGCTTGTCGTAGGTGCGGAACACCATCAGCAGGCCGGAGCGCTCGTCCGGGATCTTCACGCTCTCGCCGGTGACACGGTCGCGCACGGTTTCGCCGGTCTTGTACACCGCCAGCACGTTGCCAATCTCCAGGCCGTCGCGGGCGCCCTTGTTCAGGGTGACCACGTCGAACTGGCCAATCTGATTCACGCCACGCGGCACGTCGAGAATAACGCCCTTGATCTCACCGGCTGGCTCGCTGGGCATGAAGGTGGAGTTGATCGCACGCTCCTCGGTGGGGAACAGGCGGTCACCCAGACGAACCTCTTGAGTCGAGCGGCTGAGCAACAGGGTACCGATATCGCCTTCCTCGGCGACGATCTCGCCGGTACCGATATCGTCGGCGTTGATACCAAGGAACTCCTTGGTTTCGGGGTCGGTATACGTCTTGCCCTGGCGGAATACGCCGTAGATAGGATGTTGCTCGTCGAACTGGCCACGCGCGTAGATACGATCACCGGCGCCGCTGACCACGCGCTCGGCGTTGCCGGCGACGATATAGGGCTTGCCGTTGAATTCTTCCGGGGTGTCGACGATGCGGTTGCTCAGCAGGAAGCTGTTGATCGCCTCCAGCGGGATGGTCGGGATCGCCTCGGCCATCGGCGTGCTGCGCACCTGCGGCGACAGCTTGATGGTGCCGCGCGATTCACCGCGGTTGAGCATCAGGCGTGGTTGACCGTCGACATAGACCAGATTGAGGGTGTCACCGGGGTAGATCAGGTGCGGGTTGGCGACCTGTGGATTGGCGTGCCAGATTTCCGGCCACTTCCACGGCTGGCTGAGGAATTTACCGGAGATATCCCAGAGCGTATCGCCTTTGACCACGGTGTAACGGTCCGGATGACCGTCCTTGAGTTGCACTGCGGCCTGAGCCAGACAGGTCAGGGCCATTCCGCCGGCTGCGAGCAGGGCGAGTAGTGATTTCCTCATGCGGTGAATCCCTTTATTATGTGCCTTCACGTGAAGCGCCCTAGCGCCGCGTCCAAACCCGCTGAATACGCGGCGTGAAGCCGTTTTTCAATGCTGTTCATCATCTTAGCAGCGGATTTTGACTTTATTCCACAAGTGCATCACAAACGCATATGGCGATCCTGAATATCCTCGAATTTCCTGATCCACGCCTGCGTACCATCGCCAAACCGGTGGACGTCGTGGACGACTCCATCCGTCAACTGGTCGACGACATGTTCGAGACCATGTATGACGCACCCGGTATCGGCCTGGCCGCGACGCAGGTCAACGTGCACAAGCGCGTGGTGGTCATGGACCTGTCCGAGGACAAGTCCGAGCCGCGCGTTTTCATCAATCCCGAGTTCGAGTCGCTGACCGACGAGATGGACCAGTATCAGGAAGGCTGCCTGTCGGTGCCCGGCTTCTACGAGAACGTCGACCGTCCGCAGAAGGTGAAGATCAAGGCTCTGGACCGCGATGGCCAGCCTTATGAGCTGATCGCCGAAGGCTTGCTCGCCGTGTGCATTCAGCACGAGTGCGATCACCTCAACGGCAAGCTGTTCGTCGATTACCTGTCCAACCTCAAGCGCGACCGGATCAAGAAGAAGCTGGAAAAACAGCATCGCCAGCGCGCCTGACCTCCGACTACCCGAAAGGCTTGCCACGGCAAGCCTTTTTCTTTGGTGACTGCCCTATGCGTATCGTCTTTGCCGGCACCCCGGAATTCGCCGCCGAACACCTCAAGGCCCTGCTGGCCAGCCAGCACGAGATCGTGGCCGTCTACACCCAGCCGGATCGCCCGGCCGGTCGCGGCCAGAAGCTGATGCCGAGCCCGGTCAAGCAACTCGCCGTCGAGCACGGCATCCCGGTCTTTCAGCCGGCCAGCTTGCGCAATGAAGAGGCGCAGGCCGAATTGGCCGCACTGCAGCCGGACCTGATGGTGGTGGTCGCCTATGGCCTGATCCTGCCGCAAGTGGTGCTCGACACTCCGCGCCTGGGCTGCATCAACAGCCACGCCTCCTTGCTACCGCGCTGGCGCGGTGCCGCGCCGATTCAGCGCGCTGTACAGGCCGGCGATGCCGAGAGTGGCGTCACCGTGATGCAGATGGAAGCCGGCCTCGACACCGGCCCCATGCTGCTCAAGGTGAGCACGCCGATCAGCGCTAGCGACACCGGCGGCAGCCTGCACGACCGCCTCGCCCAGCTTGGCCCACAGGCAGTGCTGCAGGCCATCGACGGCCTGGCTGCCGGCACGCTCGTCGGTGAGGTGCAGGACGACGCTCTGGCCAACTATGCACACAAGCTGAACAAGGACGAGGCGCGCCTGGACTTCAGCCGCCCGGCCGTGGAGCTGGAACGCCTGATCCGCGCCTTCCATCCCTGGCCGATCTGCCACAGCACGCTGGCTGGCGAGGCGCTGAAAGTGCATGCAGCCGAGATCGGCGAAGGCAGTGGCACACCGGGCAGCATTCTCGCCGCCGACAAGCACGGCCTGACCGTCGCCTGTGGCGAAGGTGCGCTGCGTCTGACTCGCCTGCAGTTGCCCGGCGGCAAGCCGCTGGCCTTCGCCGACCTTTATAACAGCCGCCGCGAGCAGTTCGCGCCCGGCCTGGTGCTCGGCCAATGAACCCTCGCCTGGCGGCCGCGCGCGCCCTGACGGCCGTGCTCTCGGGCAAGGCTTCGCTGGGCAGCAGCCTGCCGCCGCAGCTGGATAAGGTCGAGCACCACGACCGCGCCCTGGCGCAGGACCTGGCATTCGGCGCCGCGCGCTGGCAGCCGCGCCTGCAATTGCTGGCCGAGAAGCTGCTGGAGAAACCCTTCAAGGCCGCCGACAAGGACGTGGAAGCGCTCCTGCTAATCGGCCTCTACCAGTTGCTGCACAGCCGCATTCCCGAGCACGCCGCCATCGGCGAGACGGTGGGCTGCGCCGGCGCGCTGAAAAAGCCCTGGGCCAAGGGTCTGCTCAATGCCGTACTGCGCCGCGCCCAGCGCGAGCACGAGGCGCTGTACGCTGAACTTGATCGCGACCCGGTACTGCACACCGCGCATCCACGCTGGCTACAGAAGGCGCTCAAGGCGCACTGGCCCGAGCACTGGCAGGCCATCTGCGCCGCCAACAATGCGCATCCGCCGTTGATCCTGCGGGTCAATCGCCGTCACGGCAGTCGCGACGCCTACCTCAATGAGCTGCACGAAGCCGGCATCGCCGCCGAGCCATGCACCTTCAGCCGTGACGGTGTGCGTCTGCTGCAGCCCTGCGACGTGACCACACTGCCCGGTTTCAGGGGCGGCCGCGTCAGCGTGCAGGACGAGGCCGCGCAACTCGCCGCCGACCTGCTCGAACTGGCGCCGGACCAGCGCGTGCTGGATGCCTGCGCGGCACCGGGTGGCAAGACCTGCCACCTGCTGGAAGTCGAGCCGGGCCTCAGCGAAGTGGTCGCCGTCGATCTGGAAGCCAAGCGCCTGGCACGCGTGCGCGAGAACCTCGAGCGCTTGCAGCTGGAAGCCACGCTGATCGCCGCCGATGGCCGCGACACCGCGGCCTGGTGGGACGGCCAGCCGTTCCAGCGCATTCTGCTCGATGCGCCCTGTTCGGCCACCGGCGTGATTCGCCGCCACCCGGACATCAAGCTAACGCGCAAGCCCGAAGACATTCCCGCCCTGGCGCAACTTCAAGGCGAACTGCTCGATGCCCTGTGGCCGACCCTCGCGCCCGGCGGCATCCTGCTTTATGCCACCTGCTCAGTACTGCCGACGGAAAACAGCGACACCATCGCCGCGTTCCTGGCGCGCACGCCCGAAGCGCGGGAAGTCGCCATCGAGGGCGATTTCGGCCTGCAGACCGCCCACGGTCGCCAGTTGCTGCCGCAGCTGGACGGCCATGACGGCTTCTACTATGCCAAGCTGATAAAGACCGCTGTGACCAGCCACAGCTAACGGAGCGATCAGTGAAAATCATCATTCTCGGCGCCGGCCAGGTGGGCGGCACCCTGGCGGAACACCTGGCCAGCGAGGCCAACGACATCACCGTGGTCGACACCGACGGTGATCGCCTGCGCGACCTTGGCGACCGCCTGGACATTCGCACCGTGCAGGGCAAGGGTTCCTTCCCCACCGTGCTGCGCCAGGCCGGCGCCGATGATGCCGACATGCTGGTGGCAGTGACCAACAGCGATGAAGTCAACATGATCGCCTGTCAGGTGGCTTATACCCTGTTCCACACGCCGACCAAGATCGCCCGCGTGCGCGAAGCGGCCTACCTGACCCGCGAGGCGCTGTTCGACAACGAAGCGATCCCGGTCGACGTGCTGATAAGCCCCGAGCAGGTGGTGACCAATTACATCAAGCGCCTGATCGAGTACCCCGGCGCCCTGCAGGTAATCGACTTCGCCGAGGGCAAGGCCCAGCTGGTGGCGGTCAAGGCCTACTACGGCGGCCCGCTGGTGGGCCAGCAACTGCGCCAGCTGCGCCAGCACATGCCCAACGTCGACACCCGCGTGGCGGCCATCTTCCGCCGCAACCGGCCGATCATGCCCAAGGGCGATACCGTCATCGAGGCCGATGACGAGGTGTTCTTCATCGCCGCCAAGGCGCATATTCGTGCGGTGATGAGCGAGATGCGTCGCCTCGAGGACAGCTACAAACGCGTGGTGATCGCTGGCGGCGGCAACATCGGCGAACGCCTGGCCGAGGCCATCGAAAGCCGCTACCAGGTGAAGATCATCGAGATGAACCCGGCGCGCTGCCGCTACCTGTCGGAGAACCTCGACAGCACCATCGTGCTGCAGGGCAGTGCCTCGGATCGCGACCTGCTGGTGGAAGAGAACATCAACGATGCCGACATCTTCCTCGCCCTGACCAACGACGACGAGGCTAACATCATGTCGTCGCTGCTGGCCAAACGCCTGGGCGCGCGCAAGGTGATGACCATCATCAACAATCCGGCCTATGTCGATTTGGTCCAGGGTGGCGAGATCGACATCGCCATCAGCCCGCAGCTGGCCACCATCGGCACCCTGCTGACCCACGTGCGCCGCGGCGATATCGAAAGCGTGCACAGCCTGCGCCGTGGCGCGGCGGAAGCGCTGGAAGTGATCGCCCATGGCGATGCCAAGTCGAGCAAGGTCATCGGTCGCGCCATCGAAGGCATCGCCCTGCCGCCGAGCACCACCATCGGCGCCATCATCCGCGACGAGCAGGTGCTGATCGCCCACGACAACACGGTGATCGAGTCTGGCGACCACGTGATCCTGTTCCTCGTCGACAAGAAGCACATCCGCGACGTCGAACGCCTGTTCCAGGCCGGCCTGACGTTCTTCTAAGCCGGAGAAGACAAATCTCGTAGGAGCGAGCTCTGCTCGCGAAGCTTTTCGCGCGTCTGAGATTCGCGAGCAGAGCTCGCTCCTACAATCGACACGAGCGTGGCGACGAAGGAGACCTCATGAGTACCGAAGCACTGGAAAAGATGCTGGCCAAGGGCATGGACAACGCCCTGCTGCGCTTCGGCCTGGGCAAGGCCCATCTCGATGGCGGCGACGCGGCGCAGGCCGCCGAACACCTGCAACGCTGCGTCGAGTTCGACCCGAGCTATTCCGCCGCCTGGAAGCTGCTGGGCAAGGCGCTGCAGGCCAAGGGCGACGCCGAAAGTGCACGCCAGGCCTGGCAGCAGGGGGTCGCTGCAGCCCAGGCCAAGGGCGACAAGCAGGCCGAGAAGGAAATGTCGGTGTTTCTGCGCAAGCTGGACAAGCAGGGGAGCAATCGCGGCTAAAGCCCCTCCCACAAGTTCAGTGCGACCCCGTGGGAGGCGCTTCAGCGGCGAGCTTTTTGCGGCCGACTCAGGCGGTGGCAGTACGCTGCGGCAGGGCGCGGACAATCGCGCTGAGCAGCATGCCGTACAGCGGCACGAAGAGGATCAGGCTGATCGCCAGTTTGATTACGTAGTCCACCGTGGCGATCTCCACCCAGTTGGCGGCCATGAACGGATCGTCGCTGTGCCAGAAGGCCACCGAGAAGAACAGGAAGGTATCGAGCAGGTTGCCAAAGATGGTCGAGGCCGTCGGCGCGACCCACCACTGACGCATCTTGCGCAGGCGGTCGAACACCTGGATATCCAGCAACTGGCCGAAGGCATAGGCGAGGAAACTAGCCACAGCGATGCGAAAGACGAACAGATTGAATTCGCCCAGCGTTGCCAGACCGCCGAACACGCCCTGATGGAACAGCACCGACACCACGTACGAAGCCACCAGCGCCGGCAGCATGACACGGGCGATCACCACGCGCGCAGCCTGTTTGCCGATCAGGCGCACGGTAAGGTCGGTGGCCAGAAAAATGAACGGAAAGCTGAACGCGCCCCAGGTGGTATGCCAGCCGAACAGGGTGATCGGCAGCTGCACCAGGTAGTTGCTGGCGATGATGATGAGAATGTGGAAGGCGATCAGGCCGGCCAGCACGGGCCGACTGACCGACGCGGGAATCAGGGTCATGTCTATGTCCTTTTTCATAGAGTGGGGTGAGGGAACCCACTGCCGCAGCCGACATGGCCGCGAGCGGCGCGCATTCTAGCCTGTTGTTGACTTCCGGGATAGGTTTTCCGACGAAGCTGCCGGTTTCGTGATCGAGCGTCTTTGCAGCCGGGCGATGGCTTTGAGCACCATTTCGCGGTTTTTTGCCGACTTCACCCAGCTCGGCAACCGGGCGAAGTAGGACCACTTGCTGGTGCTGTTCTCACGCAGCCGGGCAGCGATGAACTGCTCCTGCTCGTACAGATGCTCGGCGTTATAGGCCCAGATCGTGCCATGCCGGGTCTCTTCCTTGAGCGCCAGCTCCAGGCCGAAGAAGGGATCGATGGCATGGTCCACCGGCTCGGCACGGCTGAAGGTCAGTGTGACCTCGTTCTCGGCAGCGCAGTGTTGGCAGTTGGTTCGGCCGACGCTCGGCGCCTGGCTGGCCTCGTGGAAAATGCTGCAGAAGGTCACCCATTGCTGCCCGCAGGCACCGCACGGCCTGCGCCCGCTCCCCAACACGGGGCCACGCCAGGAATCATCGGCGGTCATCATCGCGTGCGTGCAGCTTGGGCAATGAAACGCCGCGCTCCAGTTCCGCCAATGCGGATTACCGATGATCAGTCCAGGCTGGCTGCATTGTGGACACAACGCCTCGATTTGCTCCGCCCAATGCAGAAGGTGAAAACCCTGATCGGTGTATCTGTCAGTCATGCGCGGCTCGCGGAGGGGAAATAAGGGCGTGCATTGTCATACAGATGAAGGTCACAGCAACCGGCCCTATCGCTCATTGAGCAGACGCCAGGCCCGCCGCAGGACCTGCACCGCTTCGACGATCTGCGCTTCGGGCACCGCTGCGAAGCCCAGCACCAGGCCGGCGCGTGCATCGCCCGGTTCGGTGCTGTGCTCCAGCCAGTAATCACTGAGCGCGTTCATCTCCACCCCGGCAGCCCGCGCGGCGCTGACCAGTTCGCGCTCGCGGGCCAGGCTGTCGACCCGCACGCTCAGGTGCAGCCCGGCTTCCACGCACGGCAATGGCGCGCAGCCTGGTATCGCCTGTGGCCAAGCCTCTACCAGGGCATCGCGACGCTGCCGCGCCGCCTGGCGCATGCGTCGTACATGACGCTGAAAATGCCCGGCAGCGATGAACTCAGCCATCACCGCCTGATTGCCGATCTCCGAATGGCGCATCTCCACCGCCTGGCGCTGGGCGAAGGCTTCCGCCAGAGCGGGCGGCAGCACCAGGTAGCCCAGGCGCAACGCCGGAAAGGCGATCTTGCAGAAGGTGCCGACGTACAGCACACGGGCCTGTCGATCCAGCGCGGCCAAAGGCGCCAACGGCGTGCCGCTGTAGCGATACTCGCCATCGTAGTCGTCCTCGACGATCCAGCCGGCCTGGCGCTCGGCCCATTCCAGCAGCTCCAGGCGTCGCGCCAGCGACAGAGTCACGCCGGTCGGGTACTGGTGCGACGGCGTCACGTAGGCCAGGCGACAGCCCTCGATGGCAGACAGCGCTCTGGTATCCAGGCCCTCGCCATCGAGCGGTACGCCACGCAAATCGGCCCCGGCGGCGGCAAAGGCATGGGCAGCGGCGCGATAGCCGGGGTTCTCCACCGCCACCCGCTCACCGGGCCGCACCAGCAACTGCGCGCAGAGGCTGATGGCCTGCTGCGCGCCGCAAGTGATGACGATCTGCCGCGGATCACAGGCCAGCCCCCGGCCGTTACGCAGGTAAGCGGCGACCAGTTCGCGCAATGTGCGGTCGCCGGCCGGGTCACCATAACCCAGCCGGGCCGGCGACGGACGGCGCCAGAAGCGCGCCTGCAAGCGTGCCCAGGTCTCGAAGGGAAACAGGTCGAAAGCCGGCACGCCGATGCGAAAGGCTCGCGGCGCACCCGCCACCGGCATGGGCAAAGCCTGGCGCTGCAGCGCAGCGCTCGCAGCCGGAGCGCAATGAGGTGCTGGCATTGCCGGCCGCGCCAGGGCCAGGTCCGCCACATAAGTGCCATCGCCCACCCGACCTTCGATATAGCCCTCCGCGTAGAGCTGGTCGAAGGCGCGGGTCACCGTATTGCGCGAGATAGACAGCAGACTCGCCAGATCGCGGCTGGCCGGCAGACGCGTATTGCCTGGCAGGCGACCATCGAGAATACGCTCGCGCAGCGACTGGTAGAGCTGGCGCGCCAGGCCGGCGGCAGGGTCGAGGCGAATGCCGGAAAGGTCGACTGGCAGAGGTGGCGTAGCGGGCATGATTGGCTCCATGAAACTGCCTGAAAATGGATCTTACAGGGAACCAATATCCTGCCTAGCATGAGCCCATCACGCCAGGAGACGCACCATGTACCGCCCCGCCGCCTTCCGCCAGGACGACCTGGCCACCCTGCATGCACAGATCGATTCCAGTGGCCTGGCCGTACTGACCAGCGCTGGCGAACAGGGTCTGCAAGCCAGCCACCTGCCAGTGTTGCTGGAGCCGGGCGAAGGTGAGTTCGGCACGCTGTACGGCCACTTCGCCCGTGCCAACCCGCACTGGCGCGACCTCGCCAGCGGCGCCGAGGCGCTGTTGGTGTTCAGCGGCCCGGACGCCTACATCCACCCGGGCTGGTACCCGGCCAAGGCCGAGCACAGCAAGGTGGTGCCAACCTGGAACTACATCGCCGTGCACGCCTGGGGCCAGGCCGAGGTGTTCGACGAACCCGAGCGTCTGTTGCAACTGGTCAGCGGCCTCAGCGATCGCCATGAACGCCAGCAGGCGCAGCCCTGGGCGACAAGCGATGCCCCCCGCGAGTACCTCGACGCCATGCTGCGCGCCATCGTCGGCTTCGCTCTGCCGATTCGCCGAATTGAGGGCAAATGGAAGCTCGGCCAGAACCGTTCGGCCGCCGATCAGGCTGGCGTACGCGCAGGGCTGAGCGCCTCGCCCAATGCACGCAATCAAGAACTGGCCGCCCGCATGCTCACCCTCGACTGACAGGAACACCGCCATGCTCGAAATCCGCCCGATCACCGCCGACGACCACGCGGCCTGGCTGCCGCTATGGCACGGCTACCAGCGCTTCTACCAGGCCGAAATTGCCAGCGCGACCAGCGCACTGACCTGGCAGCGTTTCCTCGACCCGACCGAACCCATGAATGCCGCACTCGCCTGGATCGATGGCGAAGCCGTCGGCCTGGTGCACGTCATCTACCATCGCAGCTGCTAGACCGAGGGCGACTACTGCTACCTGCAGGACCTGTACGTCGCCGAAAACATCCGCGGCACCGGCATCGGTCGGGCGCTGATCGAACATGTCTATGCGCAGGCTCGGTCAGCCGGCGCCAGCCGCGTACACTGGCTGACTCAGGAAACCAACTACCGCGCACGCCAGCTCTACGACCGTATCGCCGATCGCACCGGCTTCATCCAGTACAGGAAGCTGTTTTGATGACCCAGGACCTCAGCCACTGGCAACCTCGCCCGACGCCGGATCAGCGCACGCTTCAGGGCAGTTTCGTACGCCTGGAAGGCCTCGACGCCACACGCCACGGCGATGACCTGTGGGCCGCTCTGCAGGGACCGGACCCGGCGCTGTGGGACTATCTGCCCTACGGCCCGTTCAACGAACGCAGCGCATTCGATGCCTGGCTCACCGCTAATGCCGGCAGTCGCGATCCGCTGTTCTACACGGTGCTGGAGCAGGGCTCGGGTCGCGCCCTGGGGCTGTTCAGCTACCTGCGCATCACCCCGCAGGACGGTAGCATCGAGATCGGCCACGTGGTCTTCGGCGCGTCGATGCAGCGCACGCCAGGCGCTACCGAGGCGGTGTACCTGCTGGCTCGCCACGCCTTCGACGATCTCGGCTATCGCCGCCTGGAGTGGAAGTGCGACAACGCCAACGCGCGTTCCAGGCGCGCCGCCGAGCGCTTCGGCTTCGTCCATGAAGGGCTCTTTCGCCAGCACATGGTGCGCAAGGGCAGAAACCGCGACACCGCCTGGTTCGCCATCATCGACGGCGAATGGCCCGCGCGCCAAGAGGCCTTCGAGCGCTGGCTGGCAGCCGACAACTTCGCCGTCGACGGCCAGCAGAAACAGCGTCTGGAAACCTTCAGGGCCTGATCAGGCGGTCGGCACCACGCGCTTGGCCGACTGGAAATGACGCTGCCAGTAGGCATTGTTGAGGCGGTCGATACGCACCTTGGTGCCGCGACGTGGCGCGTGGACGAAGCGACCCTCACCGATGTAGATGGCGACGTGATCCACCGAGCGGCTGCGGATACGGAAGAACAGCAGATCGCCCGGCTGCAGGTCGCTGCGTTTCACCGTGGGTGCATCCACACGCGACAAGGCGCGTGAGGTGCGCGGCAGTTCGAGGTCATCCTGGGTCTTGAAGGCGTACTGCACCAGACCGCTGCAGTCGAAGCCGTGGCTCAGGCTGGTACCGCCCCAGCGATAGGGAGTGCCCAGCGCGCCGAGGGCGCGGTCGATCACTTCCCCGGCTGGTTTGGGCTTGGCCGCTTGCGAAGTGGCGGGAACGGTGTAGACGCGAAAGGTGGCGGAGGCTTGGGTACAGATTCCCAGTAAAAGAGCGCCTCCCAGGCAAAATGACATGAAAAACTTATTCAAACCCAGTGACCTTGGTAACTGGCCTTCAAGCGGAAACCTTACCCCCATCAAGGCCTTGCATCGGAGACGATGCTTCCTGCCCGTCCCGGTGACGGACTACCGAAGCGAACACCAGTTCATTTTTTCTGTTGATGACTGACGAACGGCAACCCGACCCAAGGCGTTCTCTGCTGACGCGCCTGGATTCATCTCATGTCGGTCAAGCAGACAGAGAATAGAGTTGCCGTCGCTCACGCCTCGCCGAGAAAGCGCAGGCCGGCCCCTTCGGCGTCCACGCGCATCACTTCCATCTTCAGAACTGGGGCGGGAAATGGCAGATCCTGCACCTGACCGGTGACCTCGGTGCCGACCGCCAGGGCGGCCATGTCCGGGTGTTTCACATAGACGCCGCTATCGGACAGGTCACGGGTCTGTGCCAGCAGCTCACCGAAGCTGGGGTGGCTGATCTTGATCCGGCACTTCATCGGGGTACGCACCTGCTGACGCTGGTTCGGCATGACAGCTCCATGGTTGGACAAGCGATTTCGCCTTTAATAGCGCATTAGCGCGCAGGCGCCCAGCGCGTGGCGGAAAAAAGGCGCCATCGAGGCGCCTTCCTTCATCATGCTCGGTGACGGCACGTCAGTACCATCTGTCCTCGCCGTCCGGACGATTCTTGAAGCGTTTCATGCTCCACATGTACTGGCTCGGGTAGGTGCGCACGTAGCGCGCCACCACATCACTCATGGCCGCCACACCTTCTTCGACATTCTCGCTGTACATGCCTTCCGGCGCCGCCTCGAGGATCACCTTGTAGCCACTGCCGTCAGGCAGGCGCAGCGCATGCAGGAACACGCCGACCGCCTTGCCGCCAGCCAGCATGCCGGGCACGAACTTGCTGGTCAGCGCAGTGGTGCCAAGGAACGGCACGAAAATGCCCGACGAACGGCTCGGCTCAGGGTCGGCCGGAATGCCCACGGCGGCGCCCTTGCGCACTTCCTTGATGACGCTGAGGATGCCTTCCTTGGTCGACGGCGCGACGCGGTTGCCCATCTGCACGCGCTGCTGCTGCAGCAGTTCATCAACGGCCTTGAGCTTGGGCGGGCGGTAGAAAATGATCGGTTTGCACTGGTTGCAGTAGAAGTGGTTGAGCACTTCCCAGTTGCCCAGATGGCTGGTGATGCCGACCACGCCCTTGCCGGAGGCCAGCGCCTGTTGCAGCACCTCCAGGCCTTCCACTTCGCGGACCAGAGCGAGGGATTTCTGTGCCGGCCAGATCCAGGCGCAGGCGCTTTCGGTCAGGGTCTTGCCGATGTCCTTGAGGCTCTGCCCAACCAGCTCGTCCAACTCTGACTCATTCAGCTTAGGGAAGCACTTGCTCAGGTTGATGCGCACTACGTCGCGTGAGCCGTTCGGTAATTTCCACATCAGCCAGCCAATGGCATTGCCCACGGCCTGCACGACACGCCAGGGCAGCAGTGCGAACAGGCGCAGAAAACCCACCACCAGGGCGCCCTTGAGTTTTTCCACAACAGACTCCAACCGCTCACAAAAGCGCCAATTGTAGCGTTGGGCGACCGCGCAGTCAGTAAAGGCTCGTCCGAAGCCGCTGCTGCAGGTCACGCTCGTAGGCTTCGACATCGAACTCGTCGTAGATGTGGCGGAAAATATCGCCAGCACTCGGCAGGCTGGCGCGCTCCACCTGGCGCGAGGCATCCCACAGCCCCGAGCGCGCCGCCGCCTTGGAGCACTGGAAGTAGCACGTCTCTATATGGATGCGCAGCACGCTACGCGGCAGCTTGCCCTGGGCACGGCCCAATTCGAGCAGCTCGGAATCGAGGGAAATCTCGGCGCGACCATTGACCCGCAGACTCTCGCCGACGCCCGGAATCAGGAACAACAGCGCCACCTGCGGGTTCAGGACGATGTTGCGTAGGCTGTCGATGCGGTTGTTGCCGGGGCGATCCGGCAGCAGCAGGGTCTGGTCGTCGAGTATGTGCACGAAGCCCGGCGCATCGCCACGCGGCGAACAATCCAGGCCATCCGGCCCGGCGCTGGCCAGCACCACGAAGGGCGAGGCCTGGATCAGCGCGCGGTAGGGTTCGATCAGTCGCGGCAGCTCCTTGCGCCGCGAGCGCTCGTGGCTGTCGCCGTATACGGCCTGCAGTTCGTCGAGGGTGGTGATGGTGATCATGAGCCCTTCAGTTGCGCGTAGCGGTCGCAGTCGGTGGTGTGGTCCATCACCATACCCGTGGCCTGCATGAAGGCATAGCAGATGGTCGGCCCGACGAAGTTGAAGCCGGCCTTGCGCAATGCCTTGCTCATCGCCTCGGCTTCGGGCGTCACCGCCAGCATCTGGCTGCGGTCGCTGAAATGGTTGATCTTCGGCGCGCCACCGACGAACGACCAGAGCCAGGTGACCGGGTCTTCCAACTTCAGCCAGGCCTGGGCGTTCTGCCGCACGGCCTTGAGCTTGAGGCGATTGCGGATGATGCCGGGGTCCTGCATCAGCACCTCGATCTCTTCATCAGTGAGACGGGCCAGACGCTCGGGATCGAAGCCGTGCAATACCTGCCGATAGCGCTCGCGCTTCTTCAGTACGGTGATCCACGACAGACCGGCCTGCGCGCCTTCGAGCAGCAGCATCTCGAACAGTTGGCGGGCATCGCGTTGCGGCACGCCCCATTCCTCGTCGTGGTAGGCCTGGTACAGCGGATCGTCGGTACACCAGAAGCAGCGGGGCATGGCAGCAAGCCTCGGTCAGGATGAAGCGGTGACTATAACCACGGCTGTATATAAATACAGCCATGACGAATGCCGCGAATCTGGACGGTGCGGTGCTATCCATCGCGAATGAATTCGCTCCTGCCTCAGCCACGCGCGCGCTAGCCGTACCCTGCGACCTGCGCCGAGTTTCGATATACTCCCCGGCTTTCCCTCGCAAGCCTCCACAGGTGATTTTTTCGTGAGCCAGAACAAGCCTGCCGTGCGCACCTTCCAGGACCTGATCCTGGCCCTGCAGAACTACTGGGCCGAGCAGGGCTGCGTGGTGCTGCAACCCTACGACATGGAAGTGGGCGCCGGCACCTTCCACACCGCCACCTTCCTGCGCGCCATCGGCCCGGAGACCTGGAACGCCGCCTACGTGCAGCCTTCGCGTCGCCCGACCGATGGCCGCTATGGCGAAAACCCCAACCGCCTGCAGCACTATTACCAGTTCCAGGTGGTCCTCAAGCCCAACCCGGAGAACTTCCAGGAGCTGTACCTGGGTTCGCTCAAGGCCATCGGCCTCGACCCGGAAGTGCACGACATCCGCTTCGTCGAGGACAACTGGGAATCGCCGACCCTCGGCGCCTGGGGCCTGGGCTGGGAAATCTGGCTCAACGGCATGGAAGTCACCCAGTTCACCTACTTCCAGCAGGTTGGTGGCATCGAGTGCTACCCGGTGACCGGCGAGATCACCTACGGCCTGGAGCGCCTGGCCATGTACCTGCAGGGCGTTGATTCGGTCTACGACCTGATCTGGACCGACGGCCCGTTCGGCACCGTGACCTACGGCGACGTGTTCCATCAGAACGAGGTGGAGCAGTCCACCTACAACTTCGAACACGCCAACGTCGAGAAGCTGTTCGAACTGTTCGACTTCTACGAGAGCGAAGCCAACCGCCTGATCGAGTTGGAGCTGCCGCTGCCGACCTACGAGATGGTGCTCAAGGCCTCGCACACCTTCAACCTGCTCGACGCCCGCCGCGCCATCTCGGTGACCGCGCGCCAGCAGTACATCCTGCGCGTACGCACCCTGGCGCGCGCCGTAGCGCAGAGCTACCTGCAGGCACGCGCCAAGCTCGGCTTCCCCATGGCCACCCCCGAACTGCGTGAAGAAGTACTGGCCAAGCTGGAGGCGCAAGCATGAGTGCACAAGATTTCCTGGTCGAACTGGGCACCGAAGAGCTGCCACCCAAAGCCCTGAAAAGCCTCGGTGAGGCCTTCCTCAAAGGCATCGAGAAAGGTCTGAAGACCGCCGGCCTGGGCTACACCGCCAGCCGCGTATACGCCGCGCCGCGCCGCCTGGCAGTGCTGATCGAGCAACTCGAAGAACAACAGGCCGACCGCAGCATGAACCTCGACGGCCCGCCCCTGCAGGCCGCCTTCGATGCCGACGGCAACCCGACCCAGGCCGCCTTGGGCTTCGCCCGCAAGTGCGGGGTGGATATCGCCGAGATTGACCGCAGCGGCCCGAAACTGCGCTTCGCCCAGCACATCCCCGGCCAGCCAGCGGTGAAGCTGCTGCCGACCATCGTGCAGGACTCGCTGAACGACCTGCCGATTCCCAAGCGCATGCGCTGGGCCGCCCGGCGCGACGAGTTCGTGCGCCCGACCCAGTGGCTGGTGATGCTGTTCGGCGACGCTGTGGTCGACTGCGAAATCCTCGCGCAGAAGGCCGATCGCGTGTCCCGTGGCCATCGCTTCCATGCCAACCGCGAAGTGCGCATCAGCAGCCCGGCGAACTACGCCGAAGACCTGCGCAGCGCCTATGTGCTGGCCGACTTCGCCGAGCGCCGCGAGATCATCAGCCGCCGCGTCGACGAACTGGCCGCCGCCGAGCAGGGCACGGCTATCGTGCCGCCAGCGCTGCTGGATGAAGTCACCGCCCTGGTCGAATGGCCGGTGCCGCTGGTCTGCTCGTTCGAGGAACGTTTCCTCGAAGTGCCGCAGGAGGCGCTGATCAGCACCATGCAGGACAACCAGAAGTACTTCTGCCTGCTCGATGCGAACGGCAAGCTGCTGCCGCGCTTCATCACAGTGGCCAACGTCGAGTCCAAGGACCCGGCGCAGATCGTCTCCGGCAACGAGAAGGTCGTGCGTCCGCGCCTTACCGACGCCGAGTTCTTCTTCAAGCAGGACAAGAAGCAGAAGCTCGAAGGCTTCAACCAGCGCCTGGCCAACGTGGTGTTTCAGGCCCAGCTCGGTTCGGTATTCGACAAGGCCCAGCGCGTCTCTGCCCTGGCCGGCTTCATCGCCCGCGAAGTCGGTGGCGACGCCCAGCGCGCCGCCCGTGCCGGCCTGCTGTCCAAATGCGACCTGGCCACCGAGATGGTCGGCGAATTCCCCGAGATGCAGGGCATCGCCGGTTACTACTACGCGCTCAACGACGGTGAGCCGCAAGATGTCGCCCTGGCCCTGAACGAGCAGTACATGCCGCGCGGTGCCGGCGCTGAGCTGCCGAGCACCCTGACCGGTGCCGCAGTGGCCGTGGCCGACAAGCTCGACACCCTGGTCGGCATCTTCGGCATCGGCATGCTGCCGACCGGCTCGAAGGACCCCTACGCCCTGCGCCGCGCCGCCCTCGGCGTGCTGCGCATCCTGATCGAGAAGGGCCTGGACCTGAACCTGGCCGCTGCAGTCGACTTCGCCGTCGCCCAGTACGCCGGCAAGATCAAGACCGACGGCCTGGCCGCCCAGGTGCTGGAGTTCATCTTCGATCGCCTGCGTGCGCGCTACGAGGACGAAGGCATTGAAGTCGCCGTGTACCAGGCCGTGCGTGCGGTCAATCCGACCTCGCCGCTGGACTTCGACCAGCGCGTGCAGGCCGTACAGGCCTTTCGCAAGCTGCCGCAGGCCGCTGCCCTGGCCGCCGCCAACAAGCGCGTGTCGAACCTGCTGAGCAAGGCCGAAGGTGGCGTCGCCGCCCAGGTCGAGGCGCACTACTTCGACAACCCCAGCGAGTTCGCCCTGCACGCTGCCATCCAGCAGGCCGACCATGCGGTACAACCGCTGGCCGCCGTCCGTCAGTACGACGAGGCGCTGGCCAAGCTGGCCAGCCTGCGCGAGCCGGTGGACGCCTTCTTCGAGGCGGTGCTGGTCAATGCCGAAGACGCGCGTGTGCGCGCCAACCGTTACGCCCTGCTGGCCCGTCTGCGCGGGCTGTTCCTCGGCGTTGCGGATATCTCGGTGCTGGGCTGACGCACAGCAGCGGCAAGCTACAAGCTTCAAGCGGCAAGCAGGCCGCTGTTGACTTGTAGCTTGCGGCTTGGAGCTTGCCGCTATGAAGTTACTCATCCTCGACCGCGACGGTGTCATCAACGAAGACTCCGACGCCTATATCAAGGCGCTCGACGAGTGGATTCCGATCCCGTCGTCGATCGCCGCCATTGCACGCCTGTCGCAAGCAGGCTGGACGGTGGCCGTGGCCACCAACCAGTCCGGCATCGCACGTGGCTATTACGACCTGGCGACCCTGGAGTCGATGCACGCGCGCCTGCGCCAGCTGGTGGCCGAGCAGGGCGGCGAAATCGGCCTGATCGTCCACTGCCCGCACGGGCCGGATGACGGCTGCGAGTGCCGCAAGCCAAAGGCTGGCATGCTCGAACAGATCGCTGCGCACTACGCCACGGATCTGAAAGGAATCTGGTTCGTCGGCGACAGCAGCGGTGACCTGCAGGCTGCACTGGCCGTCGATTGTCAGCCTGTGCTGGTAAAAACCGGCAAGGGCGAACGTACCCTGGCCAAGCCGTTGCCGCCAGGAACCCTGGTATTCGACGATCTGGCGGCTGTCGCCGATCGACTGCTCTCATAAGGTGCGAAGCTTCATGGCGATCCTGCAGGCTTTAAGAGTCACGCTTTTCTACCTGCTGCTGTCGTCCAGCTCGTTCTTCTGGTGCCTGATCAGCCTGGTGGTCGCCCCCTTGCTGCCGTTCCGCCAACGCTACCGCTTCGTCGTCCAGGCCTGGTGCAGCTGCGCGGTGTGGCTGGCCAGGGTGATCGTCGGCATCCGCTATGAAGTGCGCGGGTTGGAGAATATCCCGCAGCGCCCCTGCGTGATCCTCGCCAACCACCAGAGCACCTGGGAGACCTTCTTCCTCTCCGCCTATTTCGAACCACTCAGCCAGGTGGTCAAGCGCGAGTTGCTACGCGTGCCGTTCTTTGGCTGGGGCATGGCGCTGCTCAAGCCCATCGCCATTGACCGCAGCAACCCCAAGGCTGCGCTCAAGCAACTGGCCAAGCAGGGCGATGAGCGCCTCAAGCAGGGCGCCTGGGTGCTGGTGTTTCCCGAAGGCACGCGCATTCCACCGGGGCAGATCGGCAAGTTCTCCCGTGGCGGCACGGCACTGGCGGTGAATGCCGGCCTGCCAGTGCTGCCCATCGCGCACAACGCCGGCGAATTCTGGCCCAAGGCCGGCTGGGGCAAGCGCTCGGGCACCATCGAAGTGATCATCGGCGCACCGATGTATGCCGAAGGCGAGGGGCCTCGTGCCATTGCCGAACTCAACGAGCGCGCCTTCCAGTGGGTCTGCCAGCAGCAGACCGAACTGCGCGGTGAAGAGCCTCAGCTGAGCCGCCTGGGCGAAATGGCCTGATCTGTGGATAAGCTGTGCATCAAATACAATCAAAGCGCCATCACTGATTTTATCTAGCTGATTTTTAAGGCGAAATAGCCGTGCTAGGAAAAATCCTCAACAGGGTATAAGTTGTCGCGTGGCGCTTCTGTCGAGAACCCAACGGGGCTCACCTCCGCCGAGGTACGTATGCCAGAACGCATCAGCCCCCGGCACGCATTGATATAAGCCTCGACGCGCGCACAGTCTCGCTCGCGACGATGGCCGATGATTGGATCAGTAAAGGGAATTCACTGCCATGCCGTCGATCTACCAGCTCAAACCCGCCTTCCAGAACCTGCTGCGCCCCGGTGTCGAGCGTTTGTATGCGCGCGGCGTCACCGCCAACCAGGTGACCCTGGCCGCCGCGCTCGTCTCGGTGCTGCTCGGCGCCCTGCTCGCCGCCTTTAGCCATATCATCTGGCTGTTCGCACTGACTCCTGTGTGGATGCTGCTGCGCATGGCGCTCAATGCCGTCGACGGCATGCTCGCGCGCGAGTTCGGCCAGCAGTCGAAGCTCGGCGCCTACCTCAACGAGCTCTGCGACGTGATTGCCGACAGCGCCCTGTATCTGCCCTTCGCCCTGCTGCCTGGCGTCTCGCCGCTGCTGGTGGTCCTGGTGGTGGTGATGGCCGTGATCAGCGAATACGCCGGCGTGCTCGGGCCCATGGTCGGCGCCTCCCGCCGCTATGACGGGCCGATGGGCAAGAGCGACCGCGCCTTCTGCTTCGGTGTGATCGGTGCAGGCGTCGCCACGGGCCTGCTGCCTGTCTTGTGGATCAACCTGGCGCTGGCGCTGATCCTCGCCCTGCTGCTCTATACCCTCTACAACCGCGTTCGCCTCGGGCTGGCCGAAACGGCCTGACCCATTCAAGGAATAAGGAGATTCCATGCGCCCCGTCCAACTGCATACCTTTGCCACCCACGACGGCGTCGAGCTGAGCTATCGCCACTGGCCGGCGACGGTGCCCGCAGACGGCTCTCGCCAGGCGGTGGTGCTGTTCCATCGCGGCCATGAGCATGGCGGGCGCATGGCCCATCTGGTGGACGAGCTGGAGCTGCCGCACTGCGACTTCTTCGCCTGGGATGCCCGTGGCCATGGCCTCTCGCCTGGCGCGCGCGGCGACAGCCCGAGCTTCGCCACCAGCGTGCGCGACGTGCAGACCTTTATCGAGCATATCGGCGCGCAACACGGCATCGCCGAAGAGGACCTGGCGGTGGTGGCGCAGAGCGTCGGCGCGGTGATCGTCTCCACCTGGGCCCATGACTACGCGCCCAAGGTGCGCTGCCTGGTGCTCGCCTCGCCGGCCTTCAAGGTCAAGCTCTACGTGCCCTTCGCCCGACCCGGCCTGAAACTGCTGCATGCCTGGCGCGGCAATTTCTTCGTCAACAGCTACGTGAAGGCGAGGTTCCTCAGCCACGATCCCGAGCGCATCGCCTCTTTCGAAAACGACGCGCTGATCGCCCGGCCAATCTCGGTGACCATGCTGCTCGGCCTGTACGAGGCGGCCGAGCGCGTCGTCGCCGACGCTCAGGCGATTCAGGTTCCGACCCAGCTGCTGATCTCCGGCGCCGACTTCGTCGTCCATCGCAAACCGCAGGAAGACTTCTTCGAGCGCCTCGGCAGCCTGCGCAAGGAAAAGCACCTGCTGCCCGGCTTCTTCCACGACACTCTTGGCGAGCGCGACCGCGCCCATGCCCTGAGCCGCGCGCGGCGTTTCATCCTGCGCAACTTCGAGGAGCCGGTGACGCGCCCCTCGCTGCTCGATGCTGATCGCCTGGGCGCCACCTGCGCCGAAGCCGAGGAACTGGCCGCGCCACTGCCGAGAAACTCGCTGCGCGACCTCTACTGGCGCGCCACCCGTGCCGGCATGCGCCTGGGCAGCACGCTGTCGGCCGGGGTGAAACTGGGCTTCGACACCGGCTTCGATTCCGGCAGTACGCTCGATTATGTCTACCGCAACCAACCGACCGGCAAGGGCGCACTGGGCCGGCTGATCGATGCGAACTACCTGGATTCCATCGGCTGGCGTGGCATCCGCCAACGCAAGCTGCACGCCGAAGAGTTGTTGCGCCTGGCCATGGCCCGGCTGCGCGAGACGGGCAGGGCGGTGCGCATCGTCGATATCGCCGCCGGCCACGGCCGCTACATCCTCGAATCGCTGGAGGGCCAGCAGCAGCGCCCCGATTCGATCCTGCTGCGCGACTATAGCGACATCAACGTGCGTGACGGCAATGCGCTGATCGAGCAGAAGGGCCTGGGCGACATCGCCCGCTTCGTCAAAGGCGATGCCTTCGACCGTGACGATCTCGCTGCGCTGGATCCCAAGCCGACCCTGGCGGTGGTGTCCGGCCTGTATGAACTGTTCGGCAGCAACCAGATGGTCAGCGATTCGCTGGCCGGGCTGGCCGCAGCGGTCGAGGAGGGTGGTTATCTGGTCTACACCGGCCAGCCCTGGCACCCGCAACTGGAGCTGATCGCCCGCGCCCTGACCAGCCACCGCGATGGTCAGGCCTGGGTGATGCGCCGGCGCAGCCAGGCGGAGATGGATCAGCTGGTGGAAGCGGCGGGCTTTCGCAAGGTGGCGCAGCGCATCGACCAGTGGGGTATCTTCAGCGTATCCCTTGCCCAACGGGTGAAGTGATGGACAACACGCGCGAACAGGGATTGTACAAGCGCGGCGTACTCTGGCTGCTGTTGCTCGGCCCGCTGTTCTTCGCCAGCTACGGCTTCGCCAACTGGTTCACTGGGCAGCGCGATGATGTCGGCAGCCTGGTCTTCGCCTGGGAGCCACAGATCCCGCTCTGGCCCTGGACCATCGTGCCGTACTGGTCGATCGACCTGCTCTACGGCCTGTCCTTCCTGCTGCCAGCCTGCCGCCGCGAAATGGATCGCCACGCCCTGCGCCTGCTCGCTGCGCAGGTCATCTGCGTGGCCTGCTTCCTGCTCTGGCCGCTGCGCTTCACCTTCGAGCGGCCGCCGCTGGACGGCACCTTCGGCCTGATGTTCGACGTACTGATGGGCTTCGACAAACCCTTCAACCAGGCGCCTTCGCTGCATATCACCCTGCTGGTGATCATCTGGGCGATGTTCGCCAATCACACCCGCGGGCTGTTCTGGCGTGGCCTGCTGCACGGGTGGATGGCGCTGATCGGCATCTCCGTGCTGACTACTTGGCAGCATCACTTCATCGACCTGCCCACCGGGGCGCTGGCGGGCTTCTTCTGCCTGTGGCTGCTGCCGCTGCAGGGCGATACGCCGCTGAAGCAGATGTGCCTGGCCAGCGATCCCCGGCGTTGGCGCCTGGCGCTGCGCTATGGGCTTGGCGCAACGCTATGCGCCGTGCTGGCAGTCAAGCTGGGCGGCGCCTGGCTGTGGCTGTTCTGGCCGTTCGTTGCCCTGGTCATGGTCGCGCTCAACTACCTGCTGTTCGGCGCTGGCGGCTTCCAGAAGCAGGCCGACGGGCGCCTCAGCCCGGCCGCGACGGTGTTGCTCGCACCCTATCTGCTCGGTGCCTGGATCAATTCAAGGCTATGGACATACCGCCAGCCAGCGCCGAGCCAGGTCGTGGAGGGCATCGACCTCGGCCGCCTGCCGGGCCCGGGTGATCTCGATGGCTACGCCGCCGTGGTCGATCTGTGCGCCGAACTGCCGCTGCTGCACACACCGAGCGCCTACTGCAGCCTGCCCTCGCTGGACCTGGTGGCGCCCGATGCGCTGACCTGCCAGCGCGCCGCCGAGGCCATCGAACGCCTGCGCCAGAGCGGCCCGCTGTTGGTGTGCTGCGCCCTGGGTTATTCGCGCAGTGCCACAGCCGTGGCCGCCTGGCTGCTACATAGCGGCCGCTGCCAGAGCGTCGAGTCCGCCGTAGAGCTGATCCGCCAGGCGCGGCCACAGGTCGTGCTCGGCCCGCAGCATCTGGCTGCGCTGCAGGCCATGCTCGACGTGGGCGCTGAACTGGAGGTCGCCCATGCAGGCTGATCTGCTGCTGGTCGCCGCGCTGCTACGACGCGGGCGCAGCCTCGACCAATTTTCCGGCGCGCTGAGTCTGGTCGCCGTGGTCTTCGGCCTGGCGCCTTGGCTCGGCGCCCCGGCAAGCCTGATGATGGCGCTCATCTGCGCAGCGCTGCTGATTGCCGGCCTGGCCGAGAAATACTGGGCGCTGCGCGTGGCGCTGGATGCCGAACTGTTTCAGCGCCTGGCCGAATCCGGCGAACAGCTCGACAGCCAGACTCATGCGCTGGATCAGGCGCTACAGAATCTGGGCCTGCAGAATGCGCAGCAGGCTGGCCGCGATTGGAGCCTGCGAGCTCAGGGTGCGCTCGGCCTGCTGCGCAAACAGGCGCTGTGTCTGCTGCTGCAGGTCGCAATCGTTGTGCTCGGAATCTTCATCGTTTTCGCTTAAGGAGTCGCCATGCTCGCTGCATTGACCGCTTTCGCCATCACCTCGGCAGCTCGCCTGCTGACCGGTGCCCGAGCCCTGTGGCTCGGCAGCACCGCGCAGGCGACGCAACGCCTGTACTACGCCAACCACAGCAGCCATGGCGATTTCGTCCTGCTCTGGGCATCGCTGCCGCCGGAGCTGCGCAAGCGCACCCGGCCGGTGGCCGGCGCCGACTACTGGCAGAAGCCGGGCGTACGCAGCTTCCTGATCAATAACGTATTCAACGGCGTGCTGGTCGACCGCGAGCGCAAGGAAGGCGCCAACCCACTGCAGGCGATGCTCGATGCGCTGGATGGCGGCGACTCGCTGATCATCTTCCCCGAGGGCACGCGCAACCTCGGCGACGAGCCGCTGCTGCCGTTCAAGAGTGGTCTCTATCACCTGGCCCAGGCGCGCCCCGACGTGGAGCTGGTACCGGTGTGGATCGCCAACCTGAATCGGGTGATGCCTAAGGGCCGCGCGCTGCCGCTGCCTCTACTGTGCACCCTGAGTTTCGGCGCAGCGCTGGAGCGCATCGAGGGCGAGGGCAAAGACGCCTTCCTGGAACGCGCGCGTAACGCCCTGCTGGCCCTGGCACCCGAGGAGGCCTGAGATGGATAACAACACTTTACTGCTGTTCGCCGGTATCGGTGCCCTGCTCCTGCTGGCCAGCCTGGTCGGCTTCGTCCTCAAGCGACGCAGTGGCGACCGACCCAACCCGGTGGTGGACAACCTCAACGCGCGGATCAACGCCTGGTGGGTGATGGTGCTGGTAATCGGCATCGCCTTCCTGTTCGGCAACATTGGCGTGGTCGTGCTGTTCTACTTCGTGTCCTTCTACGCCCTGCGCGAATTCATGACGCTGACACCGACCCGGCGCAGCGACTATCCGGCGCTGGTCGCGGCCTTCTATTTCGCCCTGCCGATGCAGTACCTGCTGATCGCCCTGGATTGGTACGGCCTGTTCGCTATCTTCATCCCGGTCTATCTGTTCCTGCTGCTGCCGATCCTCGCCTCGCTGGGCGGTGATACCACGCGCTACCTCGAACGCGCGGCCAAGGTGCAATGGGGCTTGATGATCGCCGTGTACTGCATCTCCTCGGTACCGGCGCTGCTGACCCTGGACATCCCCGGCTACGAGGGGCGCAACCTGCTGCTGATCGCCTGGCTGATCATCGTTGTGCAGCTCTCCGACGTGCTGCAGTACGTATGCGGCAAGCTGTTCGGCAAGCATAAGATCGCGCCCAACCTGTCACCGTCGAAAACCGTGGAAGGCTTTATCGGCGGCGTGGCCCTGGCAACGCTGATCGGCGCCACCCTGTGCTGGATCACCCCCTTCGCCTTCTGGCAGGCCGCGCTGTTCGCCCTGCTGGTGTGCCTGCTCGGCTTCGCCGGCGGCCTGGTGATGTCGGCGATCAAGCGCGACCGCGGCGTGAAGGACTGGGGCCATATGATCGAGGGCCACGGCGGTATGCTCGACCGTCTCGACTCGGTGTGCTTCGCCGCACCGGTGTTCTTCCATATGGTGCGTTACTGGTGGGCCTGAGCCTAGGCCAGCACGGGGATTGTGGATTGCACTAGAGTCAACTCAAGCCAGAGAACAAGAAGGCTGACATGATCGCCCACACCCAGACACTGTTCGGAGCCGTCGCACTGGTCGCCGTGATCATGGGCAGTTGTCTGATCCTGGTCGGCCAGCTGCGTCACCGCGACGGCATGCTCACCACCGGATTGGGCATGCTCTCCCATGCGCTGGCCTACATCGGCTTTACCCTGTTCGGGCTGGCCTCGATGTGGCTGACCTATGTGCTGGCCAACACGCTGCTGTCCACCGCGCTGGCGTTCTATACGGTCAGCCTGCCGCTGATCCACGGCCGGCGCCCGCCCTGGCGGCTGGCCTTTGCCTTCCCGCTGCTTCTGGGTGTGCTGCTCAGCCTGCTGATCGAGACCCAGGAACCCCGACAACTGGTGGCCTGCCTGCTGCTGTTCAGCCAATGTCTGGTGATTCTGCACCTGAGCCGCCTCCATGCCGTGCTCGGCGGGCGCGCCCACCGAATTCTGATGATCGGTGCAGGCATCAGCCTGTTCGGCCTGGGCATCCGCGTGGTGGTCATCCTCAGCGGCGCGCCGGCGGAGATGCACTACGACGTCAGCAACCTGAAGCAGACGGTATCGGTCGCCCTCGGCGCCGCCACCATCATCATGTTCTCCTTCGGCCTGGTGCTGCTGTCGCGCGAGCGCATCGAATCGGAGCTGCGCCAGACCGCCCTGCGCGACACGCTTACCGGATTGCCCAATCGCCTGGCGATACTCGAACAACTCAGCGATGAGCTGGAGCGAGCCCGCCGCCAGCACACGCCGCTGTCCATCGCCATGCTCGATCTGGACCACTTCAAGCAGATCAACGACAGCCACGGCCATCTGGTCGGCGATGACGTGCTCAGGCACTGCGCGGACCATCTGCAGCAACGGCTGCGGCGTAATGACAGCATCGGCCGTTATGGTGGTGAGGAATTCCTGCTGATCCTGCCCGGCACCGACGCCAGCGGCGCGCTGGAGCTGGTCGATCAGCTTCGCCAATCCCTGACCCAGCACCCGGCACAGATTGACGACAGGCACATCGCCTTGAGCTTTAGCGCCGGTGTTTACGGCAGCAGCAGCTCCGTCGCCGATGACATCACCGCCATGCTGCTCAAGGCCGACACCGCGCTCTATCGCGCCAAGCACGCCGGGCGTAATACACAGGTTCTGGCCACGGCGGACTGATAGGAGGGGCTCGGATTTACGGGCAGACCTGAGTCATGCCTGGCTACCAGCGTTCAGCGTCGCCCGGCTTTTCTGCAGGCAACAAAAAACCCGCCGAAGCGGGTTTTTTAAGACCTTCCGACATCCTGTCGTTTGCCTTCCTGGCGCGGTCTGTCTTCCGTGACTCGGGACATCCAGTTCCCGGTAGGTGTGAGTAGATTAACCAGCCCACGGACGCGGCGGGAGAGGTCCGTTGCGCTTCGGCATGTAAGCCTTTTGCCATAGCGGCACTCGCGAAAAACCATGATCTGAGCCTGACGCTAATTAGAAGGCAGCTTTACTCGTCCACAAACACGCCACATAGATCGATCACGAATCGCGCAGGTTGCGCCTCTCCTGCCGCTACGACGATAAGTACCGAACGATTGGCGTCTCGACCATTAACGCATTGTACGTACAGAGCAAGATTTCCTTGCTTATACGCGGGCGTATCGCCCGGAAAATCCATATGTTTTCTTGCGCCAGGAATCAGACCTACCAGCGCATCTGCCTGCCGCTCACCGAGTTCCGATAAATACTGGACCTGCTGGTTATCGAAGAGCACTGGTCCGAAATCTGGCACATCTAACATTGAGCTGAACACATAGAAATCGCTTTCAGCACCATCGAATAGTCGTTTTTTATTTTTAACTAGATCACTCATGCTTCAAGAATAAGCTTTTTTATCTCCAAATTTTGATACTCTACTGCACTATCTGTGCGCCGCATTTGGTGTTACGCAAGAGCACCGATACTCTGAAGAGGTTTGTGTCTAACTTCCTTACAAGTCCTCCTCATGGACTAGTCCTTGGACAAAATTAGTAAAACTGGAACAAATTACCGTTTCTGATTTTTTTTGATTCTCTTCAAAGCTGAGCTCGGCGTAAAAATTATCAGTCGTAAAATAGCTAACCAGCCCAGAGTCTACATTTAGGCAAAAATAATTCCCCCCCCAGTCGTTAGCAAAGGGAAGTAGATTCTCAGGAATCACCTGTTTATCTCTCATTGAAAGGTAAGTTGATAGCAGATTCGATGGAGAATCGGAAATTGGCTTGAAAGATGCGACCTCTAAAGGCTCTTCAATTTCCGCACCAACCCAATACGTGCGATCAGGAACGCCACCATTATATTTAAGATAATGAGTCCTAAACTCATCAGGCAATTTTTTTCCAACCTTAGCTTCAAAACTATTCAGCTGCGCCAGATCGACTGAAGCTTCAGTATTAGAGAAAATATTTTCATTCATGACCAACCCTCACTTATCAACAACGCCCGACTTTAGATCTAGGAATCTTATTAGCAAGCCATCCTTTCTTTGAAGATACCAAAATTGCTTCAGCGCTTTCGTACTTTACCTTGAAATTTTTTTCATACTGGGACACAGACCCTGCATGAGGGAATGTTGCCTCATGAGCAGAGGTCTTAACCAATTGCATCGTGGTGGTACCAGTTTTCGGGTTAAAGTCATCAACATGGTGCCAGGTGTAACCCGTTGCCGCTTTCTTAGAAATACCAGCCTCTTTAAATGCTTGAGTGAAATCGCGCCCGCGACTTCCCTGCATTTTGATAACCACAATATTCTTTTGTGAGCCGACTGTGGGGAATAAATCACTACTCCCAGTAAAGTCTACCCCTGTGAGGGCCCACCCCCACGGATCCACCCACCCATACGGCTCCGGTGCGTACTGGAACAGGTTGATCCCACCCGCCAACCCAATCGGATCCGGGCTGATAAACCTTCCGATATCCGGATCGTAGAACCTGAAGGTGTTGTAGTGCAGCCCGGTTTCGCGGTCCAGGTACTGGCCCTGGAAGCGCAGGTTCTGCTCTTCGACAAAGAAGCTTTCCTGCTGTTCGGCCAGGGTGTTGCCCCAGACCTGGTAGCGGGCCTGCCAGATGCAGCGGCCGTCGTCTTCAGTGAGTTGCTGCGGTAACCCGTTTGGATCGGTGTGGTAATAGCGCAGGCGGGCGTGTTCGCCCTGGCCGTCGACGCGCGCCAGCGGGTCGTAGCTGCCTTCGTCGTAGAGGTAAAGGCTATGTCGACCGTTGCGGGTCTCGCTGAGCAGGCGCATGCCGTCCCAGGTGAAGTCGGTCTGGCCGAGCAGCACGCCGTGGGCATCGTAGTGGCTTTTGCCGATACGCCGGCCGAGCGGGTCGTAGTGCATGACCACGCGGCTGCCGTCGTTGTTGGTGACTTCCCGCACGCGGTGTTCGGCGTCGTAGCTCAGGCGCTGCACCTGGTGACGGCCGCTGCGTTTTTCCACCAGGCGGCCAAAGGCGTCGTAGCGGTAGCGCTTGTCCTGGTAGGTGAGCAGTTTGTTGTGGCGCACCCAGCCGCTGCTGGCAGCATCGCCACCAACCGGGTGCAGCAGGTTGGCAGCCGCGTCGTAGCTGTAGGTTTCCAGATTGCCGCGAATCAGGTCCTGGCTGGCGATGATGCGCCCGCTGGCATCGTAGTGCAGCTGCTGCTTCTGTTCGCGCTGGCTGGCCGGGTCGCGGTCGAGGCGGCCGATCAGGTTGTCGCTGGGATCAAAGGCGTAGCGCCGCTCGGCTTCGGCCGGCAGCTGCACGGGTTGCTCCAGGCGCCGACGCAGGCGTGCGGTGAGGCGTCCGGTTCGGTCGTACTGGCTACGGGTAACGAGCTGCCCCTGGGTGCGCAGCACCTCGCGATGCAGACGGTCACGCTCGAAGCGGCTGACCAGTTGATCATCCAGGTTGAGCAACTGCAGGTGACCGCTGCCGTAGTACAGGCGGCGGATACGGCGCTGGTCAGGCAGTTGCGTTTCCAGCAGGTTGCCGAGCTCATCGTAGGCATGCTGCAGGGCGCCGGCGGCGCTCTGCTCGCTGAGCAACTGGCCAAGGGCGTCGTAGGCGAAGGCCAGCGACTGCATCTGACCATCAGCCGCAGTGAGGTCGACCCCCGTCAGGCGATCGAGCGGGTCATAGCTGTATTCGGTGCGACCGTCTTCGGTGTGCTTGGCGATCATCCGGCCAGCGGCATCGCGCTCGAAGCGGTGGATGATCGGCGCCGGCGGCGTCTCGGGGACACTGCCCAGGCCCGTGCCGTATGGGGCTGGGGTATAGGCCAGGGCAATGAGGTTGCCCTGCGGGTCATAGCGGTAATGCCGAGCGCTGTCGTCTAGATCGTGCTGGGCGGTGAGGCGGTCGAGCACGTCCCAGGTGAAGCGGTAGCGTTCGTCGTTCTCGTTGCTCAGGGCGAGCAGGCGACCATAGGCGTCGTATTCGAAGCCGACGCTGCGGCCCAGGGCATCGATGCGCTGGCGAACCTGACCACGGCGGTCATAGCGATAGCGCACGGGCTTGCCGGCAGGATCGAGGTAGGCGCTGAGCTGGCCGATGGCGTCGCGTTGAAACTCCTCGCAACGGCCATCAGCCAGTTGCGTCTGCAGCAAGCGCCCCTGGCTGTCGTAGTGGTAGCGGGTGATCTCGCCGAGGGCATCGGTGATCTGCACCAGGTTGCCGCGCTCGTCGTAGGCGAAGCGCGTGGGGTAGCCGGAGCAGTCGACCTGTTCGGTGAGCTGGCCGAGGGCGTTCCAGCGCAGGGTCTTGCGCTTGCCGCTAGCGTCGATGATTTCCACCGGCAGACCGCTGGTGTCGTAGCGATAGCGGGTGACATGGCCCAGCGGGTCGATCTCGGCGATGCAGTTGCCGCGCTTGTCGTAGCGGTACTGCCAGGCATTGCCGGCAGCGTCGGTCTCGGCTTCCGGCAGCGACCAGTGGCCAAGCCACTGGGTGAAGTCGCGACGCCCCAGCGGGTCGTGGGTTTCGCAAAGGTTGCCGGATTCATCATAGGCGAATTGCCAACGCGCGCCGTCCGGAGCGACGGCGGCCAGCAGCTGGCGCTCGTCATTCCATTCGAACAGCCAGAGCTGGCCGAGGGCATCGTGATAGCGGGTGATCTGGTACTGGCTGTTCCAGTGGCGTTCGCTGGTGCGACCAAGGCCGTCAATGACCCGGGTGATGCCCGCATCCAGATCGTAATGCAGATGGTATTCGTCGCCGTCGGCGGTCCAGTGCCGTGTCACCCGCCATTCGCGGCCATCGGCACCCTGAAACTCGCCCCATTCGTAGAAGCAGCGCAGGCCTGTGGGACGCCGATGCTCGATCAGACGGCGGCCGCTGTCGTAGACGAAGCGACGCAGCAATTGGCCCTTGTCGTCGCGGACTTCACTGAGATCGCCCTGTGCGTCATAGGCGTAGGCGACCAGCACCTCGCGCCGCTCATCGGCGAACAGGCGCTCGACCCGGCCAAGGCGCTGCGGGTGGCGGGCGTCGGCAATCAGTTCGATGCCCAGCTGGTTATGGCCATCACGCACGGCAGACAGCCGGCCAGCGGAGTCGTATTCGAGCAGCAGGCGGTTGTCGTTGCGATCACCCAGCTTGCTCAGGCGCAGCCGATGCGGCGCTTCAGGCAGAGGCTCGAACAGGCGGTAGAGACCATCGACGCTTTCCACCAGCAGCGCGCCGCTTTCATCGCGGCGGAAGTTCAGGCCTTCACCCGGGCTGTAGCAGGCATCGCCCGGCGGCAGGCTGCCGATCTCGATAGGGCGGCCCTGCTCGTCGATATAGGTCAGCGCTTCGCCACCCTCCGGATGGGCGCGTACCTGCACGGCGATCTCGAACGGCAGGCTCCAGCCAGCCCCCAGCAAACCGTCACGACGCCCGTCACGACTGCTGTAGAAGCGCTGCCACTCGATGGGCATCAGCCCCGGCAGGACGAAGTCGAGGTCGTCGTCTTCGCCAAGCACCTTGGCCCCGGTGCTGGCGTGCACCGGGTTGGGTGCACCGCTGCTGGCCGAACCAAGAGCGTTGACGATGGAGTTGGTGGCATAGGCGGTCGCACCGCCCATGGCCATGTTGCCGGCGAAACCGGCGACCAGGCAGGGCAGCTTGCTGCACAGCTTGCGCGGGTTACCACGCAGCGCCATGAGCACGCCCAGGGCCAGGCCGATGCCGGGGGTCTTGCCGCTGCGAATCGGCTGCACCACCACGGCGTCACCACCGATGCGCACGTTCGGCGAGATGTTGCCGCTTTCCACCACCGTGGCTTCGCAGGTGCTGCGATCACCACTGCGCACCGCCGGCTGGCCTTCGATGCTGACCTTGATCGATCCTTCGGCCAGCAGTTGCACCGGCATCGGCGGGTGCTTCTTGCACTCGATGGCATCCAGCGGGCAGGGGATGACGCCAGGTGCCGGCTGGGCAACCGTCGGCTGCCACATCTCACTGAAGAAGCTCTTGGCCATGTCGAGAAAGCTGGGCTCAGGCTCCTCGGCGGGTGGTGCCTGCTCCAGCTCGGTGCCTGCCGGCGCAGCGGCGCTGCCCAGCTTGCCAGCGGCGCGCGCGGAAGGCAGGCCGTTGGTTTTGGTCTTGTTGGCGCCGGTAACGATCTTGGCCTGAACATTGGGCGGGGAGATGGCATTGCCCAGGCCTTCGCAGAGGGTCGTAAGACCCTTGTCCCAGCCGGTTTTGTTCATGCCGACCCCCACGGCGATACCTACTACTGCAGCGAGGGCAAAGCCACCGAGACCAAAGGTGAGGACGGTCAGGCCGGTGGCGGCGACCACGGCGGCACAGGCCACGGCGGTGATGGCGGCATAGGCAGCCACTTCCAGCACGCCGCCGACTATGTCGGCGAGCAATGTGGTGTGCAGCAGATCGTCGCCGAGCCGGGCGGCCCAGAGCGCATCAGACATCGCAGATCATCCGTTGAGGCTGAGGCTGTGCTTGATCTGTTTCGCCAACTTGGCGAACGGGGCCTTGGGATCGCTGCTTGCTTCTTGAATGGTGTAGCTCATCGGGCGTTTCCTTCCTTTGGGTGCCGTGGACGCGTCCTGGTGACAAGCTCCAACTACGAGAGCTCGGTATTCAGTGCTCGGCCAGCTATGAGCAGGTGGGGTTTGTGAAGCGGTTACGATTTCGTATGGAAATATCAACAATCCAGGGCAAATCGAGGCTCTGCCGGGCAATGGCTAGCCGACCCGACACCAGCTGCCTCGCTGTGCCCGTTCGGGCAGGATGAGCCTCCAGATGGCCTCACATTGCTGGCATTGATAGAGCACTTCGCCGCCCAGGACGTTGGCCGGTGCCGTGTACCACGCGGGTGCCGGCACGGGTGTAAAGACGCCCGACGCGCTACGCAGGCGGCCGTCGCACTGCTCGAAGTCGTGATAGTCGCGAAACTCACCGGCCTGGTAGACCTTTGCGCAGCTATGACAGGCCGCCAGGCATTCGAGAAATGCCGGCTGCGGGTCACCGCGGCGCAGCTTCAGGTAGGTGGTCCGTTTGAGCTGGCTGCTGGCTGCATCGGCGTGAGCATCGACCCAGGCGGTCACCTCGTCCTGAGTGATTCGCTCGGCGCGGCGAGCCTGCAAGAGCAGGCTGAGTTGATCAGGGTCCACTTGGCGGCGCTCCATTCATGGGGATGACCCAGGACTCGTCCCAGGTTGAGGTCTGTGCAAGGAACTGGCTGTTGCCACCTGAACCGGCGGCCGGATAGGCCTCGGTCACAGGCTCCCAGCCGATCGGGTGAGAGTCTCCCAACGGCCTTGGGACGCGGGCGTCGATGACCTGTGAAGCGGGTATCTTCAGCACCACTTCGTGCTGGCCCCAGTGATCGAATACCTGGCTCTTGTCCATGCTGACCTTCGGGTCCAGGCCCGGATTATCGAAGGTCATGTAAGCATCACGGTTGATACGCCCCGCATCGCGGTAGTACTTCAGCGTCCGGTAGTTCGTTGCACGGTAGACATAGTCCGAGTGTTGCAGGCGTGATTGCAACTGCGCATGCAAGGCACCGCCCTGTTGGCGCGTCTGCGACACCATTCTCTTGTATTGCTGACGGGTCAGGCTGCGCTCGCCGGGACCCGGCCTGTGGCCACGTTGATGCAGGTTCGACTTCTGGCACGTCAGCCCCAGCGGGTCGGCCCATCCGACTGGGTTGGGTGCGTACTGGTACTGGTTGGTGCCGCCGGCCAAGCCGATTGGATCGGGGCTGAGGAAGCGACCGATATCCGGATCGTAAAAGCGAAACGTGTTGTAGTGCAGGCCTGTTTCCCGATCAAGGTACTGGCCTTGAAAACGCAGGTTCTGCTCTGTGAGGTGAGCATCCTGGCGTTGCTCACTCAGGGTGTTGCCCCAGACCTGGTAGCTGGCTTGCCAAGTGCAGCGGCCATGTTCGTCGGTCAGTTGCTGGGGCAGGCCATTGGGGTCGTTGTGGTAATAGTGCAGCTGTGCGTGCGGACCTTCCCCGTCAACTCGGGCCAGTGGCTCGTGGCCGCTGCCGTCGTACAGGTACAGGCTGTGCCGGCCATTGCTCTGCTCGCCCAGCAGGCGCAGGCCATCCCAGATGAAACGGCTTTCACTGAGCAGGTGACCCTGGGCGTGAAAGTGCTTCTTCTGCGTGCGCCGACCGAGAGGGTCGTACTGCATGCGTACCCGGCTGCCATCGGCATTACGCACTTCCACGAGGCGATGTTCATCGTCGTAGAACAGGCGTTGCAACTGCCGTGCGGCGCTGCGCTTTTCAATCACCCGCCCAAAGGCGTCATAACGGTAACGCTTGTCCTGATAGACGAGCAACTGATCATGGCGAACCACGGTCGCATCCTGCTGCGCGCCTGGCAGCAGGTTGGCCGCGGCATCGTAGGCAAAGGTTTCCAGATGCCCGCTGAGCAGATCCTGCCGGGAAACGATGCGGCCACGAGCATCGTAATGCAGGCCGTGCCGCTGGTGACGCCCCGCCTGGGGGTCATGGTCCAGACGGCCGATCAGGTTGTCGCTGGCATCATAGTCATAACGCTGCTCCGCCTGGGCCGGCAGCTGCACCGGCTGCCCCGCGCCATGGCGGCGGCGCCCGCTCAGGCGTCCGGCACGGTCATAACTGCTGCGGGTGGTCAGGCGACCTTGGCTGCGGAGCACTTCGCGGTGCAGCCGGTCGCGTTCGAAATGGCTGACCTCGTGATCATCGAGATTGAGCATCTGCAGATGACCGCTGCCGTAGTACAAGCGCCTGATGCGCCGACCGTCCGGCAGAAGGGTTTCGGTCAGGTTGTCCAGCGCATCGTAGCGGTGATGCAACGTACCGCTTGCGCCGCTTTCCTGTGCCAGCCTGCCGAGCTGGTCGTAGGCGAAGTTGAGCACCTGAACGTTATCGGTATCGTCGGTGAAACGCACCTCGGTCGGGTTGTCAAGGGCGTCGTACTGGAATCGCGTCTTCCCGTCGCCAGTGGTTTTGCACATCAGCCTGCCGACAGCATCACGCTGCAAATCGTGGACGATGGGCGCTACGTCCCCACTGGCGATCGCAGCGGGCGTGTAAGCCACGGCACTCAGATAACCGTCTGCATCGTAGCGATAGTGGCGGGCCGTGCCGTCGAGCCCATGGCGAATGCTCAGCCGGTCATTGTCGTCCCATCTGAAACGATAGGGCTCGCCGTTCTCGTTGGTAAGACTCTGCAACCTGCCATAGCTGTCGTAGGTATAGGTGATCTGGCTACCCTGCGGCCCCAGAACGGCGGTCACCCGGCCTCTGCGGTCATAGTGATAACGCAGCCCCTTTCCGGCCGGGTCCTGATACGCCTGGACCTGCCCACCCGGATCGCGGATGAACTGTTCGCTGCGGCCATCCGGCAGTTGCCTCTGCAGCAGTCGGCCCTGGGCGTCGTGCTGATACCGGGTGATCTCGCCGAGGGCATCGGTGACCTGTACCAGATTGCCGCACTCGTCATAGGCGAAGCGGGTGGGATAACCGGAACAGTCGACCTGCTCGATGAGCTGGCCGAACGCGTTCCAGCGCAGGGTCTGGCGGTTACCGGAAGCGTCGATGATTTCTACCGGCAGACCACCGTCGTCATAGCGATAGCGGGTGCTATGGCCCAGCGGATCGATCTCTTCCTGACAGTTGCCCCGCGCGTCGTAGCGATATTGCCAGGCGTTGCCGGCAGCATCGGTTTCGCAGACTGGCAGGGCCCAGTGGCCGAGAAATTCGATGCAGTCACGGCGACCCAGCGGATCGGTACAGCCGCAGAGGTTGCCGGACTCGTCATAGTCGTATTGCCAGCGCGCGCCCTGCGGGGAAGTGGCAGCGATCAGCTGGCGCTCGTCGTTCCAGTCGAAAGCCCAGCTCTGACCCAGCGGATCGGTAAAACGGGTGACCTGGTATTGCCGGTCCCAGCAGTGCTCGCGAGTACGCCCGAGCCCGTCTTGGACACGCGTGATACCAGCCTCGATGTCATAGTCGAAGAGGTATTCTTCGCCTTCGCTGGTCCAGTGACGCACGACTCGAGACTGAACCGTACCCACCTCGTTGAATTCGCCCCAGTGATAGAAGCAGCCATGGCCCGTGGGAGTCTGGTGTGCGGTCAGACGGGCCTTGTCATCATAGGCAAAGCGGCGTTTGACCTGGCCATTGGCGTCAACCACCTCACGTAACCACCCCTGCTCGGTATAGCCGTAGGCCGCCAGCAACTGCCGCCGGCCATCGGCGTGGCAGCGTTCCAGCCGCGCCAGACGCGCGGGGTGCACAGTGTCGTAGCACAGCTCCACACGCAGCGCGGCGTCACGGTCACGGATGGCCGCCAACCGACCCTGGACGTCGTATTCGAGCAGCAGGCGATTGTCGTTGCGGTCACCCAGCTTGCTCAGGCGCATCATCCGGGGATTATCGGGGGCCGCCTCGAAAAGCCGGTAAAGGCCATTGTCGTTCTCGATCAGCAACGCTCCGCTGCGGGCATCACGGCGCAGATTGAGACCTTCTCCCGGGCCATAGGCCGCGTCGCCGGGCTCCAGCCAGCCGAGGTCGATGCGTCGGCCTTGTTCATCGGTGTAGATGAAACTGCGCGTGCCGGCGGCATTGCTGATGAGCGTCACCGACACTTCATAGGCAACGCTCCAGCCCGGCCCGAACAGGCCGTCCTGGCGTTCATCGCGGCTGCAATAAAAGCGCTGCCATTCAACGGGCAGCAGAGCTGGCAGCACGCAGTCGAGGTCATCGAGGCCGTTGAGAACCTTGGCGCCAGTGGCGGCATGCACCGGGTTGGGAGCGCCGGTGATGGAGCGGGTCACCGCACCGGCCACCTGATCGACGACAAAGCCATTAACCATGCCCATGGCCAGGCATGGCAGGTTGCTCAGCAACTTGCGCGGGTTGCCACGCAGCGCCATCAGTACGCTCAGGGCCAGGCCAACACCGGGCGTCTTGCCGCTGCGAATCGGCCGTACCACCACGGATTCGCCACCGATGCGTACGTTGGAGGATATCTTGCCAGCGGCCACCACCTTGGCTTCGCAGGTGGCGCGGTCACCACTGCGCACTGCCGGTTGCCCTTCGATGCTGACCTTGCTGGAGCCTTCGGCCAGCAGTTGCAGCGGCATGGGCGGGTGTTTCTCGCAGAGGATGGTGTCCAGCGGGCAGGGGATGGCACCTGGCGCCGGATTCTCTACGGTAGGGTTCCACAACTCACTGAAGAAGCTACTGGCCATGTCCAGATAGCTGGGCTCTGGCGGCTTCTCCAGCTCAGTGCCTGACGGCGGCGCCACCGCGCCCAATTTGCCGGCCGCGCGGGCCGACGGCAGGCCGTTGGTTTGGGTCTTGCTGGCGCCGCTGGAGATCTTGGCTTGCGGGCTGGGCGGGAAGATGGCGTTGGCCAGACCGTCACAGACGCTGGTGACGGCCTTGTCCAGACCGGTGAGGTTCATGCCGACGCCGACCACGACGCTGGCGGCGAAGCCCAGCACACAACCGGCAATACCGCCGGTGGCCACGGTCAGGCCGGTGGCAGCTACCAGCGCAGCGCCGGCGGCGGCATAGGCGGCCACCTCCAGCACGCCACTGAGAACGTCAGCGAAGACCGAGCTGTGTTCAAGATCGTCGCCGAGCCGGGCGGCCCAGAACAGGTCGGACATCGACGCTTATCCCGCTCCGTTGAGTACCAGCGAACACTTGATGCTTTCCCAGTGGCTGGCCTCGGCCTCGCCCATCGGCTGCGGCTTCACGTAGCTCAGCGACATGATGCGGCCCTCGGCGGGTTTGACTCCAAGCTGGAACTGGTACACCTGTTCGGTGCCCTTGATGAACTGGTTGCGCAGCTCCACGGCTTCGATGTCGCCGGACAGACCGACGCGGGTATCGCTGATCGGGCTGGTCTTCATTTCCTTGAGCTGCTTGGCCAGCTTGCCGAGCTGATCCTCGAAGTGGCTGCGCAGGGTTTCGTGTGCTCCCAGATTGCCGCGGGTGATCACCAGCGAGGTGCCCAGGGCAGGGAAACGCAGGATATTGATGGTGCCGTCCTGAACCTCTTCGGTGGGCAGTTGCAGGCTCAGCTCTTGGGTGGTGTAGCTCATCAGGAGTTTCCTTTCTCTTGCCCGAACAGGGATTTGACGGCCGCATCGATGCTGCCCTGATCACCCTGGCCATCGGGCGTGGCGCCAGGGCCGCCGCCGATGTTCAGGTTGAGCACGCCGCCTGTGTTGAATTCCGCGTCGCCGCTGGCGTGGAAGTTGATCGCCACGCCGCTGAGGTTGATCTGGCCGCTGGCGTTGAGTTCGAGGATGCTCTTGCCACAGACCAGGCGCAGGTTCTGGCCGACCTCGATGAGGTAGCTCTGGCTGATGCTGTCGGTCTTGGTCGAGCCCACCAGCAGCACGTCATCTAGTTTCACCGCACGCAGGCGGTTGTTGCCGATGGTGACAGTCTCGTTCATGCCGATGCTCTTGACCCGGTTGTTGCCCACCGAGTGGGTTTCATCCACCTCGACGACGATGTCCTGGTTGCGCTCGGCGTGGATGTACAACTGCTCGGCGCCCTTCTTGTCCTCCATGCGGATTTCGTTGAAGTTGGCCGGCGTGCCGCCCTTGCTGGAGCGGCTCTTGATGCCGCTCTGGGTAGCGTTGGCGGGCAGGTCGTAGGGCACGGTCTGCTCGGCGTTGTAGACCCGACCGGTGATGATCGGCTGGTCGGGGTCGCCTTCGAGGAAGCTGACGATGACCTCCTGGCCGATGCGTGGAATCTGGATGGCGCCCCAGTTCTTGCCGGCCCAGTTCTGCGAGACGCGAATCCAGCAGGAGCTGTTCTCGTTGGACTGGTCGTGGCGGTCCCAGTGGAAGTGCACCTTGACCCGGCCGTACTGGTCGGTCCAGATCTCCTCGCCGGCGGGGCCGACCACCACGGCGGTCTGCGGCCCCTGCACCATTGGCTTGGGCGTGCCGCACAGCGGGCGGAAGGTCTGCTGGGCGTCGGTGCAGGTGAGCTGGCACTCGAACTGGCCACCGCCGCCACTGCCACTCTCCAGGGACTCCTGCAGGACGTGATAACGCGCGCAGACCACCAGATATTCACGGTTCTGGTCGGCGCGACCGAAGCCGGTGAGGCTGAACAGGTTGCCCGAGGCGATGCCGCGCACGCTGCCGCCGAGCTCGACGCGCTCGTGCAGACTCTGCAGCGCCTCGATGCGATTGCGCGCGTACTGCTCGCCGTCGCTGCTCTGCACGTAGGCGCCCGGATAGTCGTACAACGGATAGTCGCCGGCACTGTGCTGGCGCGGCATAACCGAGCGCACGTCGATGCGCGCGCTGGGGCGCTGGAAGTCGTAGTCGTTGAGTTCCATCGAACCCGGCTGCACGTGCTGGGCCAGCTGCCAGTCGTTGATGTGGTCGCGCTCGCGGTGCTGCCCATCAGGCGGGTAGTAGGGCACGCTGGCGTAGCCGGGGGCCGGCACATGGGCGCCGTAGGCATCGGCCAGCACCAGCACATGGCGATCGGCCTCGTGGCGGAAGTAGTAGTAGATGCCCTCCTTCTCCATCAGCCGGCTGACGAAGTCGAAGCTGGTTTCGCGGTACTGCACGCAGTACTCCCACTCGCGATAGGGGCGACTGAGTGCGTCTTCGAAATCGGAGAAACCCAGGTCGCGGAACACCTGCTTGATGATCTGCGGCACGTTCATGTGCTGGAAGATGCGGCAGTCGGAGGTACGGCTGAGCAGCCACAGCCAGGGCCGCAGGGTGACCCGATAAGCCGCGAACTGGCCACGGTCGACGCTCTGCCCGCAGGCGGCGACGATGCCATGGAAATGCCGGTCGCCGCCGCCATGCTGCTGCACGGAGAGCGTCAGCGGCTTGCCAAGCAACTGGTTGAGATCGAGGTTGGCATCGTGGGACACCAGTTGCAGCTCGTACTCGAACAGACGGCCCAGCTCGTCGCTGCCGTGCATCGAGCGCAGCAGCAGGGCGTCCGGCCCGAGCGGGCTGGTGATGCGGGCAAAGCGGGAAGATTGGGCGAAGAACATAGGTCGGGGTTCCGGCCTGCCATGGCGCGGGCCGGCGCTAGCCGACCCGCGCTCGGGCTCAGGCGTTGTCGGCGAAGCTGTAGTTCAGGTCGTTGTCGGCCACACTGACGCGCACGCCGGCCAGCGGCTTGCCTTCCATCATGCGGGTGAGGAACTCGCGACTCATGTCCGGCAGCATGCCGTTGGTGAGAATGGCGTCGATCTGCCGGCCGCCACTCTCGCTCTCGGTGCAGCGCGAAACCACCAGGTCGACCACCGCCTCGTCGTAGTCGAAGGGCACCTTGTGGGTGCTTTCGATGCGCTTCTTGATGCGCCCCAGCTGCAGGCGGGTGATGGCCTTGAGCATGGTGTCGCTGAGCGGGAAATAGGGGATGGTCACCAGACGGCCGAGCAGCGCCGGCGGGAAGATCTCCAGCAGCGGCTGGCGCAGGTCGCGGGCGATGCTTTCCGGGTCGGGCAGGTTGTCCGGGTCCTGGCACAGGCGCGCCACCTGTTCGGTACCGGCGTTGGTGGTGAGCAGGATCAGGGTATTCTTGAAGTCGATCAGGCGCCCTTCGCCGTCTTCCATCACGCCCTTGTCGAACACCTGGAAAAAGATCTCGTGCACGTCCGGGTGGGCCTTTTCCACCTCGTCGAGCAGCACAACGCTGTACGGCCGGCGACGCACCGCCTCGGTCAGCACGCCACCTTCACCGTAGCCGACGTAGCCGGGCGGCGCACCCTTGAGGGTGGAGACGGTGTGCGCCTCCTGGAATTCGCTCATGTTGATGGTGATCAGGTTCTGCTCACCGCCATACAGTGCCTCGGCCAGCGCCAGCGCGGTTTCGGTCTTGCCGACGCCGGAGGTGCCGGCGAGCATGAACACGCCGATCGGCTTGTTGGGGTTGTCGAGGCCGGCGCGGGAGGTCTGGATGCGCTTGGCGATCATCTTCAGCGCGTGGTCCTGGCCGATGATGCGCTTGGCCAGCAGGCTGTCGAGGTTGAGCACGGTCTCGACCTCGTTGCGCGCCATGCGCCCGACCGGAATGCCGGTCCAGTCCGCCACCACCGAGGCCACGGCCTGGTAGTCGACGGTCGGCAGAATCAGCGGGGCTTCGCCCTGCAGCTGGCTCAGGCGCTCCTGCAGCTCGACCAGCCGCGCGCGCAGGGCCTGGTGATCGGTGCCGCTGTCCTGATCGACCACGCCGGCGCTTTCGCGCAGGCTGGCGCGGGTCGCCAGCAGTTCGTCGACCAGCTGCTTCTCTTCGGCCCAGCGGCTTTCCAGCTCGGCCAGGCGCTCACGCTCGGCGGCCAGCAGACTCTCACTGTTGGCCTGACGCAGGCTGACGTCGATGCCGATGGCGTGCTCGCGGGCGATGATCTGCAGTTCGGTTTCCAGCGCTTCGATACGCCGGCGGCTGTCGTCCACCTCGGCCGGTACGGCATGCAGGCTGATGGCTACGCGGGCGCAGGCGGTATCGAGCAGGCTGACCGACTTGTCCGGCAGCTGGCGCGCCGGGATGTAGCGGTGCGAGAGCTTGACCGCAGCGTCCAGGGCTTCGTCGAGGATCTGCACCTGATGGTGCTTCTCCATGGTCGAGGCCACGCCGCGCATCATCAGCAGCGCCTTGTCCTCGGACGGTTCGGGCACTTGCACCACCTGGAAGCGGCGGGTCAGCGCCGGGTCCTTCTCGATGTGCTTCTTGTACTCGGCCCAGGTGGTGGCGGCCACGGTACGCAGGCTGCCGCGCGCCAGCGCCGGCTTGAGCAGGTTGGCCGCGTCGCCGGTACCGGCCGCGCCACCGGCGCCGACCAAGGTGTGGGCTTCGTCGATGAACAGGATGATCGGCTTGGGCGAGGCCTGCACATCTTCGATGACCTGGCGCAGGCGCTGCTCGAACTCGCCTTTCATGCTGGCGCCGGCCTGCAGCAGGCCGACATCCAGGCTGCGCAGCTCGACATCCTTGAGCGAAGGCGGCACGTCACCGGCGGCGATGCGCAGGGCAAAGCCTTCGACCACGGCGGTCTTGCCGACGCCCGCCTCGCCGGTGAGGATCGGGTTGTTCTGCCGGCGGCGCATGAGGATATCGACCAGCTGGCGGATCTCCTCGTCGCGGCCGACGATGGGGTCCAGCTCGCCCTTGCGCGCCTGCTCGGTGAGGTCGATGGTGAAGCGCTTGAGCGCCTCCTGCTTGCCCATCGCCGCTGGCGCCATGGCGCCACTGGCCTCGCCCGGTGCGGCAGCGGCAAAACCGTCGCTGGCGGCCAGGTTGTTCTCCGGCGAATCGCCGACGTACTCGTCGAAACGCTCGCTGAGGGTTTCCACCTTGATCTTGGCGAACTCGCCCGACAGGCCCAGCAGCACCTGGCGCAGGCTCGGCGTCTTGAGGATGCCGATGATCAGGTAGCCGGTGCGCACCTGGTGCTCGCCGAACATCAGGCTGCCGTAGACCCAGCCGCGCTCGACCGCTTCCTCGACGTGCGAGGACAGGTCGGTGATCGAGGTCGAGCCGCGCGGCAGGCGGTCGAGTGCGTCGGTCAGGTCTCGCGCCAGACCCGCCGGCTCCAGGCTGAACTGGCGGATGATGCGGTGCAGGTCGGAGTCCTGCAGCTGCAGGAGCTGATGAAACCAGTGCGCCAGCTCGACGTAGGGATTGCCACGCAGCTTGCAGAACACGGTGGCGGCCTCGATGGCCTTGTAGCCGACGCTGTTGAGCTTGCCGAACAGCGCGGTACGACTGATTTCACCCATGTGAAGTTCTCCTTGATTGATCCGCCGGCGGGGTCGCTGTGGCGTGATGGCGGGCCAGCACCAGATCCCTGGCGTCGTGCTGTGGCTGGCCGAGCCAGGTGGTGTAGCCCAGGCGAGCCTGGCCGTTGAGGCGCAGCGCGGGGACTTCCTCGCGCTGCAGTACGAGATTCAGTTGCCAGTCCAGTTCGTCGCCTTGGTATTCGGCGACCCAGGCCACCAGCGCGGCGAACGAGTCGCCATCGGGCAGCATGGCGTTGTACTGCTCGAGCGTCAGCGGGCCGAAGCAGATACGGAAGCTGTGCTGGCGGTCCCAGACCTGGCTGCCCAGGCAGAAGTCCACGCCCAGCTGGCTGGACTCCACGCCCAGGCGCGTGCGTTCGGGCAGGCTGAGCCAGCTGCCGGCGTATTCCTCGATCTGCACCGGCACGCCGAAGTAATCGGCGAGGATCGCCTTGAGGCCATCGGGGTAACGCGTCTGCGCGGCCAGGTGACCGCTGTAGTGCAGCTTCGCCGCATCGTCCAGCAAGCCCCGCTGGCGTAGGCTGGGCATGCCGCGACCGCTGAAGGCGGCCAGGCGAGCCGACCAGTAATCGTCGTCGGGGCGGTCATGGCTGACGGTCGGCCGGGCCTCGGCCCAGGCACGATAGAACAGGGTCAGCAGGCGATGATGGAACAGGTCGAGGAAGTGCTTGCTGGTGCTGTCGGCGTGGTTGCGCTGGCGCTCGCGCACGTACTCGGTCAAGTGCAGCGGCAGCGGCCCGTTGGGCCCGCCGAGGCCGAAGAAATACTGTTCCAGACGTGCCGGTCGCTCGTCGCTGGCTGGGGTCACAGCGGCCAGGGTGGCCGGGGCGAAAGTGCCCTCCTGGCGCTGCCCGAGGCGCAGCGGATCGTCTGCCAGGCGCCGGGAACGCCCCAGGCGCGGCAGATGCGGATGCTCGTTCTCGATGCGTCGCAGAGCCTGGAAGAAGTCGTACTCCCAGGGCAGCGCCTGCATCTGTGCAAGCGTGTCTAGAGGTTCGGACGACGGCCGGGCCGGGCTTTCCATCGCATGATCTCGCCGCGCTCGGTGCTGCGCAGCACCGTCTCGGTAAAGCTGTTGAGGGATACGTAGCGCGCCAGGAAACGCTCGAACACTGCACCGAGGAGAAACACCCCGGTACCGCGGAAGGCGTTCTCGTCGAACTCCAGGGTGATTTCCAGACCCCGGCCGAAGACGATCGGCCCGGGCATCGGCAGGCGCCGCGTACAGGGTTTGGCGCTGACCTCGCGCAGGCCTTCGATCTGCAGTTGCAGCGCCGGATTCTGCACATCGCCATACAGCCGCAGCATTTCTCGCAGCGCGGCGGCGCCCTGGCCTTGCTCGGCCAGCGACAGGTAGTTCAGTGACAGTTGGCTGATCAGCCGCCAAGCCTGGTTGTCGTGGGCTGCACTGGGACGCGGACGGCTCGGCCCGGCTACGCAGCGCACGCTCTGCACCGGCGCACTGTCGGCCAGGGTGAAGTCGCTCTTGCCGCTGCCGACGCTCATGAACAGCGGCAGGTCGCGGTTGGTGCACAGGGCGCTGAGACCGAGCTGGCGCAGGTCATGGCGATACGGCGCCTGGTGGCTGTCGACCAGGCTGATGAAGGTTTCACTGCCCACATAGCTGGATCGCGTACCGTTGCGGCGCTGTTCGGCCGACAGTACGCGCGGCTCGCGGCGCACGATGTAGTAGGCCTGATCGCGCCCATAGCGCGCGGGATCGCGCACGGCATAGAAGGGCAGGAAGGTCTGCTCCGGGCCACTGCCATGGCCGCTGACGCTGCGCAGCGAATGAATCTCGAAGTCCATGGGCCGTGTGCGGTCGGCAATGGCGTGGTGCTCATGCACCTTGTCGCTCAGGTGGATACGATCCAGGCGCCGCGGAAACAGATTGATCGCAGGGGTGCAGAACGGCAGGAACTGGCTGGCGTCGACCTGGTTCTGCAGGTGGCTGTCGAGGCGATCGAACAGCACGATCAACTCCAGCTCGTTGCCGCTGCACTGGCGCACGGCGCGGCGCAGATTGCAGAAGTCGACGAACAGAAAACGCTGCGGCAGGGCGAAATACTCCTGCAGCAGGCGATAGCCCTGGAAGGCCTGCGGCACCACCGGCAGGGCCGCCTCGGCATCATCGAAGCCGCACGGGCGCAACGCGTCGGCCGGCAGCCGTTCGACCCAGTCGCGCCCCGGCTGGCGGGCGAACACCGCGACGCGGTTGCCCAGCAGTTGCTCGTAGAGACGGAACGGCAGTTCGTCGAGGCCGTTGAGGTACAGCGGCAGGTTGTCCAGATCCAGGCTGGCGAAGGGGATTTCCGCGCCGCTGCGCAGGGTGATGCGCAGGGCAGCCTTGACGCGCGGCTCGCTGGCGGCCAGACGGCCAAGCGCCGCGGCGGGGTTGCTGATGTACTCGGCGTCCGCCACCTGCAGCGGCCACAGGGTCACCGGGTGTGCGGTGCGGTATTCGCAGGGAGTCTGGCTGTCCTTGCCGAGGGTGGCGCGCAACACGCTGTCGCGCGGCAGGTTGAAGCTGCCGTTGAGCGCGCCATCGTTGGCATCGGTGTGCAGCTGCACCACGGTCATCGACGGTGTAGGCGCCAGATAATGCGGGTAGGCGATTTCCAGCAGGTTGTGGGTGAATACCGGGTATTCGGCGTCGAGCTTGAGCTGCACGCGCGCGGTCAGCCAGGCAAAGCCCTCCAGCAGGCGCTCGACGTAGGGGTCGGTGCACTCCAGGCCGGACAGGCTGAGGCGGCTGGCGATTTTCGGGTATTCGCGGGCGAACTCGGCCGCGCCGTCCCGGATGTGTTGCAGCTCCTGGTTGTACAGTTCCAGCAAACGCGGGTTCATGAGCGTCTCCGCTGCGCGGCGGGCAGCACCTGCACATGGCCGGACTCCAGGTCCAGCTCGGTGCGCAACAGCAAGGGCAGGGGCGCCGGCTGGGCCCACAGGTCGCCCTGGATCTCGAAGCTCAGCGCGTTGTGGTTCATCTGTTCGTGACCGACATGCGCCCGCACCCGCACGCTATGGGCGAGGATGCGCGGCTCGAAAGTGACGATGGCGCGCTGGATCAGGCTCTCCAGGGCGGCGATGTCGATCCCGGACACACTGCTGCCGGCCAATGCCGGCAGGCCATAGTTGATTACCGAGGTACCGGCTGGTGTGTGCCGCGTGGTGTCGGCATCGAGCAGGGCGATGGTGTTGAACAGCCAGGTCAGGTCACGCAGCACCGAGGCTTTGAGCTGGCTTAGCGACAGCACGCGACGATCCGCGCTTTCCTGCGCATTGCCGGGGTCATCGTCGGTCAGACGGTCGAGCAGCGAAGGCTGCAGGCGCTCACGCGGGGTCATGGGGCTGGTCATGCGCAGGTTTACCAGTCGAACATCGCGGTGTAGCTCTTCTGATCACCGACACCGCGCAGGCAACTGGCACTCCGCGCCAGCACCGATGGCTCCAGCTGGCCCTCGACCAGTCGAATGGCCTTGTATTGCGAACGGCACTCCAGCTTGCTGTCCGCCACGGGGGCTACATGCAGCACCATGATGATCGGCACATCCTGAAAGGTTTCGACATGAGCCTGGCCATCCTTGCCGACGCTGAAATGACACGGCGAGGCAATGTCCAGCGGCAGTACGCTCTGGTCTGGCTTGCGCAATACGCAGGCCTGGCCAGCGTTCTCCAATCTATAAGTCTGCCCTGCCAGATCCACGTGCTGCGGATAGTCAGAATTGCCTGCGGCAGGCGGGGGAGTCGATTCGGCACATGCACAAAGACTGGTCAACATGCCGAGCAGCAGTAAGGGTGTACGCAGGCGCTTGCTCATGCCAGCTCCCAGAACCAGACCTGCCGGGCCATGTGCCTCGGGTCATCGTAACGGCCTGCGGTAAAGCCGCGTTTCCATAGATCGATGTGGTCGCCCGTGCGCTCATCGACGGTCTGTCCGGCTTGCTGGAAGCAGTCCTTGAAGAAGATCAGTCCGCTCTTGTCGGCCAGCTTGAGACGATCCTGTGCACTGCCGCCGACGATCAGCGGTCGGCCCAGGTGATGTTTCCACAGCCAGTTGGCCAGTGATTCGGCGCCCCTGGCATGTGCATGAGCGCATTTGGGTTCGGTGTAGGTGGCCTTGTTGACCTTGATGGTCTGCTCGGCATTGAGCGCGTAGCTCATGCGAATGGCGCATTGGTTCGCCCATGGGCCATCACATACCTTGCCGTCGGGATACTCGTCCCAGATCTTGAGATATTCGTTCCACAGATTGATAAACGATGGCTTGGCCATGAAACAGTCTCAGTACTGGATGAATCGGAGTCGTCCCAATTCCGAACGCCCCCGGCGCAAGCGCCGGGGGCGGCAGCGCATCAGATCTTGACGTTGGAACGGATGTTCCAGCCGTACTTGATCGGGCCGCCTTCCTTGGTACCGTCAGCTTTCTGCGGCTGGTAGTCGACCGTGACCTTGGCGAAGTTCAGGGTGATGTTCTCGATCAGACGATCGTCGTTGCCCGAACCGCCGGTGCTCAGCGAGGAAATCAGCACTTCTTCGAGGTTGATGATCAGGTACTCGACCTGGGAATCACCGCCCGCCTTGCGCACGGTGAGGGTGACCTTGGGAACGTGCTTGCCGCTGGAGCAATGCATCATCAGGTTGGGGGTAGCCTTGTCGACGTACTTGGTCAGCGACAGATCCTGGATGCTCACCTTGCCTGCGCCACCACCGGTGCCGGTGTGCATGTTGCCGGACTGGGACATGCCCCAGCTCCAGTTGAGCACTTCGATTTCGTCCTTGTGGGTCTTGTCCTGAGACTCGCCCTTGATGTCACCGATCTTGATGAAGATATCAACAGCCATGTTTTCTCCTGAGGTGGCATGGGCCACTGCGTAAATTTAGGGATGACCCTGGTCATCTCACTCGCCTTGCAAATCCATCGACCTGTCCCGTACGACGTTGCGCTTCAGCCGCAAGCGGCTCGCGGCTGAAGCCGCTCCTACGGGTTGTCGGTCGGGTTATGCGCCCTTGGCCGACGGCAGTTTGGAAACCAGCCGCAGCGACACCGTCAGCCCTTCGAGCTGGTAGTGCGGACGCAGGTAGAACTTCGAGTTGTAGTAACCCGGGTTGCCCTCCACCTCTTCCACCACGACTTCTGCAGCAGCGAGCGGGTGCTGCGCCTTGGTGGTTTCGGTGGAATGCGCCGGGTCACCGTCGACGTACTTGAGGATCCAGTCCTGCAGCCAGAGCTGCATCTCGTCGCGCTCCTTGAACGAGCCGATCTTGTCGCGAACGATGCACTTCAGGTAATGCGCGAAACGGCAGGTAGCGAACAGGTAAGGCAGGCGCGCGGCCAGGTTGGCGTTGGCGGTGGCATCCGGATCGTCGTACTCGGCCGGTTTCTGCAGCGACTGCGCACCGATGAAGGCGGCGAAGTCGGTGTTCTTCTTGTGCAGCAGCGGCATGAAGCCGTTCTTCGCCAGCTCGGCCTCGCGGCGGTCGGAGATGGCGATCTCGGTCGGGCATTTCATGTCCACGCCACCGTCGTCGGTGGGGAAGGTGTGCGCCGGCAGGTTCGGCACTTCGCCGCCGGACTCGACGCCACGGATGCGCGAGCACCAGCCGTAGTGCTTGAAGGAACGGTTGATGTTCACCGCCATGGCGTAGGCGGCATTGGCCCAGGTGTACTTGCTGCTGTCGGCGCCGTCGGTATTTTCCTCGAAGGCGAAGGCCTCCACCGGATCGGTCTTGGCGCCATACGGCAGACGGGCGAGGAAGCGCGGCATGGTCAGGCCGATGTAGCGCGAATCCTCGGACTCGCGCAGCGAGCGCCAGCCGGCGTATTCCGGGGTGGTGAAGATCTTGGTCAGGTCACGCGGGTTGGACAGTTCCTGCCAGGAGCCCATGCCCATCACCGTCGGCGAGGCAGCCGCGATGAACGGCGCGTGCATTGCCGCGCAGACCTTGGACAGTTCGCCGAGCAGCTCGACGTCGGGCGGCGACTGATCGAAGTAGTAATCGCCGACCAGGCAGCCGTAGGGCTCGCCACCGAACTGGCCGTATTCCTCTTCGTAGAGCTTCTTGAACACCGGACTCTGGTCCCAGGCGGTGCCCTTGAATTTCTTCAGGGTCTTGTGCAGCTCCGGCTTGGAGATGTTGAGCACGCGGATCTTCAGCTGCTCGTCGCTCTCGGTGTTGTTCACCAGGTAGTGCAGACCACGCCAGGCGCTTTCCACCTGCTGGAAGTCGCTGTGGTGGATGATCTGGTTGACCTGTGCGGTGAGCTTGGCGTCGATGGCGGCGATGATCGACTCGATGGACTTGATCGCATCGTTGGAGATCAGATCGGTCTGCGCCAGGGCCTGTTCGGCCAGGGTACGCACGGCCGTTTCCACCGCTTCCTTGGCGCGTTCGGTCTTGGGTTTGAATTCCTGCATCAGCAGCGAGGCGAATTCGCTGGTCTGCTCGGTGCTGGCCAGTGCGGCCTGGTCGTGTTGCAACTGTTCGCTCATGGTGGTCTTCCGAATCAGGCCTGGGGCTCGTTGTCCTGGGGTTTCGGCGCGCTGGCCAGGGCCTGCAGCAATGCAGGGTCCTTGATCGCCTTCATGATGATGTCCTCGGCGCCGGTCTTGCCGTCCATGTAGGTCAGCAGGTTGGCCAGCTGGGTACGGGCCTCCAGCAACTGGTTGAGGGCGTCCACCTGGCGCGCCACGGCGGCCGGGCTGAAGTCGTCCATGCTCTGGAAGGTCATGTCGATGCTCAGGTTGCCTTCGCCGGTCAGCTCGTTGGGCACGTTGAACGCCACACGCGGCTTCATCGCCTTGAGGCGCGAGTCGAAGTTGCCGACATCGATTTCCAGGAACTTGCGATCGGCCACCGCCGGCAGCGGCTCGGCAGGCTTGCCGGTGAGGTCGGACATGACGCCCATGACGAAGGGCAGCTGGACCTTTTTCTCGGCGCCGTAGAGTTCGACGTCGTATTCGATCTGCACACGGGGCGCGCGATTGCGCGCGATGAATTTCTGAGAACTGCTGTTCGCCATGCTTTCTCTCCTGGTCGCCTGACGCGACGCGGCGTGTCGGCCACCGGCCGTCTACGGTAAAGCGTGATCCCGCATACCTGGGCCAGTCGGCCTAGTACTCGTCGGGGCCGCGCAGGTTTTCGAACTGGCTCATGCCATCGGGTATGAGGTTGCGCACGATGGTCGCGAAGTCGGCATTGACCAGGCTGCGAGCCCGGTTGAGCAGCACCGGCAACGGGCTGGAAGGCTCGTGGCGGGCGTAGTAGGTGAGAATCCGCTCCAGGCTCTTGAGCACGTCGTCGCGATTGGCGATTTCGCCATTGGCACGCACGGTGGCAGGCGTTGCTGACTGCATCGGCGCATCGTCAGTGACTGACGCATCTGCCAAATGTTCGCCGGCGCCGGCAGGGCTGTCGCCGATTACCTGCAAGGCCAGCTTGAGCGGTTGTTGCAGCGCCGCCAGCTCCACGCCCTGCGCGGAACCGACCTGTTCGCTGACCAGCCGCTCGATCGCATCCAGGCTGTGCAAGGCGCGGCCAAGGGCGTCGCGAGTGAGCTGCAGGGATTCGCTGTCGGCATCCTGCAGGGCGCCACCAAGTTCTTCGATGCTGAGGCTTTCACTGCTGGCCGGATGCAAGCCGGCGGCGTTCAGTGCGGCGCGCAGGGTGATGCTGCCGAACACGCGTGAACGCACCAGCACGGCATCGCGCAGCAGGCCGAGATTGGTCTCGCAGGTGAGGCCGGAAAGGGTGTTGATGCGTACGGTGGGATCGTTGTCGTCGTCGGCATCGAGCTGCGGGTGGATCTCGGGCCAGTAGCGCGAGAGCAGTTCGAGGATCAATTCGAGGCTGTCGGCCAGCCCTTCGACACCGCGCAGCGCCAGGCGGCTCTGCAGCAGGTAGTGGGTGACGCGCAAGTCCTTGCTGCGCTGCAAAAGGGCGTGACAGGCCTGTTCCAGCTGGCGCCACTCGGGCGGCTCGGCGGCCTGGATGGCATCACCCATGCTGCGCTCGGGGCGCCCCAACGCATCGCGCTCCAGTTGGAGAAAATCGCTGTCGTATTCCAGATCTTCGCCGCAGGGCGAAGTATCCGAAATGGCGGCGAATAACAACGAATTCTCCACGGATTCGATCTCCTTATCGATTTGAACTGCGTCACAATAAGTGCCCAAACTTCATCCTGGCTGGCACTTTGCCAACTAACGCTTAATGTTAATTGGCCACTACGCATTGTCGATGGCGTCGCGCATTTTTTAACTTAAAAATATATAAAGTCAAGGTAGTATGGCGACCGCCCAGAACCTTTGTGAACTTCGGCAAAGTTTCGTCAAGTTGTGAGATTGCGCACATACTTGAACCCCGAAAGAATAGGTAAGATCGCGTGTTTCCGCGTTCAGGGGCCCCTTAGACGGATGTTCAATCAGGGCTAAAAGCGGTCTGTAAGCCTTGTAAATAAAGGCTTTCACGGTTTTCAAAGGTGTCACAAGAGCCGGGCAGGGAGGCCATATGGCGCTGCGCTTGACCATCACCAGCTATCACAAGATCACCCCCGGCCAATGTCCCGAGAAAACCTTGGAACAAGGCATGATGGCAATTGGCCGTAGCACGGATAATGACTGGGTATTACCTGACCCGGCGCGCCTGGTTTCCTCTAAACATTGCCTTGTGCAAAACAAGGACGGCCGTTACTACATCACCGACAGCAGCACCAACGGTGTCGAACTGCTCCAGGCCGGTATCCGCATGCAACGCGGCAACAGTGAACTTCTGCAGCATGGCGAAGTTATTCGAATCGGCGAGTACGAAATTGCAGTAGCGCTGGAAAGTTCCATTGCAGAGGGCTCCGCGCCGTTTCCCGATACCACGTCTGCAAACAGTTTCGAAGCGCTGATGGCCAACCAACAGGCCACTCCAGTCAGCCCTTTCGATGCACCGGCCAACCCCTTCGATGCCTCGGCCAGCGCCCATCTGCAAAGCGTCGCTCCGCACGAGACTTTGCCCGATCTGTTCGATTTTCTTGGCCCGAGCACAGCCGCGCCGGCCCCTGTTGCCGACCATGTGCCCGCGCAACAGCATGACTTCCGACCGCCGGAATTCAAGGCACCTGCCCCGCCCATCGAACCCACCCCCAGTGCCCCGAGCCTGATCCCCGATGACTGGAACCTGTTCGATGACATCGCGCCGGCAGCCGCTCCGGCTGCACCCTTGCCGGAACATGCTCCACCGCCGGAACCCTTCCAGCCGATACCTGCGCCGGTGCCGAGTCCCGCACCTGCTGCCCCGGTTGCTGCGCCGGTCAGCCAGGCTCCAGCCATCCAGCCGCAGAGCGCTCAACCGGACGATGCAATGCTACAGGCCTTCCTGCGCGGTGCCGGGCTGGATCAGCTGCGTCTGGATGGCCAGCAGGCCGCCGCGCAGATGGAAAGCATCGGGCGCAGTTATCGCCTGATGGTCGAGGGCCTGATCGATGTACTGCGGGCGCGCAGCAGCCTCAAGGGCGAGTTCCGCCTTCAGCAGACCATGGTGCAGCCGGTGGAAAACAACCCGCTGAAGTTCGCCCCCAACGCCGAAGAAGCCTTGCTCCTGTTGCTGCGTGGCGGCAACTCGGCGTTCATGCCGGCCGACCAGGCCGTACAGGATGGCTTCGAGGACCTGCGCGCCCATCAACTGGCCGTCATGGCCGGCGTACAGGCCGCCATCCGTCACCTGCTGGCGCGTTTCGAACCGCAGGCACTGGAAGCACGCATGGGCAAGGGAGGCGGGCTGGCCAGCCTGCTGCCGGGCTCGCGCCAGGCGCAGTGCTGGCAGCAGTTCGTGGAGCTCTACGCGACCTTGTCGCGCGAAGCCGAAGACGATTTTCAGGACCTGTTCGGCCGCGAGTTCGGCCGGGCCTATGAGCAACATATCGCCCGTCAACGACGCCCCTGACGGGCCCGGGCAAGGATGACAACGTGCGACAACGACTACTTCGGCCCGCTCTGCTGGGCCTGGTGCTGGCAGGGCTTGGCAGCGGCTGCAGCAAGGACGCGATGGACGACAGCACTGCCGCACAAGGGCCAACCAGCGTCGTGCTGCAACTGCAGGCCGGCGACGAACTGAACCCTACCGTCGAAGGCTACAGCGCCCCGGTGCGTGTGCGCCTGTTGGAGCTGCGCAGCGCCGCCGCATTCAGCCGGACCGATTACTTCAGCCTCGCCGAGCGCGCAGCAGCGACCCTGGGCGGCGAGCTGGTGGCCGAGGACGAATGGCTGGTCCATCCCGGCCAGACACGGGAGCTGAAACGCACGCTCGACCCGGAAACGCGTCATCTGGGCCTGCTGGTCGGCTACCGCGAAATTGACCGGGCGCAGTGGCGCGTGGTCCTAGAGCCAAAGCAGGGCAGCCGCAGCCATTACCGCATCGACCTCGGGACCCACGCCGCCAGCGCTGCTGAGCTCGCCGCGCCGTCCCGCCTCGACTCTCGCTAACAGGAGCCTGTATGTCCTGGAACAACCGTGTGATCTGGTCCGAAGGCATGTTCATCGGCACCCAGCATTTCCAGCAGCATGACCGCTACCTGGAGGCACTGATCGACGCCCGCAGCCGCCCGCTGTCGGCCGCCGGCTGGGGCTTCGCCGAGCTGCAGCTGGATATCGGCCTGCTGGCACAGGGCAAGCTGGCCATCGTCAGCGCCCGCGGCCTGTTGCCCGACGGCACACCGTTCAACATCCCCCAGGATGACGTGGCGCCGGAGCCATTGGAAATCCCCGACGACCTGCGCGACGGCGTGATCTATCTGGCCCTGCCGCTGCGCCGGGCGGGTGTGCGAGACACCGTCGAAGCGGGTGAAGCGCTGGGCGGCGCGCGCTATCGTGGCCAGGTCCGCGAAGTGCGCGACGACAACGCCGCGTTTGAAAGCCGTGTGCCGGTGATGGTTGGCGAACGCGCCCTGCGCCTGTTGACCGCCGCCGATGGCCTGCAGGAATACGCCGTGCTGGGCGTGGCGCGCGTGCGGGAAAAACGCGCCGACCGCGCCCTGGTGCTGGACGAACAGTACATCCCACCGCTGCTCGACGTGGCGGCCAGCGCACCACTGGCAGCCTTTCGTGGCGAACTGCTGGGCTTGCTGCACCAGCGTGGCGAAGCCCTGGCCGGGCGCGTGGTGGCCTCCAGCGCCGGCGGCGCTTCGGAAATTGCCGATTTCATGCTGCTGCAACTGGTCAACCGCGCGCAGCCACTGTTCGCCCACCTGGCCCAGCTGCAACCCTTGCACCCGGAGCGTCTGTACAGCGAATTGCTGGCTCTGGCCGGCGAGTTCGCCACCTTCTCCAACGCCGGGCGCAGGCCGCTGGAGTTCCCGCCCTACATCCACGATGACCTGCAGGCCAGCTTCACCCCGGTGATGCAGGCACTGCGCGAAGCCCTGTCGATGCTGATCGACAGCAAGGCCGTACCCATTCCCATCGTCGAGAAGGCCTACGGCGTGCACGTGGCCATGCTGGCCGACCGCAGCCTGCTGGACAGCGCCAGCTTCATCTTGGTGGTCCGCGCCGACATGCCCGCCGAGACCCTGCGCGGGCGCTTCGGCCAGCAGAGCAAGATCGGCTCGGTGGAGCACATTCGCGATTTGGTCAACCTGCAGCTGCCGGGTATCAACCTGCTGCCGCTGCCGGTGGCGCCAAGGCAGATTCCATTCCACGCCGGCTCGACCTACTACGAGCTCGACCGTGGCAGCGAACACTGGAAGCAGCTGGCGCATTCCGGCGGCTTCGCCTTCCACGTGGCGGGCGAGTACCCCGGCCTGAATCTGGCCTTCTGGGCGATACGGGGTTAATCCATGACCGATCAAGACGACTGGCTGAACAAGCCGCCAGCACCTCAACCGGCGAACAACGACCGCACTCAGTTCATGCCCCGCCCCGGTGGCCGTGCTCCGCAGGCGCCAGCCGAGGCCCCGGCTGCGGCACCGCTGCAGATGCCGGCCGCGCCGCTACCGGCGGGCCAGGCGCGTGGCATGAACCCGCTGGAGCAGGCCGCCGGGCCGCTGCTGAGCATGCTCACCCGGCTGCGCAGCACCCTGGCCCATCCCGCACCGGCCAGCCTTCGCGCCCAGTTGCTGGGTTACCTGCGCCAGTTCGAACAGCGTGCCGAGGCCGCCGGTGTGCCGCGCAACGACGTGTTGCTGGCGCGCTATGCGCTGTGCACCGCCCTCGACGAGGCGGTGCTGAGCACGCCCTGGGGCAGCACCAGCGAGTGGGGCAAGCAAAGCCTGCTGATCACCGTGCACAACGAGGCCTGGGGCGGCGAGAAGGTGTTCCAGCTACTCGAACACTGCCTGCAAAGCCCACGCGAACGACTCGATCTGCTGGAGCTGCTGTACCTGTGCACCAGCCTCGGCTTCGAGGGTCGCTATCGGGTCATGCATGACGGTCGCAGCCAGCTGGAAGCGCTGCGCGAGCGTACCGCAGCGACCCTGCGCAGCGTGCGTGGCGAGCGCGAACAGGAGCTGTCGCCGCACTGGCGCGGGGTCAGCGTGGCGCCGGACAGGCTGTCACGACTGCTACCGCCCTGGGTCGGCCTGGCCGTGGCGCTGGCGTTGTTGCTGATGCTGCTGATGACACTGAGGATGATGCTCGCGGCCGACGCCGAACCGGTATTCCGGCAGATCCACGCCCTGGGCGAAGTACCGGTGCAGAGCATCGAACCAGCCGTGGTCAAGCCGCGTGTAGTGGAGCGCCCGCGCCTGGCCACCTTCCTCGCCGACGACATCCGCGCCAACCGCGTAGCGGTCGAGGATGGCGTCGACCGGTCGGTGGTGACCATCCGTGGCGACGAGCTGTTTAGCTCCGGCAGCGCCAGCATCCGTGACGACTTCCAGCCGTTGCTGCTGCGCATCGCCGAGGCGGTTGCCAAGGTCAAGGGCCAGGTGCGCATCACCGGCCACAGCGACAACCAGCCGATCGCCACGCTGCGCTTCCCCTCCAACTGGGCACTGTCGCGTGCCCGCGCCGAAGAGGTGCTGCAGATCCTCGCAGCGCGCACCGGCCAGGCCGAGCGCTTCAGCGCCGAGGGCCTGAGCGACACCGAACCGCTGGCATCCAATGCCACGGCCGAAGGACGGGCGAAGAATCGCCGGGTAGAGATCACCGTGCTGGCGGAGGGTGTGGAGTGAAGGCGCTGTTCGGATTCATCACCCGCTGGGTCATCCCGCTGCTCGGGCTGATCGCCCTGAGCCTGATCATCTGGTTCATCGGTCCGCTGCTCAATGCACTGCAGCCGGCCTGGACGCGCTGGACGCTGATCGTCCTGCTGCTCGCCCTGTGGCTTGGCTGGCGCCTGTTCTGGCTGCTGCGCGAACGCCAGCAGGAGCGCAACGTACTCGACGGCCTGGCTGCACAGGCAGCACCGGATGCCGCCAGCGTGGCCACCGCCGAGGAGCTGGCGACCCTGCGCCAGCGCATGGACGAAGCCCTGGCGTTGCTGAAGAAGGCGCGCCTGGGCGGCGATGAGCGGCGCAACCTGTATCAGCTGCCGTGGTACGTGATCATCGGGCCGCCCGGCTCCGGCAAGACCACCGCACTGGTCAACTCCGGGCTGAACTTCCCGCTGGCAGCGCAGTTGGGCGCCGGGGCCGTTCGCGGCGTGGGCGGTACGCGCAACTGCGACTGGTGGTTCACCGACGAAGCGGTGTTGCTCGACACCGCCGGGCGCTATACCACCCAGGACAGCCACGCCCAGGTGGACAAGGCGGCCTGGCTCGGCTTTCTCGACCTGCTCAAGACCCAACGTGCGCGCCGCCCGATCGATGGCGCCTTCATCGCCATCAGCCTGTCCGATTTGCTGCAGAGCAGCGACAGCGAACGTGCCGCACACGTGGCGGCGATCCGCTCGCGGGTGCAGGAGCTGTATACCCAGCTCGGCGTGCGTTTCCCGGTCTACGTGATGCTCACCAAGTGCGACCTGGTGCCGGGCTTCATGGAGTTCTTCGACGACCTCAGCCGTGAGAAACGTGCCCAGGTCTGGGGCTTTACCTTCGCCCTGGATGACGGCAAGAGCATCGGCGGCCCGCTGGAGAATTTCGACAGCGAGTTCATCGCCCTCGAACAGCGCCTCAACCAGCGCCTGGTCGAACGTCTGCAGCGCGAGCGCGATCCAGCCCGACGCGACCTGATCTACGGTTTCCCGCAGCAATTCGCGGCGATCAAGAGCCTGCTCGGCGAGTTTCTCAACGGCGTGTTCAAACCCAATGCCTATGAGGAGCGCACCCTGCTGCGCGGTGTGTACTTCACCAGCGGCACTCAGGAAGGCAGCCCGATCGACCGCCTGATCGGCGCCATGGCGCAGAGCATGAACCTCGACCGCCAGCACCTGGCCAGGCAGAGCGGCAGCGGCCGCAGCTATTTCCTCCAGCACCTGTTCAGCCGCGTCGCATTCGCCGAGCGCGGCCTGGTCGGCGTCGACCAAAAGGTCGAGCGCCGCCGCAGATGGCTGGCCATCGGCTCGCTGGCTGCCAGCGTGGCGCTGGTACTGGTGGTAAGTACGCTGTGGCTGCTCAGCTTCAACGCCAACCGCGAGCATATCGCCCAGGTCGGCGCGCGCACCGTGCCGCTGGAGCAGCAGGTGCGCAGCCTCAGCCCGGCGCAACGCGATGTACTGGCGGTACTGCCCCTGCTCAGCGCCGTACGCAACCTTGCTGGCGATCCGCCGGACTGGGCCAAGGGCCTGGGTCTGTATCAGGGCGACATGCTCGAGGAGCAGGCCGCCAGCGTCTATCGCCGTCTGCTGGTAGCCACCTTCGCCCCGCGCCTGCTCAGCCGCGTTGAGGAACAACTGCGTTCCGGCGGTGGCACCGATTACCTCTACGAAGGACTCAAGGCCTACCTGATGCTCGGTGGCGGCGAACATTACGACGCCGAGTTCATCAAGGCCTGGATCGCTCTGGACTGGGATCAGAGCCTGCCGCGTGACTTGCCGGGCGAGCAGCGCCAGGCGCTCGACGGGCATCTGCAGGCGCTGTTCGAACGTCGTCCACCGGACGCGCGTCTGGATCAGCGCCTGATCGACGAGCTGCGCATGCAACTGCAACGTCTGCCGCTGGCGCAGCGCGTATACGACCGGGTCAAGCGGCAGAAGCTGCCGGCCGGGGTCAGTGACTTCCGCATCAGCGAAGCCGCCGGGCGCGACGCCGCGCTGATCTTCACGCGCAAGAGTGGCAAAGCGCTGAGCGATCCGCTGAGTGGTTTCTACACCCGCCGCGGCTACCGCGAAGCCTTCCTCCGCGCCAGCGTCGGCCAGGCCAGCGTGGTGGCTGAGGAACAATGGGTGCTGGGCCGTCAGCTCGACAGCACTCAGGACGCGGTGAACCTGGCCGCCGATGTACGCCAGCTGTACCTGCGCGATTACGTGCAACAGTGGGATGCGCTGCTGGCCGATCTCGACTTCGTGTCGATCACCAGCGTGGCCCGGGCCGCCGACGTGCTGCGGATACTCTCGGGACCATCCTCGCCGCTCAAGCAGTTGCTGATCGCAGTGGCGCGGGAAACCGATCTGCAGCAGGCGCCCGAAGCCGAAGGTGTGGCCAAGACCAGCGACGAGGGTGTCGACCAGCTCAAGCAGAAGCTCGGCTCGCTGCTTGGCCAGACTCCCGCCGGCAATGCCGTGGCGGCGGTGAGCGAGATCGATCCGGTCAGCGCGCATTTCGCCGAGCTCAACAGCCTGGTCAGCCAGGACCCGTCGGCGCCGATGGCCATCGATGGCCTGCTGGCGGATCTCAACGAACTTTACGTGCAACTCAGCAGCATGGTCGGCGCCAGCGGCGAGGCGCTGCTCGGCGAGGCGAAGAACCAGGCCAGTGCCGCCGCGGCAAGGGTCAACCTGACAGCGGCACGTCAGCCGAAGCTGGTTCAGGGCCTGGTAGGCTCGGTCGTCGCAGCCAGCACCAACAGCATGATGGGCGGGGTGCGCAACCAGCTCAATGCGGCCTGGCAAAGCGATGTGGTCAATGTCTGGCGGCAGTCGCTGGCCGGCCGTTACCCCATGGTACCGGGTAGCCAGCGCGACGCCACGCTGGATGATTTCGGCCAGTTCTTCGGCGTCGGCGGGGTCATGGACAGCTACTTCCGCAAGTACCTGCAACCCTACGTCGATACCTCCGCACGCACCTGGCGCTGGCAGCCGGGCGCGGCACAGAAGCTGGGCATCTCCGCCGGTGTGCTGCAGACCTTCCAGCGCGCGGCGCTGATCCGCGACGAGTTCTTCCGCAGCGGCGGCCTGCAGCCCAGCGTGCGCTTCGACCTCAAGCCGGTGAGCATGGATGCCACCATCAGCCAGTCGCAGCTCGATCTCGACGGCCAACTGATCGGTTTCGACCACGGCCCGAGCCGTCCGGTGGCGGTGCAATGGCCGAACCCGAGCAGCATCGGCGTAGTACGTCTGTCGGTGTCGCCACCAGTAGAAGGCGGGCGCTCGGCCCTGACCCTGGAAGGGCCCTGGGCCTGGTTCCGCCTGCTCGACCAGTCCGAGCTGATTGGCGGTGCCTCGCCGGATCGCTTCAACCTGCGTATACGCTTGGATCGCTCCAGCGTTGCCTACGAACTGCGCGCCAGCAGTGCCTTCAATCCTTTCAAGAGTCGCGCAGTGGCCGGCTTCACCCTGCCGGAGCGGCTATGACGATGATGGGTTTCTACGGCAAGGTCGCCAGCCGCGGCGACTTCATCGAGCGCAACCTGCCGAAGGACTTCCAGCGCAGCTGGGACGCCTGGCTCTCCGCTGGCCTGCAGACAAGCCGGCAACAGCTCGGTGAACACTGGCTGGACGCCTACCTGACCAGCCCGTTGTGGCGCTTCGCCCTGGCACCGGGCGTGTGCGGTAGCGAGGCCATGACCGGGGTGCTGATGCCAAGCATCGACCGCGTGGGCCGCTACTTCCCGCTGACCATCGCCTGCCCCATCCCCGGCGGGCAGCCGCTGCTGGCCTTGCAGGCAAACGAATCGTGGTTCGAGCGGATCGAGAACCTGCTGCTGAGCACCCTGGAAGAGGGCGCCCGCTTCGAAGACTTCGAAAGCGAGGTGCAGCGCCTGGAACCCTTGCCGGACACAGTGACACCCGCGCACGACGAGGCGCATGGCCTGCAACACTGGCCGGTGGTCGATGCAGCGGGGCGCCTGGCAGCGCTGGCCGCCCAGGCCTGCAGCGGCGCCAGCCTGTGGTGGGGGCGTGGCTCGCAACGCATCGCGGCCGGCCTGCGCCGTTGCCAGGGACTGCCGCCGACCGAGTCGTTCGCGGTTTACCTGCTGGGGCCGGAGGTGGTCGCGCAATGACTGCACTGCATTACCGATCGGCGGCCTACAGTCATGTCGGCCTGGTTCGTCAGATCAACGAAGACGCTTATCTGGAGCGGCCCGAAGCCGGCCTCTGGGTCGTGGCCGATGGCATGGGCGGACACGCCGCGGGCGATTATGTCAGCAGCCTGATCGTCGACAGCCTGCGCAACCTCAACGCAAGCGACAGCCTGAATGACTACGAGCAGGTACTGCGACACAGCCTCAGCCAGGTCAATGCGGCGGTGCGCGAGCAGACCCAACTGCGCGGCGTAAGCATGATGGGCAGCACCGTGGTGCTGATGGCGACGCGTGGCGACCGTGGCCTGTGCCTGTGGGCCGGCGACAGCCGACTGTACCGGCTGCGAGCGGGTGAGCTGCAGGCGGTCTCGCGTGACCACAGCTACGTGCAGGACCTGCAGGACAGCGGCCTGCTCAGCGAGGCCGAGGCGCGCCTGCATCCTCGCGCCAACGTCGTCACCCGCGCCGTCGGCGTGCAGGACCAGCTGGAACTCGCCGGTAGCCAGTTCGAGGTCCTCCCCGGCGATACCTGGCTGCTGTGCAGCGACGGCCTCACCCGCACCGCCGAAGACCACGAAATCCGCGATGTACTGGCCCATGCCGACCCCTATCAGGTGGTGCGCAGTCTGGTTCATCTGGGCCTGACCCGCGGCGCTCCCGACAACATCACCGCCATCGTCATCAAGACCAGCGAGCCCGCCTCATGGACCTGAACATTCCCGGTTTCGACATCGAAGGCGTGATCGGCGAAGGCGCCATGGCCACCGTCTACCTGGCGCTGCAGCGCTCCCTCGAGCGCAAGGTGGCGTTGAAGATCATGGCCCCGGCGCTGGCGGCCGATGCCTCGTTCTGCGAGCGTTTCCTGCGCGAGGGCAAGACCCTGGCGCGTCTGGCCCACCCGCATGTGGTCACCGTGCACGACATCGGCAACGCCGGCGAGCACTACTACATGGCCATGGAGTACCTGCCCAACGGTACCCTGCGCGAGCGTATCGCCGCCGGCCTGAGCCCCGAGCAGGGCCTGCAGTACATCCGCCAGATCGCCTCGGCGCTGGGCTACGCCCACAGCCAGGGCTTGATCCACCGCGACGTGAAACCGGCCAACATCCTCTTTCGCGCCGACGGCACCGCAGTGCTGTCGGACTTCGGTATCGCCAAGTCGCTCGACGACAGTACTCAGTTCACCCAGGTGGGCTTTGCCGTCGGCACGCCCAACTACATGAGCCCCGAGCAGGCGCGCGGTCTGGATATCGACGGCCGCGCCGACCTCTATGCGTTGGGCGTGGTGCTCTATGAAATTCTGGTCGGCGAGTTGCCGTACATGGGCACCGATGCCCTGTCCACGGCGCTGGCGCACCTGACCCAACCATTGCCGGAGCTGCCATTGCAGCACAGCCGCTATCAGACGCTGCTGCAACGCCTGCTGGCGAAGAATTCGGATGAACGCTTCAGCAATGCCGGGGAACTGCTGGCCGCGCTGGATGCCCTGCCGACACCCGACTCGGATGCGACCGTGATCCGTCCAGCGCTCACCCCGCAGGCCACGCTGAGCGCGCCCTCGACTAGCGAGCTCGGCGATCTGCAACCGGTCTCCATCGAGATTCCACGCAGCGCACCGGCACCAGCGCCGACCGTGGCACCCGCACCGACTGCCACGGCAGCCAGCGTAGCGGGGCGGTCGTCCACTGCTGGTAGCAAGAGCCCTCGCATGGCGCTGCTGGCGGTGGCCGTAGCCGCCGCGCTGGGTCTGGGTGGCGGCGCCTATTGGTGGCTCGCCCAACCGTCTCCGGTGGTGGCCTCGGACACCCCACCGCAGCGCGACGAACAGCCAGTCGCAGATACACAGCAAGTGGCCGACACGGGTGAAGCGGGCGACCACCCGTTGCTCATGCCGGGCAAGAAGACCCTTTACCAGCGCATCCTGGCCAAGCCCGGCGCGCAACTGCTTAACGCTCCCGGCGCCGCCAGCGGCGAGGCGCTGCCAGCCTTCTCGGTGCTCTACGTGTACGCCAAGCGCAGCCAGGACGGCCAGACCTGGCTGCAGGTCGGTGCGGCCAGCGATGGCCGGGTGCAGGGCTGGATCGCCGCCGAACAAGCAACCGACTGGAAACAGAGCCTGGTGCTGAAGTTCACCGAACGCTCCGGTCGGGCACCTGTGCTGTTCATGCAACAGGCCGCCGACGTGGAGCGCCTGATCGATCGCACCAGCCAGGCTCGCGAGCTGCTGCTCAAGGCGCAGAACGACCCCGAGCAGGTACCGCAGGTGGTTGCACTGGAGCCCACCGCCAGCGCCGTGCCGCAGGATCAGTTCTACCTGATGCCGATCTTCGACTTCCGCGAAGCCTTCGACGCCGAGGGGCAGCCGGTGCAGTTGCTCAACATCGCCTCGATCGATCCCGGCAACGCCGCCCAGTCTCAGACACCTGCCGGCAAGCCGGCGACTGCCACCGATTCGGGCTTCCGCACCGGCATCGTGCTGGTGGTCGACACCTCGGTGTCGATGCAGCCCTACATCGACCGCGTGCGCCAGGTGGTCAGCGAGCTGCAGAGCCAGCTGCAGGCACGTGGCGAGCTGGATAACGTCAGCTTCGGTCTGGTCGGCTATCGCAACAGCACCGAGCGCACCCCGGGTTTGCAATACCTGAGCAAGACCCTGGTCAGCCTGCAGGACGGCAGCGACCCGCAGCGTTTTCTGCGCGCCGCCGAACAGGTGCAGGCGACCAGCGTGTCCAGCCATTCCTTCAACGAGGATGCCTTCGCCGGCGTCATGCAGGCCGTCGAGGGCATGGACTGGTCGAATTATGGCGGGCGCCTGATCCTGCTGGTCAGCGACGCCGGTGCGCTGCGCAAGAACGACCCGCACAGCAGCACCCGGATGAACGAGGCCGAGGTACGCCAGGCGGCGCTGAGCAAGCAGATCAAGATCTTCGCCCTGCATCTGCGCACACCAGCCGGCAAGTCCAACCACGCCTCGGCCGAGCAGCAGTATCGGGTGCTGACGGCCGACAGCAACCCGCAGATCGGCGACCTCTACGTCTCGGTGCCGGGTGGTGATGTCGAAGCCTTCGGCGAGCGCGTACGCGAGATCGGCTCGACCTTCGCCGAACTGGCGCAGCAGATCCGCGCACAGCAGGCGCCCGAGACGCCGCAACTGGCCGGTGGCGCCAACCTCGCGGCCAAGTCGCAGGCCATCGGCTACGCCATGCACATGGACTTTCTCGGCCGCCGCAGCGCCAGTCAGGCGCCGCAACTGGTCAGCGCCTGGACCGCCGACCGCGACCTGAGCAACCCCAACCTGCCGACACTGCAGGTCTGCGTGATGCTGACCAAGCTGCAACTCAACGACCTGCAGCAGTCGCTCAAGTTGATCGTCGACGCCGCGCGCAAGACCAAGACCTCGCCGGCTGACTTCTTCAGCGAAATCGCCAGCGCCAGCGCTTACATGAGCCGCGACCCAGCTGCACTGCGCCAGGGCGCCAACCTGGCACAGAGCGGCGTACTCGGCGAATACCTCGACGGCCTGCCGTATCGCAGCAAGGCGCTGAGCATGACCCAGGATCTCTGGCTGTCGCTGTCGGTGGCCGAGCAGGAGGACTTCATCGACGAGCTGGAGTCGAAGATTCGTCTCTACGAAACCTTCCACAACGACATGGCCAACTGGGTGCGCTTCGGCAATGCCGAGCCGGGCGACGCCCTGTACCGTGTACCGCTGTCGACGCTGCCATGATGATTCGCCTGCAGCAGGTCCTCAAGCAACGTGGCCAGGGCGCACAGCGCTACAGCCTGGCCATCGAGCGGTTGCAGCTGCATGCAGGCGCGCAGGTGGCGCTGGTCGGACCCAGCGGTTGCGGCAAGAGCACGCTGCTCGATCTGCTGGCCATGGTGCTGGCTCCGGATTCCGCCGAGGCTTTCGATCTGGAGCTGGCCGGCACTGTCAGCGATATCTCCGAGCTGTGGCGGCAGGGCCGGCAAAGCCAGCTGGCGCAGCTACGCAGCCGGCATCTGGGTTATGTGCTGCAGGCCGGCGGGCTGCTCGGTTTTCTCGACGTGCGCGGCAATATCGCACTGCCCCGGCAACTGCTCGGCATGACGGACAACGGCAAGGTGCAGCGTCTGGCACAGGCGCTGGATGTGCAGGAGCAGCTGGCCAAGTATCCGGCGCAGTTGTCGATCGGCCAACGGCAACGAGTCAGCTGCGCGCGTGCGCTGGCACACGAGCCGCAATTGTTGCTGGCTGACGAACCCACTGCGGCGCTGGACCCGCTCAACGCCGAACGCGTCATGCAGCTGCTGCTCACCCAGGCTGCAGAGACCGGTGCGACTTGCGTGGTGGCGACGCACGACGAAGCGCTGGCGCAGCGCGCCGGCCTGCACATTCTGCGCATGAGTTGCCGGCGTGACGCCGACGGCGGTGTCAGCGCCCATCTGGAGCAGGCTGCCTGATGCGCCCGCTGCTGATCGCCAGCCTGGCCTGGCAGGACTACCGCCGCGAAGCGCGCCTGTCGGCCTGCGCCGTGCTCGCCCTGGTGGCGGTGATCGCACCGCTGCTGGTGCTGTTCGGCCTGAAGTACGGCCTGGTCGGCAGCCTGACCGAACGCCTGCAACGTGACCCTGCTGTGCGCGAGATCATTCCGCTGGGCGGCACGCGCCTGCAGCCAGAATTCATCGAGGCACTGAGCCAGCGTGAGGACGTTGCCTTCGCCATCCCGCGTACCCGGCAGATCGCGGCTACCAGCGAATTGCAGGTCGCGCCAGGGGAGGCAAGGGTCAGCGTGGAGATGCTGCCGACGGCGCCCGGCGATCCGCTGCTGCAGGGCCTGCCAGTGCCACGGGCGCTGCAACAGGTGGTGCTCAGCCATACCGCTGCCGAGAAACTCGGTGTCGAGGCCGGCGAATCGTTGCAGGCACGCTTCGGCCGCCAGCGTGGCGGCGACCTGCAGTGGCAACAGACCACGTTGCAGGTGCTGGCTGTGCTGCCACTGGCCGCCTTCGAGCGCGATGCGCTGTTCGCGCCGCAGATCCTGCTGGAAGCCGTCGAGGACTACCGCGACGGCCTGGCGGTCGCTGCGCTGGACTGGCCTGGCGCAGCAGCAGGGCAGACGCCACGCATCTACCCGGGATTTCGTCTGTATGCGCGCACGCTCGAAGACGTCGAGCCGCTGCGCCAGTATCTGGCCACGCAGCAGGTACAGGTGGTCACTCAGGCAGCGCAGATCGCCCAGGTACAGGCCCTGAGCCGCAACCTCGATCTGTTGTTCTGGCTGATCACCGCCCTGGCCCTGGGTGGCGCCGTAGCGGCAACCAGTGCCGGCGCCCTGGCTGCAGTGGAGCGCAAGCAGCGTGAACTGGCGGTGCTGCGCCTGCTGGGCTTCGGCAGCGGTGCGCTGTTGCTGTTCGTAATTCTCCAGGCGCTGTACAGCGGCCTGTTCGCCAGTGTCCTGTCGGCCCTGCTGTACCGCTTGGCGGAGGGCGGCATCAACCATCTTTTCGTACAGGTGCCGGGCGACTACGCCAGTCGCCTGCTGCCCGAGCATTACCTGGTGGCCCTCGGCGCCGTCCTGCTGGCCAGCGCCCTTGCCGCTGCGCTGGGAGGGCGACGTGCGGCCCGGATCGACGCCTCTCAAGGAATTCGCGATGTCTGACTGTCGTTTCGCTGCTTCCGCCCTGATGTTCGCCACACTGGCTCTGGCGGCCTGCTCGCCGGGCGAGGAGCCACCAGCGGCGAACAAAGCTGCCACACCTGCGCAGTCATCCGGCGAGCCCGCCCGCGAACTGGATGCGGAGCAATTGGCCAAGCTGGATAACCCCAAGCCGTTGCCGGGCGACGTCAGCCTGCCGCTGCCCTGTGGCGGAGAGATGGTTTTCCGTCATGTCTACGTGCTGACGCAGGGCAGCCTGGATGATCGCGAAGTCAGCCTGGGCTATCCGTTCAGCGAAGGGGAGGCGGGCTACAAGCAGTCTTTCATTTCCGGCTATCGCCGCGACTTCATCAACGGTCAGTTCAGCCTGCAGGACCTGGCACCGCAGTGGCAGAAACAGATCACCGAGCGTTTGCCCAGGATCGACGTCGGCAGCCCGCTGAAGCCGATGATGTATTTCATCGGCAAATACGAAGTCACCGCCCGCCAGTACGCCCAGGTCATGGCCCAGGCTCAATCACTGGCCGGCGGCGAGCCTGCTCCAGCGTGTGCGCCGGTCACCGATCTGAGCGGACGACTGCCGCAGGTGAAACTGTCGCGTTTCGAAGCCGAGCGCTTCGCAGCGGTCTACAGCGCCTGGCTACTGGCCAATCACCGCGACCTGCTGCCGGTCAGCGGTCGCGGTAGCAAGGCCGAGGAGGGCGGTGCTGCGTTCGTCCGGCTGCCTAGTGAAGTGGAATGGGAGTTTGCTGCCCGAGGAGGCTCGGAAGTCAGCCGTCAGGAACTGGAGGGACGGCTGTTCCCGCGGCCGGTCGAAGGCAGCGACGAAGATGGCCCGCTGGCCAAATGGGCCGTTTTCAACCAGGTGGCAGGTGGTACCGGTCAGGCCCCCCGACTGATGCCGATCGGCACCAAGGAGGCCAACCCGCTGGGTCTGTTCGACGTGATCGGCAACGCCGCCGAAATGGTTCAGGAATCGTTCCAGCTGGTCAGTGCCGGGCGCCGCCAGGGCACCTATGGCGGCTTCGTGGTCAAGGGCGGCAACTACCTGGAAGGCGAGGGCACGCTGTTCACCGGCATGCGCCGCGAATACCCGTTGTTCGGTGCTGACGGCAGCGAGCAACGCAACGAAACCACCGGTTTCCGCGTGGCCATCGGCGCCTTGTCCGCTCCGCGCTCGCGCTACGACGAGCTGTTCGCCCAGTGGCAGAAGCAGGGTCGCCTGGCCGGCCTGACCGATGACATCAATGCTGACGATGACCCTACCCAACGCCTGGACAGCATCATCGCCAGTGCCACCGATCCGCGCCTGCAAGCCGAGCTCGGATTGGTCAACGAGGAACTCAAGCGCAACGTCTCGCTGATCGCCCGCCAGCGCGAAGAGGCGGCCGGCAACCTGATCCAGTCCGCCGCCTTGGTGGCGGAAACCATCAACAACTACAACATCCGCCTGACCAACCTGCGCCAGAGCCAGCGCCAGGCGCAGCAAAACAATGACGCCACCTCGGCGCAGGTGTTCGGCGGCGCTATCCAGAACGGCACCAAGGCGCTGGATGGCGCGGTGGCGATCTACATCGACAACATGGCCAGCGGCACCCGCTACACCAATGCCGTGATCCAGGCACAGTTCCAGCGCATCAAGGAGGAGCTCGCGCGCAAGCCCGTGATCGGCAACAGCCTGGTCAACCGCGCCACCCTGTTCGTCAACCACGTGGCCCTGTACCGGACCCAGCAGCGGGCCGATCCGGCCGAGATCCTCAAGCAATTGCTGGCAACGCAAGCGGTGCAACAGCCGTGAGCGTGATCAGCCGTTTCACACACACCAATCCACCATCAGCAGAGAACCTAGCTATGCGTCCATCCACATCGCAACACACCTCGCAACCTCGCAGCCGTCTCCTGACCCTCGCTGCCATCGGTTTCACCTCGATGACCGTACTGATCAGCGGCTGCTCCACCTCTGCGGTCAACCGAGTCGGCAAATCCACCGAAGTCAGCTACTACCCGAGCTGCTACCAGCCCGTTCAACACCTGCGCGATACCGATTCCAGCATCACGCGTTCGATCGCTACCGGCGCCATGCTCGGTGCAGTCGGCGGTGCCCTGACCGGTGCCCTGACCGCCGATAAGGAAGACCGAGGGCGAAATGCCGCCATTGGCGCCGCCGGTGGCGCCCTAGTCGGCGGCGCAGCGGCCTACTACACCTCCAAGCAGCAGCAGATCAGCGACGACCGTCAGCGTATCGGCTCCTACTCCACCGACATCAATGCCAGTGCCAGCACCTTCGACCGCAGCATCGCCTACGCCGAAGCGTCGCAGAGCTGCTACCAGAAGGAATTCACCAGCCTGCTGGAGAAGCGCAAGTCCGGTGCGATCGACGATACAGAAGGGCGCAAGCGTCTGGCCGAGATCATCGCCGGCCTGAACGAGTCCAATAACCTGATCACCGCAGTCAATGGCAAGGCTGGCGAGAACCTGAGCAACTACACCCAGGCCTACGAGGCTGACCTGAAGAACGTCGGCGTCGCGCGCGCGGAAGTGACCACCGCAGCCAAGACCCCTGCCAAGAAGCCGGCCAAGGTACCCACCGAAGCGGTCAAGACCGAACAGGTTCTGCAACAGGCCGAAGTTAAACAGGCCAAGAGCCAACAAGTGGCCGTGGCCGGTACCAACCAGGTCAACAGCATGTGCAACAACCCGGACATGGGCGACTGGGCACCGATTCCCTGCCCGAACGTCTGAGTTACGCCGGGTGACTAGCTTAAACAGCGCGCCGCTGGTTTCCGCTTTCGGGCAGAGCCGGCGGCTATCGGAATACAAACCAAGGAGGGCCGATGTCCGACTACCTGATCGGGTTGCAAAATACCCCATCGCAGATGATGGCAAGACGGCGCATCGAAGCCATGATCGACCTGCGCAGGCTCTATGCCGCCATCGACGCCGACCCCGCCATCGCCGGTGCAGGCGTGGTGTATATCGATACCAGATTCAACTCGGTGACCCTTCGCGAGTTCACGCCGATCTGCAGCATCAGACCCAAGCGCATCATCATCCGCGAAGCCCAGCGCAATGTCTCACCTCAGCAGTTCGTGCAACAGGTGCGGTCCAACCCACGCGAGTCGCGACTGGTGGCCGAAAGCGTCAATACCACGCTGGCCTGCGCCGGTGCGGTGCTGGGCTGGATCGCGATCATCGGCGGTACGGCCATCGTGCCGTTTACCGGTGGTGCCAGCCTGGTGATCACGACATTGGGCGTAGCGGCTGCATCGGCGAGCTCCGTGCAATGCGTAGCCGGTGCTGCTCGCGTCTATACCGAAGTGAATAATCCGGAAGCACTCGATAGGCTGGATAGCCAGCAGTGGTACCAGGACGTATCCAGAGCGCTGGATATCATCTCTCTCGGTGGCGTCGCCGGGGCTGGAGCCACGATTTTGCGTGTGATGAACATGCGCAAGGCCATGACCGGACGCAGCTGGTATCAGAGCCTGAATGGCCTAAGCCGCCAGGAACGGCGTCGCTTGACCAACGAGATTCTGGAGAACCGCAATCCAGCTCTCACTCCCGCGCTGCGCAAAGCCCTGCAAAGCAGCGGCGAGCTTCCGAAACGCTTCAGTACCAGTGAGATCTCGTCAACATTGGCGATCAATATCAGAGATGCGCTGGGTGCCGGGCTCGGCTTGCTCGGCAGCAGCATGGTACAGACTTACGCCATCGGCCTTTACGAGGAGCTGGAGTGAAGCAAGGACTCGATTTTCTCTCGATACTGCGCCGGCACTTCCCGGTCTTCATCGCCGCGTTCTTTCTGGCGCTATTTTCCCTGGCGGTCTCTCAGATTCTGCTGCTGGAAGTCTATCCGCCGAGCCTGGACGACTATGGCATTTACATGATGCTGGGCAGCAGCGGAATATCCTTGTACCTGTGCGCGGCCAACCTTCTGGTGATTCGCGGCCGCCCCTGGGCGGTGTGGCTGATCGTGGCGGCCATGGTCGCCTGCATGCTGGTGATCATCACGCATTGGGGCAGGCGCGCACCTGACCTGCTGTACTCCATCGGCTTGCTGCTGCCGTTGAGTACCCTGCTGACGCTGAACAGCAAGCGCTACCGCGCCATGCTTGTGGCCATGGTGGAAGTGCGAGGGCAGCGCGCGGCGTGGCGACGGCGTTTCAAGAAATAAGGTCAGCGTTAACGCGGAGCGAGCCCGGTTCAAATTAAAAAGCCCCTGCCGACTCACATCGGCAGGGGCTTCTCATTTCACGCCAACTAGCGGTTCAGCTAGCAGATCTGTCGACGGGCGACAAACCTGGCATTCAGAACCACAGGTAAACTCAATTAAATCAATGAGTTACGAAAAGCAATGGGCACCATTATTGGCATGATTGAGCCACATAAAGTGGCATTTTCCGCCGAAATTACCGCAATAAATGGCATTTTCCGTAAGCCCCTGAAACGAGCCGCTCACAGCACTACATTTCGGTAAGACAGCGGACGTGCTGGAGGCAGACCTCAAGCCACAGCCTGGATTGACAACCTGTCAATGCAACCCAGATTACGGCGAATCCACTGCGTAGGAAACAGCCACTTTCCGACTCCGACAGACGGAAGCTTGGTGGCTGTATGAAGACTCGTTAACCATTTGCCGGCAGTTCCATTGAGCTGGACGAATCAACAAATCGATAGCCCATAGCCTTGTAACCCGCTTGGCGCTTGCTCCACATACGGAGCAATGCAGGATGTCCGGCATCAATGAAGTCAATGATGCGCACATCCGCCTTACTCGCATGTTCCCGATGCAGGCGGCCCGCATACTGCTGGAGAGTGCCCTTCCAGGAAACCGGCATGGCCAGTACCAAGGTATCCAGTGCCGGGTGGTCAAAACCCTCTCCAACCAATTTCCCGGTTGCTAGGATCACACGCGGGGCATCTGCTGGCAGTGCTTCCAGTTCGCCAATTAGCGCAGCGCGTTGCTTCTTGGACATCCGCCCATGCAGCGTGAATAGGTTCTCGACCCGACCGACCAACTGCGCCTCAATAGCGTTGAGGTGATCCGTTCGCTCAGTCAGCACCAGGATCTTCCGGCCTTGGTCAAAAACATCTCCAACCTCAGCAACAATCTTGGCTGTTCGCTCTGTGTCGCTGCACACCTGCAAGAAGACATCTTGGATGCCTGTCCCTTCGGGCATGACTATCGGTCGAGAAAGCCACTGCGGCGTCACGGCCAGATCAGCTGGAGCACTCTCCGGCCTACTCGCTGTATGCCGAATGGGCCCGCACTGCATGAAGATAATCGGCTGCTGGCCATCACGACGGACTGGCGTAGCGGTCAGACCCAAGACATATTTGGCCCCAGCAGCCTTGAGGAGGGCCTCGAATGAAAAGGCTGACAGGTGATGGCATTCATCCACGATGATTTGCCCGTAGTTTTTCACCTGCTCGCTGACTTCACCTTGCCGCGACAAAGACTGCATCACGGCAATATCGATGATGCCGGTCGGCTTGACCTTACCACCGCCTATAGTGCCGACCTTCGTTTTGTCTGCGCCCAGAAACGCCTGCAACCTTTCCTTCCACTGCTGGAGCAATTCCGTCCGGTGCACCAGCACCAACGTGTTTACACCTCGCCTGGCAATCAGCGCGGCTGCCGTGACGGTTTTACCAAAAGCAGTGGGCGCACAGAGGACGCCGGTGTCGTGCGCCAACATGCCTTCGAGAGCAGCCTCTTGATCCGGGCGTAGCGTGCCCGCAAAGCGGACATCAATGGGCTCTCCTGCGAAGCGCTCATCGTGCAGCACCAGCTCAACCCCGTTGTCATGAAGCAATGCCCGCACGTCATCCAGGCAGCCACGGGGCAAGGCTATATGCTGGGGAAAGTTTTCCGCGCACCCAATGATCCGGGGCTTGTTCCACACAGGCATACGCATGGCCTGTGCCTTGTAGAATTCGGGGTTCTGAAAGGCCGCCAAGCGGATGAGCTTGTTGACCAATGGCTGGGGCAGTTCGGACTTGTCGAAATAGATCTGGTTGGCCAGGGTAACGTTCACTGACTCGGGTAACGGACAAGCCAACTTCTGAGTCTTTTCCGCTGTGCGCTGCCAGGGTTTCGGCTCGTCGTCATCCGCAACTGCGGTGACATCCAATGGATGGCGACCTCCAGTGGCCAGCAGGGTTTTCGGCACAATATCCTGCACGGGCATAGGCTGAATGCTGGCCAGAAATGCCCACTGGTCGGGATAGGGCGTCAGCGTCTCATCGACAAAAACACTGCCGCCAAACGCGCGGGCCCGCTTCTGCAAGGGTAAGGCAATCAAGTTGCCAAAGCCGCCTTTGGGCATGCTGTCCTGATTTGGAAACAGTCGGTCATACGAGCCCAGCGTCAGTTGCCGGGTACGCTCGCAGGTATGACTGATGATCGCGGAGCCGAGCAGGCGCGCCTCATAGGCGGGGACATTACGCTCGAAGAAAATCCAGGCGTGCGCCCCGTTGCCCGAGCGAGAGATTTCCAGTGCCACCGGCACGTCCAACTCACAACATGACTGGGCAAAAGCCGTGACATCTTCACGCCAATCGGCCTCGTCAAAATCCACCGCCAGGAAGTAGCAGGTGTCGTCTGGCAGCAACGGGTAAACGCCGATGACAATATCTCCGGCCAGATGCTTGTAGAGCACCTGATCGGTCAGCGGCAGGAGTTGGCGGAACGAGCAATCTCCGCACTTGATCCGTGGCTTCTCACACACACCGGGTCGCCATTCATTGGCGCACGCCGGTGAGTAGCCCGATTTACCGGCCTTGCTTTCCCAGCGCACGGGAAACACATCGGCACGGCCCCGAAACAGTCGCCTGAACAACGCCAACTTGGCATCCGTGTCGAGACTCGAACTTATCAGTGGAGGCGGGCTAGTCGGTTCGACTAGCGGCGGCTCGTCAGGCAAGCGCCACTCAACACCATGCGCTTCCAACAGCGCGATCAAGCGCGCATTTTCGGCCCGTAGATGCTCAAGCAGATCATCACCACTCATCGTGCCGAGACCACCTTTCAGTCATAGGGGAACAGCTGAGCCCGCTATTTAAGACGCTCGGCTGCCTTGCGATAGGCCTGCTCACGCTCACGGCGATCAACCGCGACCACAAACACCACCACCTCGTGGTCAAGCACCTGGTACACCAGGCGATAACCACTGCTGCGCAGCTTGATCTTGTAGCAGTCCGGCAGCGAATGGAGCCGATTGGCTTCAATGCGCGGATTGAGCAACACCTCAGCGAGCTTTTTCTTCAGCTGCTGGCGAACGGTATCACCCAGTTTTTGCCACTCCTTCAGTGCCCGCGCATCAAACTCAAGGCTATAGGTCATCCAGCGCAACCTTCACGCGCTGAGGAGCGGCCAGGCGTTCACGAACCGTGGCGATTAACGCTTCATCTTCCTCGGTCATCAGCACGGGCCGGAAGGGCAGCTGTCCGCGCTCGGCCACATACTGCAAAGCCTGGCGCATCAGTTCAGAGGGGGTGACGCCGAGCTTTTCCAGCTCCTGGTAAGCACGCGCCTTAAGCTCGTCGTCGATGCGGATATTGATGGACGCCATGATGCGACCCTCACTGTAATGACATTCGTATTTACAGTGACAGGGTAACCGTATTTTGGCAAGCGGGTTGGCGACCCCGCCAGTAGCACACCGACCAAGTGCCCCCTGGCTGCGGCGCCACACCCCAGTTACCCGGTAGCCACATAACGCTGAAGTGATCGCCAGCACCCTGCCCCCTGCGGGGCGCCATTGAACATAGCGCCCGATATACGCACCGCCCGGCTCGGGAATTTATTAACGTTTTTGTTAATAAATTCCCGAGTCTCTCGCCTTGCCAACCCCGTCTACAGAACAGCCGCAACGGTTAGCTCCTTAGGATTGCAGGGAAATGGCCACGCGCCCCCCCTTTTTTAGGCAACAAAAAACCCGCCGAAGCGGGTTTGTACAAGCACGATGTATCAGGTGAGATCTACCACCGGAGCACTCGGGCCGTACGCCTTAACCGCCGTGATACCACCATCACGTGCTTGAGCGGACGTATACATTTCGCTCTTGCCGATTACCTGCCCATTGCTTGCGTGCAGGGTGAAGTAGTACTGGGAGTTAATGGACGTCAGCTTCTTGTAGTTGGCATCGTAAGGGGAGTTGGTCTTCACCGACTGGATACCATTCTGGCAGTTCGCCTTGGTGGTATAGCCTTCGCTGGCAAGAATTTTCTCGCCATTAGGTGCCTTCAACCGGAAGTAATACTGACGATCCGCTCCCAGGAAAATCTCGTATTTCGCACTCATGAGCTGTTCTCCTATTTCTCTTTCCGCACGCCTTTGAACGGCGTTTTATCCGACGTTTTCACGTCCATGAACTGGCCGGTTTCCGTATCACGTTTGACCCAATGACCAGACGGAGTCTGGGTTTGGGAACGCTGACGCACAGCACCATTTCGATGCCCATCACCTGCCGGAGGATTCGTTGCCATATCGATCACCATTCTGCTTTATTTATTCAGTTTAACCAGAGATTACACAAATCCCTTGGAGTCAAAGCAAACGTTACGCCTCTATTCTGATTATGTAAAGCTGTTTAAGCAGATTCGCCAATGGCAAAGTAGACGTACTCGATCCCGCCAGACTCAGCCGTCTCCTCGGCTCTGAGGATGTACCCTTGATCCTTGAGCTTTTTGAGCTTGGTACTGGCATTGGCGACCGAAATTTTCAGCGTTTCGGCCACCTTGGCGGCAGTTACCGAACGCTGAGACAGCACGCACTCCAACAGTTCCTTCGTGGACGAGCTGATCTCAGGCCCGATAATTTGGTAACCGTCATCGGCCCAGACAGTCAGAGGAATCTCTTTGGCCTGGGCCGCATAGCTCCAGTTATCCAGTAAGTCTCGACTTCTGACATCTTTGAGAAAGAAGCCGCGCTCTCCCCTAAAAAGCTTCGCGACAGCAACCACGCTTTCTCTCGGAAATGACGCATCCGTCGCTTCTATGCCAGAGAGGGAGATCCCAAAAACGGAGTACTGCGGATGGGAGTGAACGACGTCGAGCAGCTTCCCAAAGGTTGCCTTCCCCTGGACATTGCCAAAAGGGTGGTCGTCCTCAGTGAAGTCTCTTAGCTTGACCGTAATTGATTTCTGATTCATTTGCTCAGTTTAACGAGAGGGCTTTAGCTGTCAATTAAGAAGTCAAAGCAGATATGGGTTCCCAGGATGGTTGGCATATCCATTCGGGGGTAGCTACGGTTGAATCGACCATCGCTGTAGACCATCGTCAGCTCAAAGTTTCTTTGTCTCACCGTAACCGTGGCATTGAAATCAGCGGCCATATCACCACTTCGTTTCAGCCCGAGCCCCCGGCCATCTTCGTCGGAACTGGAGACTCGCCCCTGCTTGAAGACGTGCAAGACCAGCTCCGGCCCTGACTCTGCTTTCGAGAAATCGAGCTGCTGAAAGAGCTGTGGGTACTTCCGTTCCAGAACAGGCTGAAGGCTGCCGACAATGCCAATCCCGCTGTCAGAGATCACTGTCTGAATTTTGCGGCCTTTCGGGTAGTACTGAAGAGCTGCAACGCCCGGAATCTCGGACTTTGCATGATCCCTCACGTTGCCAAATAGCTCCGAAATGAAGGTGAACGCGGACTGCATATAGCGTTCACCTGCACACTCCACCAGGCTATTTTTCAAACGCTTCGGAATGGACTCATCGGGGATGTGAGGAGCAATCGGTGCAAGCTCAACCACACCATGATTGTTGCCACGGTAGGTTGCCGCCCCTGATAGGGAGGGTCGCTCCGGTATCACATTCACGGCCCCAGCTAGGTGGTCAAAAAAACCTAGCCGATTGAAGTAAGTCAGCGTTGCCTTGCAGGCACTGAAATCAATCGACACCGCCTTACCAACCATCACCCGCCGCGTCAGGATAGTTGTCGTGTGAGTTGATTCGATGAGTCTTGGTCGGTGGGCGGAAGTGAGAGCCGTGTGGCGCGTTATTCGATAGAGCATCGGGAGTGGGTGGTGCGGCAGATGATGCCG